>DASXMX010000407.1:0-14835 GCA_036495445.1 Tepidisphaeraceae bacterium
CTCAGCGCTCGGGCGTTATAGCCGACTTTGTTCGGCCCTTTGTTCGACCCCGGCTCGCGTCACGCCGGTTGCATCCGCTGCGCGACGGCCTGCGCACCGCTCACGAGACCCGTTTCCGATCGTTTCCCATGCTCCCCGACCCAACGCGGGGAGCAAGAGAAACTTCCGTGCAGTGAATGCACCCGATTGGGAAACGTCCACGCGCCCGAGGACTGCCGCTTGCCGTTTTGCGGCTACCCCCACCAATGAAGTTTCCCTCCCGCCACGCACTCACTCCAAGACCCGATCGATCTCGTGCAACGGATGGCGTGACCTGCCTTTGGAAGGTAAATCTGGAGGGCATAGGCTCGGATTTCGTCGTGAGTTGGAGGGGATACCCTCGCGAGGTCCGCTTCGCGTTCATTCTTGACCAAGGAGCCGGAAATGCTTGACCGAAGGTTCGTGTGGCTCTGCGTCATCCTCCTGGCCGGCGGCGCGTCCGCTCGGGCGGACAACGCGGCGAGCGATCCCGACGGCGTCGTCGTGTGGAGCCCGTCTCAGGCCGGATCGCACGTGCAGGGGCGGTACAAGCCGAGCCGGTGGGGCATGTATGACGTGGAGGCCCGGCTGGAGAACGCCGCCGGGGGGAAGGTCAGCGTCACGCTCGGCGACAAGAAGCTTCAAGGCGTGGCGAGCGGTGCTGCGACGGAGGTGAAGCTGGGACGTGTTTATCTCGACACCGAGAACGAGCGGACGATCACCCTCGACACCGACCCGGCCGAGAAGAACAAGCCGCTTGCGGTGAAGTCGCTGGTGTTTACGCCGGCGCCCGAAGGCAAGCCGATCGTGCAGTCCGGCGACCTCTCGATCACCCTGCACGCGCATGATGCGACCGTCCACGGCGTGCGGCTGCGATACGAGTTCCGGCCGGACAAGAACACGCTGGGCTACTGGTCGAATCCCAAGGACTGGGTGAGCTGGGACTTTGAAGTCAGCAAGCCGGAAAAGTTCATCGTCGTCGTAATGCAGGGCAGCCCGGTCACCAAGCCGATGCGGCTTACCGTCGCGGATCAGACGATCGACTATTCGACGAAGAACACCGGCAGCTACCACACGTTCACGTTCCTGGAAGTCGGCACGATCACGCTCGACAAGGCCGGCAAATACACGTTCTGCCTTAAACCCCAGTCGCCGACCGGACCGGTCATGGACCTGCGGCAGATCATCCTGTTGCCGGTGTTGAAGTAGTACGATGCGGAAACCTTTCTGAATAACAGCATCGAATTTCAGAAACGTCCCGGTTTTGCGATCAAGGTTTCCAGCCGGGCGACTTCGGCAGGGCGACCGCGAGAAACAAAGCGAGCGTCATCATCGGAGGTTCTCCCTTGCTGCGAAAACCCAGCCGGACCACGATCACGCGCACCGCTTCAATCCTGCAATGGGGCGGCGTAGTGCTGTTTGTTCTCTACGTCTATCTCGAAATCCGGCATGTGCCCAACGGTCGCACGCTTCCGCTCCTGGGCGTCGTTGCGCTGCTTGGCTTAGTGGGGCATGGCCTTGATCGAATCTGCCGCCGATTTGACGAATCAGAAATAATCGCACTCAAGGCGGAACTCGAAGCCGCCCGAGGAATCGCCGAGGCTGCGCACCGCCGCACTGACCGCCGACAGGTCACCGAGGCGGGGAAAGGAACCTTCAAGAAGGTATTGGGGAAATATCCGAATCAACGGTGCCAGTTCATCGTGCGGCGCGGAGACGACGAGGCGCGGACGTTTGCAGGCCAGCTCCAGGCAGTGTTTCAAGAGTGCGGATGGTGGGGAACGATTGCCCTCAGCTGGTCTCCAGCGGAATCATTTCCCGGCGTCGGCATGACCGCCGAACCCTGCTCAGACGGGCTCGCGCAAATGATCCGGGACGTTGGCGAAGCATTCGAATCCGACGGAATTCAACTTGCGAAGAATTGGACGCGGATCATACCCAACCACCCGATCGAGGCGGGAACGATCGAAATCAACGTTGGCAGACGGCCGATCCCGTAGCCTCCAGTCCAATTCCCAGCCACCACACGGGTTCTATTGCCAGCCGCCGCCGCGACCTGCCCTGCGGGCGGGCGGACGACTCCAAGACCCCGGCATAGTCGTGCGAAGAAAGCGGGACGTTTCTGAATTTCGCAGGTGACCCGGCCGGTCACCCGTCTCGGCCAAATCGCATGACCGTTCCCTTGGCCCCGAAGTGGGAACGGCCGTAGATGACTCGGAGTTGTTCGGTGGCCGTGGCCCCGATGGTGTCGCCGTTGGGAATGGGGCTGCCGCGCTTGTGCATGTAGACTGCGATGTTGATGGCCCAGTTGCGCAGCTCGCCGGGCGGCATGGACAGCCCCGTGATTTCCATTTCCATCAACCCGAGTGGGGCGAGGCCGGTGGTGAAGCACGTGAAGGTGCCGCTATCGTCTTGCAGTACACGGAAATCCACCCAGAGATATAATGGCGGCGTCTTGGGGGTTGCTATGGCGGCCATCTTGATAAAGACCGGCGGATAGTGGACTAACGTCGCTTCGGGCCAATAGACGCCGACAACGCCGGGCAAGCCCGCGAGCCGGGCCACTGCATGGGTGAAGACCACGCGACGCGCAATCGCGTCGGCCGATCCGTTCACCGCCGTCACCAGGACGTGCGACTTGTGGCCTTTAAGATTGAGCGCCGGTTTATCTTTCGGCCACATCCACGACGTATGGCAGGGTCCTTCCAGATCCGACCACGGATATGGCGCGCCCATCGGTGCGGCGAACAGCATCTCGTCGTTCAGTCTGCAATGAACGACGCCCTTGTCGACCCGTACGTGGGCGGCCGACACTCCGGCAATCGTGCCCGCGCCAATCGCGTGCTGGACGACCGCAACGTCGAAGTCCAGCCTGTCAAGAAGCAGTGCCGCGATGAGCGGTCCGCCGCCGAGCGATTCCGGTGCCCCTGGCGAAGATCCGGACGGATTGCTCTTGTCTTTCTGCCGGTTCGACACGCGAACTCCTGCTCCGGGAACCGATAGAAGGATCCGGCTTTGACTGCCTGCCCTCATTCCGCCTTCTTCGCGTTCTCCCCCGGCTTTGGCATCTCAAATGGAATGCTGGCGGTATCGGGGATGTCGCGGGCCCAGATGTTGCGGAAGCTGATGGGGGAGCTGGCGTCGCCGTGGGCCTGGAGCTTGATGGGGGCGGTGTCGTAGGCGTGGTAGCGGGGCTTGCCGATGTAGAGGGTTTCGCCCTGGAGCTCGAAGTGGTTGAGGACGAGGACGCCGTTGAAGATCACGGTGGCGTAGGCGGGGGTTTGGAGGGAGCCGTCCGGCTTGAAGCGCGGGGCGTTCCAGATGACGTCGTAGGACTGCCACTCGCCGGGCTTGCGGCAGGCGTTGGCCAGCGGGATGGCCTGCTTGTACATGCTGCCGGCCATGCCGTTGACGTAGGTCTTGTTGTTGTAGTTGTCGAGGACCTGCAGTTCGTACCCTGCGTCCCCGCCGCCGGTGGAGGCGAGGAACACGCCGCTGTTCCCGCGGCCCTGGCTGCTGCCCTGGATGTCCTCGGGGATGCGGTACTCGACGTGGAGCTGGTAGTCCTTGAAGCGGCGTTTGGTTTCGATGTTGCCGCCCTTCTTGTCGACCTTCATGGAGCCATCGCCGACGACGTCCCACGTCGCCGGCTCCTGCGTGCCGGCTTTCACCCACTGGTAGAGGTTCTTGCCGTCGAAGAGGACGACGGCATCGGACGGCGGCGGGGCATTGTTCTCCGCCGCCGGCGTGACGACCGGCGGCTCGGGCTTCCAGACCTCGGTATCCTCGGGCCGCATGCGCGTGCGCTGCTGCCGCTCCTGAGCCAGCAGGATTGACGCGGCCCCGACCAGAACCAACGACAGCAGACCGTACCGGAGCGCTTTATTGCGGGCGGATTGCATACGATGTCCTTCTGTTGAAGAGCTCTAACTTTTTTCGCAACGCACGATTCGCCAATGGCTTATTTTAAGACAATTCAGGCGGCCAAGTGTTGCCAGACGCCCACCAAAGAAGCATCCGCGCAAATCGGGATGTTTCTGCATCCCGGTTGGATATTCCGAAACGTCCCGGTTTCCGACTCCGCGACTCTCCCCGGACCGACCGAGCGACTGTCTGTCTGGCGGCAGCGTTACTCGAGCAGGTCCCGATCCCGGACGCCGATCAGGTAGAGGATGGAGTCGAGGCCGAGAGTGGAGATCTTGTGCCGGGCGGTCTGGGCGACGAGGGGCTTTGCGTGGAAGGCGATGCCGAGGCCGGCGACCGCCAGCATGGGGAGGTCGTTGGCTCCGTCGCCCACGGCGATCGTCTGCTGCAGCGAAATGTTTTCCTGGGCCGCGATCGCCTGCAGGAGCTGCGCCTTGCGTTGGGCGTTGATGATCTCGCCCTTGGCCCGCCCGGTCAGGACGCCGTTCTCGATTTCCAGGTCGTTGGTCCGCACGTAATCGATCCCGAGCCGCTTCTGGACGTGCTTGCCGAAGTAGGCGAAACCACCGGAGATGATGGCGGTCTTGTAGCCGAACGATTTGAGCGCGGTGACGAGGCGCTCGGCGCCTTCAGTGAGTTTCAATCGTGACGCGACTTCCTGAAGCCTCGATTCCGGCAGGCCTTTAAGCATCGCGACGCGCCGGGTGAGCGACTGATTGAAGTCCAGTTCGCCGCGCATCGCGGCCTCGGTGATCGCGCCGACATGCTGGTGGACGCCCGCCTCGCGGGCCAGTTCGTCGATGACCTCGTGCTGGATGAGCGTCGAATCCATGTCGAACGCAACGAGCCGCCGCATGCGGCGATAGATATTGTCACGCTGCCAGGCGAGGTCGATCGGGTGCTCCTGCGTCGCCTGCATGAGGGCGGCCCGCAGCGCGTCCTGGTCGCGCGGTTCGCCGCGGACTGAAAGTTCCACGCACGCGCGGCGCGGCTGCCCATCATCGACGCGAGGCGGGCGGCCGGACAGGCGGGTGATGATGTCGATGTTCAGCCCCTGATCGGCCAGGATCGACGACACCGCGGCGAGGTGCTCGGCCGCGAGCCGGCGCGCCAGCAGCGTGAGGATGTATCGCGGCTTGCCCTGCCGCGCGACCCACGCGTCGTACTGGTCGTCATCCACCGGCGTCATGCGCAGCCGCAGGTCGGCGTGGTGGGCCGCAAACAGCAGGTCCTTCAGCACCGACGTCGATTCGACCGTCGGCGGGATGCGGATCATCATCCCCAGCAACAGCGTCTTGTGGATGACCGTCTGGTTGATGTCCAGGACTTCGATGCGCGAC
Organism: Tepidisphaeraceae bacterium; assembly: GCA_036495445.1. Taxonomy (GTDB): domain Bacteria; phylum Planctomycetota; class Phycisphaerae; order Tepidisphaerales; family Tepidisphaeraceae; genus DASXMX01. The sequence continues at coordinate 5,283 of DASXMX010000407.1, forward strand.
GCCCCCATGATCCGGGTGAGCGTCGCGGTGATCCCCGGACGGTCTTCGCCCGTCACGTGGAACAGGAGGATGGATTGAGTCGGCTCGGGCAAGGGGCGGTGATTGTAGGACGCGCGCCCTATGCGCCAAGTCGTCTGCGCACCGCTTGCCAGGCTTGGTCACTTCAGTGACCATGTTCCGCAACGCCTAATTCATAACGCGTTCGTTAGATTCAAAGAGAAGGAGCAGCGTCATGCGTCGCACGATCGGGTTTGTGGGGATTCTGTTCGGCGCCCTTTGCGCCGCCGCGCCGGCGGCCGACCGCCCGCTCAACACGCCCCCGGAAGGCTTCACGAACCTTTTCAACGGGAAAGACCTGACCGGCTGGCACGGGCGCCAGGGCGATTACAGCCGCTACGTCGAAGCCAAGCTTCCGGACGACGAACACGAGCAGAAGCAGGCCGCGTGGAACGAGAACATGAAGCAGCACTGGCACGTCGATGCCGACAAAGGCGAACTCGTCTCCGACGGCCACGGCGTCTTCCTCACCACCGACAAGCCCTACGGCGACTTCGAGATGTGGGTCGACTGGCTCATGGTCCAGCACAACGGCGACTCCGGCATCTACCTTCGCCTCTATCCCCAGGTGCAGATCTGGGACCCGGAGAACCCGGAAGTCGCGGCGCTCGGGGCCCCCAAGGGCTCGGGCGCGCTGTGGAACGATTTCACTGACAACCCCGGCAAGTGGCCGCTGGTCAGGGCCGACAATCCGGTCGGCCAGTGGAACACGTTCCACATCAAGATGATCGGGTCCAAGGTCTGGGTCTGGTTCAACGACAAGCTCACCGTTGACGGGCAGGTGCTCGACAACTACTTCGACAAGTCGATTGACGACGGCACGCCGCACCCGATCCCGATCCTGCCGACCGGCCCAATCCAGCTCCAAACCCACGGCTCGGAGATCCGCTTCCGCAACATCTACCTCCGCGAGATCGGCGCCGACGAAGCCAACGAGTCGCTCGACAAGCAGTTGAACGACCCCGGCTTCAAGCGCGTTTTCAACGGCAAGGACTTCACCGGCTGGGCCGGCCCTGTCGAAAACTACGAGGTGAACGACGGCGCGATCGTCTGCAAGCCCAAAAAGGGCGGCGACCCTTACTTCAACCAGGAACTGGGCGATTTCGAAGCGAAGCTCGAGTTCAAACTCCCGCCCGCCGGGAACAACGGGCTGGCGATCCGCTATCCCGGCAAGGGCGACACCGCCTACGTCGGCATGTGCGAACTGCAGGTCCTCGACGACACCGCCAAGATGTACGAGCACCTCGACCCCCGCCAGTTCTGCGGCTCGATCTACGGCGTCGTCCCCGCCCACCGCGGCTACCTCCGCCCCGTCGGGGAGTGGAACTTCGAGCACGTCGTCGTCAAGGGGCACGCGATCAAGGTGGAACTGAACGGCACCACCATCGTCGATGCCGACGTCAGCCATTTCGACCCCGACGACGGCTCCCAATTCATGCACAACAGCAAGCACCCGGGCCTCCAGCGGACCAAGGGCTTCTTCGGCTTTGCGGGCCACAATGATCCCGTCGCGTTCCGGAACATCTCTATCAAATCGCTGGATTCGACCGAGATTCAGACACCGGATTAATACTCCGCTGGGGCGCCAAACAATCAGAGCCGGGCCGTGTCGGCCCGGTCGGACCGAAGGTCCGTCTCTTATTTGATGAATACGGAGGAGACGATCCTTCGGCTCGACCGGGCCGACACGGCCCGGCTCTGATGTTTATCCGCTGCGACGGGTTTTCTCGCGGCATACGATTACCGGATCCCGCGAACGGGCTGCCCGAATCAGGAGTCGCCATGCCCACCGCCCAACCCACGCCTCTGGCCGTTTCGGTTAACGAACGCGATCACGCTCAAGGCCCGCCCGATGCGCCGGTGACACTCGTCGAGTACGGTGACTACGAATGCCCCCACTGCGCCGCCGTCCGGCCGATCGTCCGGGAGATCCAGCGGCAGATGGGCGATCAACTCCGGTTCGTCTTCCGCAACTTCCCCGTGACCACGGTCCACCGCCACGCCATGCGTGCCGCCGAGGCGGCCGAATCGGCCGCCGCCCAGGGGAAGTTCTGGGAGATGCACGACCTGCTTTTACACAACCAGCAGCACCTCGACGACCCGGACCTGAGCCGCTACGCGCAGTCGATTGGGTTGGACGTTCCCCGGTTCGAGCGGGAACTGGCCGCCCATACGCATCTGCCCAAAGTGCAGGAAGATTTCCGCGGCGGCATGCAGAGCGGTGTCAAGAGCACGCCGACGTTCTTCATCAATGGTGCCCGTCACACTGGCAGTTTCGAACTCGAACCGCTGCTTGCGGCGGTTCGGGCCGGTCTGGGCTGACCGAAGGGCGCGATTCCTTGTCATCCTGAGCGGCAGCGAAGGATCTCGTCGGCGAAAACGCCAGCCGCACCAGAGATCCTTCGCTTCCGCTCAGGATGACACGATGGTTCGGCTCAGATTAAGGCGATACCGACTCCGGCGTCGTTCCTGCGATGCTGGGCGCATTCGTCTGCGGCGGGGCGGACATCGGACTTTCCGGCCACACCGCCGACCAGTCCCATCCTTCGTTGATCACCATTGACAGCAGCAGTTGCCGCCGTTCGCTCAGCAGGGCGATGGCGCGGGCGAACAGCTCATCGCTCACGACCGGCACGCCCATGCCACGCAGGTTGTCCAACGACGGCGGCGGCGGGGCGGCGCGGGCCGGCACAATCAGGGCGGGCTTGAGCGTGTCGAGGTACGACGTGATCGACTCGCGTGCCGCTCCCAGTGACGGCAAATCGAGGCTGCACCCCTGCTGCAGCCCGCATTCGAGGATCGTCAGTGCCTCGTCCAACGCGGCGACGCTCGCGGCCGCGGCGCGGATGCGGTTGGCGCCGTGAAAATAGTGAAGGATCGGGTAGGTGATGTGGTTCTCGCCCAGCAGTGCGAGCAGACCGGTCAGCGATTGAAGATGCGGTGCGAGGGCGGTCGTGTCCTGCCCGTTCCAGGCGCGCAGGATGATGTCATCCGGGTTGCGGCCGAGGCTCGTGATGTAGACGGCCAACTGCCGCTTTTGCGTCGCGGCCGAGATGACCGGAACCAGGTAGGCCAGCGCCAGCCCGACCAGGAGAAACCCGCTTCCCGCCGCAACCGCGGTTGCGAGTTGCCAGACATGGCCGTTCGGCTTGAAATCGCCCAGGCCCAGCGTGAACAGCGTGTCGCCCGTGATGTAGATCTTCTCCCACACGCCGGCGGGCTGGCCGTTGCTCGCATCAATGAACGACGTGGGGCTGGCGAGAAAGAGCAACGCCCACCCGGCCCACATGAGACTCGTCCAGATCGCCACCGTCGTGACGACCGCGGCCAGCCCCGTCAGTGAGATGACTCGCCGGGTTGCGCAGCGATGTTGGAACCGGAGCATCCCGCGTGCAACGCGGGCGCACGCCTGCGTCGTCAGCGGCGCGCCGCCCTCAAGAAACGTTGTCCAGAGCAGATCGATGACCGCGTACCCGATCAGGACGACGCCGAGCAATCCGAACAGAATCCGCATAGATGAGCCCCTGCGCGCTCATCGTCTCACAGCACCGGTTCCACTACAATCCCGCCGAATGCTTCAAACGATTTCATGGACCGGCCAGGCCGTCCGGTTGCTGGACCAGACCCGGCTCCCGACGGAGACCGTCTACGTCGACATCATCGACGAACGGCAGATGTGGGACGCGATCAAGCGGCTCGTCGTCCGCGGCGCGCCGGCGATCGGTGTCGCCGCGGCGTTCGGCGCCTACCTCGGCGTGCGCCATGTGACCCAACTTTCTGAACTGCAATCGCGACTGAGAGAGGTCTGCGATTATCTGGCGACCAGCCGGCCCACGGCCGTCAACCTATTCTGGGCCCTCGATCGCATCTATAAGTGCGGCACGATTCATCCGAAGTACCGCGCCACGCCGCAGGAGTTGGTGAAGATCATTCAGCAGCGGATTCTCGACGAAGCCCTCCGCATGATCGACGAGGACAACCGCGTTTGCCTCGCCATCGGCGACCACGGGGCAAAGCTGCTGGCGGAACTCGCGGCCGGCCGCGAGCGGATCGAACTGCTTACGCATTGCAACGCCGGCGGCCTCGCAACGGTCCAGTATGGCACCGCTCTGGCGCCGGTCTACGTCGGCGCCGAGCGCGGGATGAAGTTCCACGTCTTCGCCGACGAAACCCGGCCGCTGCTCCAAGGGAGCCGGATCACGGCTTACGAATTGAAGCAGAATGGGATCCCCGTCACCGTGATCTGCGACGGGATGGCGGCCGCCGTGATGGCGCAGGGGAAGGTCAATGCGGTGATCGTTGGGACCGACCGGGTCGCCGCCAATGGCGACGTCGCCAACAAGATCGGCACGCTCGGGGTGGCGATCCTCGCCAAGCATTTCGGGATCCCGTTCCTCGTCGCCGCCCCAACCAGCAGCATCGATTTGTCCCTGCCGACCGGCAAGCGGATCCCGATTGAAGAGCGGGCCGCCGCAGAGGTTTCCTGCGGGATGGGCAAGCAAACCGCGCCGCCGGATGTCAACGTGTACAACCCCGCGTTCGACGTGACCCCAAACGAGCTGATCACCGCGATCATTACGGAGCATGGGATTGCGAAGGCACCGTACGGACCGTCGCTGCAGGCGATGTGCGGAAGGTCGTAAACCCTCACCTCAACGCTCTCCCGGAGTACCGGGAGAGGGGGAAACGGGCGACGCCCACGTCATTTGACAATTGACTTCCGCCCGCTTTCGATTTGCCCGCATCCGGTATACTATTTCCCCAGTATTCAGGACGGTTTTGGTATATGGCCAATTTGGAATCTCAAAACGAGTACAAGGAAAAGTTCCGCCCCGACGCCGACCCCGCGCTGGAAAAGGAAGTCGAGGCGGCGCTGGCGGGCGTTCCGGTCGACCAGCTCTACGCCTTCGACAAGCCGCGCCCCGAGGGTGGCGGGGCCGAGCAGGCCGGCGCCGCGCCCCAGCAGCATCAGCCCGGCGGCGCCCGCCGCGGCAAGGTCGTCTCGATCGGTCGTGACGACGTCTTCATCGACCTCGGCGGCAAGAGCCAGGGCGTCTGCTCGCTGATGCAGTTCGACACGGTGAAGATCGGCGACGAGTTCGACTTCATCGTCGACCGCTACGACGAGCGCGAAGGCATCCTGATCCTCAACCGCAAGGGCGTCGTCAGCACCAACGTTTCGTGGGAGAACCTCGATGTGGGCCAGGTCGTCGAGGGGACCGTCACCGCGATGAACAAGGGCGGCCTGGAGGTCGAGGTAAAGGGGATGCGGGCCTTCATGCCGGCCGGCCAGGTCGACCTCTACTTCCAAAAGGACATCTCCACCCTGATCGGCCAGCGGATCACCGCCGAGGTCACGCAGTTCGACCGCAACGCGCGGAACCTGGTCCTGAGCCGGCGGGTGCTGCTCGAACGGCAGAAGGAAGAGGCGAAGCAGAAGCTGATGGCGGAGATCGCCGAAGGCCAGACCCGCCGCGGCATCGTCCGCAACGTGACCGACTTCGGCGCGTTCGTCGACTTGGGCGGCGTGGATGGTTTGCTGCACGTTAGCGAGATGAGCCACCGCCGCGGGCGGCATCCCAGCGAGTTCGTCAAGGTCGGCGACCTGGTCGACGTGAAGATCATCAAGATCGACAAGGAAACCGGTAGGCTGAGCCTGAGCCTGAAGCAGGCGATGCCCGACCCGTGGGCGAACGCCGAGTCGCGGTATCCGGTCGGCACGTCGCTGACCGGCCGCGTGACGCGCGTCGAGCCGTTCGGCGCGTTCGTTGAGGTGGAGGAAGGGTTGGAAGGCCTCCTGCCGGTCAGCGAGATGAGCTGGCAGCGGATCCGCCACCCCAGCGACGTGGTGAAGGACGGGGACACGATCAAGCTGGTCGTGATCTCGTTCGATCCCAACGCCAAGCGGATGAGCCTGAGCCTCAAGCAGGCCGGCCCGGATCCCTGGGCGCAGGTGAAGGAGCGGTACGCGGTGGACACGGTGGTGCCCGGCAAGGTGACGCGCGTGGTCGACTTCGGTGCGTTCGTCGAGCTGGAGCCGGGGCTCGAAGGGCTCGTTCACATCTCCGAACTCGCACCCCATCGAGTGAAGGCTGCGTCGGACGTGGTGAAGCCGGGGCATGACGTGCAGGTGCGGATCCTCGAGATCGACAAGGACGCCCGGCGGATCTCCCTCTCAATTAAGCGTGCCGCCGAGCCGGCGACGCCTGCGCCTTCGGCGACTGCAGCAACGCCCGCCGCACCCGGGAAGAAGAAGAAACGGCCCGAGCTCAAGGGCGGTTTGGACTGGAACTGGTAAGTTGAACCGGGAGGGCGAGGCTCCCACCGAAGCGAGGCCTTATTGAACGTCTCGGCTCGGCGGGAGCCTCGCCCTCCCTCGTTTGTGTTTCTCAGGGACGGAGCGAACTTGACCGAATCAAACTGCGCGCCCGGTTGCAGAGCCGGGATCATCCGAAGCGTCGTTCTGCTCATCTCGGGCCTGTTGGCCGTCGGTTGCGTGACGCAGACCCGGCCAACCGATTCGTTGGTCCAATCCCCGGCGTACGACCTGCCGCCCAAGCAGATGGCGGAGGCGATGCAGAAGATCGTCGCCGCGCCGCCCATCTCGCTGCCGATTCAGGAGGTTGAGCCGGGCGTCTTCCTCACCGGCTGGCAGGAGCCCTTCCGTGGCGAATTCCACATCGTACGCTATTGGCACGAACGAACCCGGTATCGTATTACCATCACCCCCGACTTCAATGACCCCGCCCACCGCAGCCACATCCAGATCGCCGACCAAACCGAGCAGCGCCCCGACGAATCCGGCCCGAACGAAAAGGCCAAGCAATGGACGCCGGCTCCCGACATCCACCGCCCCGATCGCTCCTCGGCCTTGCTCCAACAAATCGAAAACGGCCTCTCGACCTATCCGCGACATTGAGCGAAGTCTCGTTGCACAGCCGTCCTCGGCCGGCTGTGCCGCATCAGTCCTCCATCTCCTCGAGCATCTCGTCCGTGCATTGCGGGTCGACAGCGCGACAGGCGGTCGTCAGGGTGCCGGCGAATCCCCGGAGCTTTGCCTGCCAATCGGCGGGGGCCGCGTCGCGCGGGGTGAGTTGGGCGAACTCGCCGCAGAGGAGGATCATCCGCAGGAGGTGCTTGAAGAGGACGCCTTCCTGCTTCACCAGGTCGCGGGCGCGGACGAACTTGTCGAAGTCGCCGCCGTGCGCGAGCAAGTCCCCGGCGGCCCAGACGGGGGTGACGAACAGCCCGCCGGCGTGGTCGATTGTGTTCTCGAACAGCATGCGCATTTTCTGGGCCAGTGGCACCGGATACTTCCGCAATTCCGGCGGCACGTCGCTCTGGTCGGCGGGGGGGTATAGATCATCCTGGCTCGCCAGACCGCGCGTCAGGATCGCCGGGTCGACGATTTCGGTGGCGAGCGGGCCGGGCGGCAGGACGTCGGGCCACGGGACGCGCAGCGACCGCGCGACCGACCCCGGCATCTCCAGCAGACTCTCCAGGATCTGGATCAACTCGGCGTCGTCCGCCTTGCCAAGGTAATCCATCAGGAAAATGCCATAGAGCGGATGAACGGCACGGAAGACGGTCAGTTGCTTGAGCTTCTCGGTTGGCGTTGCGGTCGTCACCTCGTAGGGCTCAAGCTGAGCCGGCCCGCGCTTGTCACCACCCCGGGCTGCGGGAGCCACCGCTGAAGCGGCGGCACCGCCCAAAGTCAGTCGACTGATGAGATCGCCCACGCGCGCGGGCGAGCTTTCCGGTTTCGAGGAATCGTCGGAGTCGTCTTCCGGCTTGACCGAATCCGCGTCATTGGGGGGCGTGGCGCCCGCGGGTTCGACGGCCCTTCGCCAGCTTTCCGGGGGCGGCGGATCGAGAGTGACGATCCCCATTTGCGCCAGCGTCACCAGCATGCGGTTGAGTCGTTTGAGCTCGGCCTCGATCTTCGGTGCGTCCATCAGCCGCCGGTGGATTACGCCGCGGATTGGTTCGACCGATGGGTTCGCGTCCAGCAGGTAGGCCAGCCATCGCCACGTGAGATTCCCCCGGCTCGACAATCGCACCGGCGGGGCCGTCTGCAGTTTGGTGAACTGCTCGGCATTCCAGTAGGTGACGTTCGACCGCCTCGTGGGCTTCTTTTTCAGCAGTGTCTTCTTGGCCGCCATCAGGCCCGGGTCTTTCGTGTTTTCCGGGATCGAATCATACTTGGCCTTCCAGCGGGCGATCTTGACGTCGTCCTCGTGAGCCATCGCGAGGACGTGCCCCTCGGAGTCGAACTGCGGCCGGCCCGCCCGGCCGAACATCTGCTGGGCGGCGCTGGCGTCGATCAGCTTCTTCTTATCCTTTGGGCCCTTCACCAGCGTCGTGAGCAACACCGACCGGGCCGGTAGGTTAATGCCGGCCGCCAGCGTCTCCGTGCAGACGCAGATCGGCAGCAGCTTCTCTTGGAATAGCGTTTCGACGACACGCCGGTATCGCGGGAGCAATCCCGCGTGATGGATGCCGATCCCGCGCGTCAGGCACGTGCGCAGGCGGTTGCCGGAGCCGATGGCAAAGTCGAACTGTTCGAGCCGGTCGAGCAGCGCCCTGCGCTGTCCCTCGGCAAAGACGTCCTTCCCCTTGAGCACGTCCGCGGTGGCCCAGCAGGCCTCGCGGTCGAAGCAGAAGACCAGGGCCGGCGTCCGCCGCTGCGCGTCCGTCCCGCGGGCGATCTGCTCGATGTAGTCGGGCAGCAACTCGTCGCCCACCCAGTGGAAGTGCAGCGGAACCCGCCGTTCCTTGCCTTCGACCAGCGTCACCCGACGGTCGAGGCTGCGGGCCATCCAGTTGACGAACTCGTCGGCCGCCCCGACCGTCGCCGACAGCAGTATCACGCGGATGTGCTTCGGCAGCAGCGACAGCGCCAGCTCCCACACGATCCCGCGCTGCGGTTCGTTGAAGTTGTGGAACTCGTCCATCACCACCGCGCCGACGTCCGCGAAGTCAAACACCTCCGGGTGCAGCAGCCGGTTGAGCAACACCTCCGCCACGACCGCCTTGATCGGCGCCCCCGGGTTGACCGTGCGATGCCCGGTGACCAGCCCCACTCGATCGCGCTCGAACCCCCAACCCGCGACGCGATCCTGCAATTCGAGGAACTTCTGGTCCGTCAGCGCGATCAGCGGCGTCGAGTAATACACGCCCATGCCGGTCTTCAGCCCTTCGTACACCGCCGCCTCGGCGACCAGCGTCTTGCCCGTTCCCGTCGGCGCCGACAGCAGCACCCCTTGCTCCGCCGCCGCCCAGGCATAGAGCGCCTCCTCCTGTACCGGGTATGGCGCGTACGGCAGGCGGTCGAGATACTCCAGAATGATTTCGTCGCGACTGATCACGGTGGCATTCTAGCGGATTGAAGGCCTCTCAGCGCGGACGGCGCGGGTAACGGCATTGGATGAGAGTGGGAGGGCGAGGCTCCTGCCGAGCCGAGCGTGTCGAGCGAGGCTCGGCTCGGCAGGAGCCT
>DASXMX010000408.1:0-11137 GCA_036495445.1 Tepidisphaeraceae bacterium
AACGCGACGCAGTTCCCGACGCCTGAGGGCCATGAGAAGGCCTGTCCGCCGCCCTCCAGCACCTACGGGTTTCAAAAGCTGGCATGCGAGTATTTCGCCAAGGGCGCGTGGGAACAATACAAGCTCCCCTACACGATCTGCCGCCCGTTCAACTGTGTCGGCATCGGCGAGCGCCGGGCGCTGGGCGACAGGGACGTGCCCAGCGGCAACATCAAGCTCGCGATGAGCCACGTGGTCCCGGACCTGGCCCAGAAGATCCTCAAGGGCCAGGACCCGGTCCACCTGCTGGGCGCTGGCAACCAGGTCCGCTGCTACACCTACGGCGGCGACCTCGCCAAAGGCATCGCCACCGCGATCTTCCATCCCGCCGCGAAGAACGAAGATTTCAACCTGTCGACGCCGGTCGCAAGCGACGTGCTCGAACTGGCCGAGTTGATCTGGAAAAAGGTCCATGGTCCCGCCAAGCCGTTCCGCTACGTCTGTGATAAGGCCTACCCGTACGACGTCCAGCGCCGCGTCCCCGATACGAGCAAGGCCCATCGGGTGCTCGGCTACGAGGCCGCCACGAGCCTCAGCGACATGCTCGATGAAGTCATTCCGTGGATCCGTCAGGAAATCGCGCTGGGGCGGGTATGAGCCGCGAATCGAACGCGCCGCGATATTCGGTCGTGCTCCCGGTGTTCAACGAGGGGGTAAACATCGCCGCCTACTGCCGGCAGGCGCGGGCGGCGCTGCCGCCCGATTACGAACTGCTGGTCTGCTACGACTTTGAAGGCGACGATACCCTGCCCGCGCTGGCATCGATCCCGCCGGAGCAAAAGCCGCCGCTCGTCCGCCCGGTTCGCAACGATCTGGGCCGCGGCGTGCGGTATGCGATCGAAGCCGGGATGCGAGCGGCCGCCGCACCAGTGGTCGTCGTCACGATGGCCGACCTGTCCGATGACCTGTCCGTCGTCGAAGACATGGTCCGAGGCATCGAATCCGGCGCCGATGTCGTCTGCGCCAGCCGGTATATGCGGGGCGGGCGTCAGATCGGCGGCCCGCTGCTCAAGCGGCTCATGAGCCGCGGCGCGGGGCTGACGCTCCACTGGCTCGCCGGCCTCCCGACCCACGACCCGACGAACAGCTTCAAGGCATACCGCACCGCCTATCTCCGCCGAACGCCCATTCAAAGCGCCGCCGGCTTCTCGCTCGGCCTGGAATTGACGGTTCGCGCGCACTTCGGCGGCGGCATCGTCACGGAATTGCCCGCAACCTGGCGCGACCGAAGCGCGGGACAGAGCCGCTTTCGCTTGTTCGCCTGGCTCCCGCAATACCTGCACTGGTACTTCTGGGCCCTACGCCAACGATGGCTGCCTACGGTGTCGAGTTGAAAGAGCCGGCCGAAACAAGCTCCGGTCATCCCAGCCGCGCCTGGCGCTGCGCCGGCGCGATTTCGCTCCTGCTGAGCCTTAGCTTCTTCGTACCCTGGAAGCCGTATGTGATCGGATCGTCGGGCATCGACGACTCATGGATGCTGGCGCTCAACGCGCTGTTCGCCCGCCACCTGCGGTTCGGACACGACCTCGTCTTCACCTACGGCCCCTGGGGCTTCCTGCACACCCGCGCGTACCACCCGGATACGTTCGGGCTCATGCTGCTGGGCTGGGCGTTCTTCGCGATCGCGTTCTGGTGCGGCTGCTGGGCCGTCGGGCGAAGGCGGATCGCCAACCCCGCGGTGCTGCTCCTGTGGATGCTCGCCGCCCTCGGTGTCGCGGCGTTCGACATCCTCCATCAGAGCGCGACTTTGTTGTGCCTCATCGGACTTCTGCTGGTCTACGCGTTCGATCCGAAGACCAAACCGACGTCATTTACGTCGATCCTGCTCGTCGCCGCCGTCGCGCTCGCCTCACTCGTGAAATTTACATACCTGGTCGCGGCGGGGATGGTGATCGTGCCACTGACGATTGCCCAACTCCGGCGGCGTCAGGTCCCGATTATTCCGCTGCTGTTCCTCGCGTTCTTCTTCGCGTTCGACCTTCTGGCGGGCCAGCGTATGTCGGACCTGCCGGACTACGTGCGGCTCTCCATGCAGATCACGACCGGGTACACGGACGCGATGTCGTATGCGCCGCCCAACCCGCCGACCGGATGGGCGTCGCGCCTGCCGCCGATCGACCTGCTCTGTTTCGTCGCCGCGGCCGGGTTGCTGGTCGTCGTCGTCAGCAGGCCCCTGTGGAAGCGCGACCGCACCGCGGCGGCCCTGCCGCTGCTCGCGCTGGGCGGCATCCTGTTCGCCACGTTTAAGTGGGGATTCGTCCGCCACGATGCGCTGCACGCGCCGTTGGCGGCGTTCGTGCTGCTGTTCCTCGCGTTGCTCTACGCGGCGTCGCTTTGGCCAGAAGGAGCCGCGGCTCGCCGCGGACAACTCGCCCTCATCGCGACGGTGCTCGCGGCAACCGCCGTTACGTGGAACGCGGTCCTCTCCGGCACCGGATTCGCCCTGCCCACCTACTACGCGTATTCGCTCATGGGCGAAGTCGGCCCCAACTTGCGTGCGGCCGCCGATCTGGCGCGGGGCACCTCGTCCCTCACGAGTGCTTACGAGAACGCAAAGGCCGCCATTCGTTCCGAGTCGCGGGCGCCGAACATCAATGGCTCCGTCGACATCTACCCCTGGAGCTCCGCCGTCCCGGTTGCGAGCGGAATGAACTACGATCCGCGGCCCGTCTTCCAGAGCTACAGCGCGTACACCCCGGAACTGGCGAACCTCAACGCCGATCATCTCCGCGGCCCGGCCGCGCCGGGTCATTTGCTGTTGGGAATCTGCGACGGCGACTTCCCGCTCGACCGTTTCCCCACCGCCGACGACGGTCCTTCCTGGCCCGAGTTTCTGACCCGATACACCATCGAACGTCAAACGCGCGACTTCCTCGTGCTGCGCAAAGCCGCTCATCCCGGTCACTACAAATTCACCCCGCTCGGCCAAGTCACTGGCCGCCTGAACACCCCGATCCCGATTCCCTCGGCGGCGGACGGGCCCGTCTGGGTTCAGATCGCGTTTCAGCCAACCCCCGCCGGTAAGCTGCTCGCGATGCTGTACAAGAGCCCGGAGCTTTCCTTCGCCGCCACCAGCCGCGACGGCCGCACGCGCGCCTGCCGGACGTCGCCCGGCTCGGCCGCGGCCGGGTTCCTGCTCTCGCCCGTGATCAATGACATGAAGGCGTACGAGCGGCTCGTCCATCACCTGCCGCTCACCGGCAACGAGGTTAAAACGATCACGTTCATGGAGCGGGGATGCATCGGCAAGGGTTGCACATTCCGAGCCGACATCTCGGTCTCGTTCTCGCGACTGACGTTCTCAAACGATTGACGCGCGCTCGGTCAGTGCTTGGTCCAGACAAGGGAGCCGCGGATCGAATCGAACACGGCCCGCGTGGGGGCGAGCTGCGCGTCGGGAGTGCGGGCGTCGAGGATATAGACGCCGCTGGCGTGGATCATCAATAAGACGACGTCATCCCAGGCGGCACCGTTCTGGTGCCAGACGGAGCGTATGAGTCGGGCCGTTGACTCGGGGACCTTCGCGTCGGCCGAATCCTTCACCTGCAGGTCGGGGTGTTCCTTCTTGAGGTCCTGCACGTAATCGTGCTCGACGCGCGACATCTGGATCATGAAGGGCAGATGGGGTGGCAGGTCCGGCACGTCCATGGTGATCCGCCGATCGTCCCCCGCGGCGCCGGCCGGGACGATCATCAACTCGTAGTCCGGATTCTTCATTGCCTTCCAGTCCCCGGGATAGCGGAGCGTCACGTTCTTGTTCGCGTCGCTCCATTGGACCGGGGTGGGACCCGAGGTGGGCGCCGCGGCCGGCTCGGCCGGCCCGGACGCAGCCGACGGCTCGGTGGTTCGCTCGGGCCGCGCCGCCGTCTCGTCGTGCCAATGGCAGCCGAACGCCAGGGCGGCGATCGCGAGCACGCCGCTTGCAAGGCCAAACAAACGTTTCCCGGTCGCTCCACTCATCGCCCCGAGTTGTACCCGAAAGCTGCAGGCGAGTCCCGCGCGGTATGTGGCGGAACAACAAATCTCAACGCGGCATCGATTCCCGAATAAGCAAGGATGATCTCATCTCGTTCGATCAACGGATCCCTTCCACGGAGGGCGGCTGTGTCGAAAGTTACATGCCTTCTTGTGCTGGTTTTCGTTGCCATCCCTTGCATGGCCGACCCGCTCCCGGGCACGCAGCCGCTTACGGCCCAGGGCGATCTCGCGGCGCAGATGGTCGCGGGGATCGATCGCTTCCTCATCCAGAAAACCCAGGAGGCGGCGCAGCATCGGCCGGCGGTGCCAGATCGCGCGAGGCTGGCGAAGATCCTCGGGCTCGTGGATCCGCGGACGCCGTTCGACGCCCCGGAATTGATCGCCGCGACGAACGCTCCGGCGCTCGTCGCCCACGGCGCCGGGTTTGATGCGTATGCGGTGCGATGGCCGGTCATGGAACAAATCGCAGGCGAGGGGCTGCTGCTGGTCCCAACGGGCAGACGGGCATTGGCGGATGTGGTCGCGATTCCGGATGCCGATCAGACGCCCGAGATGATCGCCGGCCTCGCCCCGGGCGTCCCGGCGGAAAGCCAGTTCGCCCGGCGGTTGGCCGAGAGCGCGTGCCGCGTGATCGTGCCGACGCTGGTGGACCGGTCGGATACGTTCTCGATGCCGCCCTCCGGGCAGCGGACGAACCAGCCGCACCGCGAGTACGTCTACCGCCCCGCCTTCGAGATGGGACGACACATCATCGGATACGAGGTCCAGAAGGTGCTGGCGGCGGTCGACTGGTTCGCCCGGGACGAGGGCGACCCGACGAAGATCGGCGTCTTTGGCTATGGCGAGGGCGGGCTGCTGGCGCTGGATGCGGCGGCGCTCGACCCGCGGATCAAGGCCACGGGCGTCAGCGGCTACTTCGGGCCGCGGGAGGACCTCTGGCGGGAGCCGATCTACCGCAACGTGTTCGGCCTGCTGAACGCCTTCGGCGACGCCGAGATCGCCAACCTCATCGCGCCTCGCGCGCTGGTGATCGAGGCCTGCCGCGCGCCCGAAGTAAGCGGCCCGCCGCCCGAGCGCGACGGCCGCAAGGGAGCGACGCCGGGCCGGCTCGTCACGCCGAAGCTGGAGGACGTGCGCGCCGAAGTCGCTCGGGCGAAGCAGGGTTCGATCCAGTTGCAGGTCAGCGGCGACGACGGTCGCGGCCCATTCGGCAGCCCTGCCGCGCTGCACAGCTTCCTCACGGGCCTGGGCGTCCCCGGCGATCTCGCCCCGCTCGGTCCCGCGCCCGAGGACCTCCGCAAAGACTTCGATCCACAAGCCCGGCTCAAGCGGCAGATCGACCAGATGCAGGAGTTCACGCAGTCCCTCGTGCGAAACTCCGAACAGGTGCGTGAACGGTTCTGGGCCAAGGCCGATCACAGTTCGGCCGACAAATGGCGGCAGAGCACCGAATGGTATCGCGATTACTTCGCCAGCGAGATCATCGGCCGGTTCGACCAGAAGCTCCTGCCGTCCAACCCGCGGACCCGGCAGATCTACGACGAGCCGAAATACGTCGGCTTCGAGGTGATGCTCGACGTCTACCCCGACGTCTTCGCCTATGGCATCCTGCTCGTGCCCAAGGACATCAAGCCGGGCGAGCGGCGGCCGGTCGTCGTCTGCCAGCACGGGCTGGAGGGCCGGCCCTCCGACGTCGCCAACCCAAAGCAGGACAGCCACTTCTATCACCGCTTCGCCTGCCGGTTGGCCGAACAGGGCTTCGTCACCTACGCGCCGCAGAACCCGTACATCGGCGGCGATAAATTCCGCGTCCTGCAGCGCAAGGCCCAGCCGATCGGCAAGACGCTCTTCTCGATCATCGTCCCGCAGCACCAGCAGACGACCGACTGGCTCGCCTCACTGCCGTTCGTTGATCCCGACCGCATCGCGTTCTACGGCCTCTCCTACGGCGGCAAGACCGCCATGCGCGTCCCCTCGCTGGTCAGCCGCTACTGCCTCTCGATCTGCTCCGGCGACTTCAACGAATGGATCTGGAAAACGACATCGCTCACCTACAAAGCCGGCTATGTCGGGATGAACGAGTACGACATGTACGAGTGGGACCTGGGCGAGACGTTCAACTACGCCGAGATGGCCGGCCTGATCGCCCCGCGGCCGTTCATGGTCGAACGCGGCCACCGCGACGGCGTCGGCATCGACGAATGGGTCGCCTACGAGTACGCCAAGGTCTGCAGGCTCTATGCCGACTTGAAGATCCCCGACCGCACCACCATCGAATTCTTCGACGGCCCCCACACCATCCACGGCGTGGGGACGTTCGAGTTCCTGCACAAGCAACTCCATTGGCCGGAGGCGGAGGCCCGCTGACGTCGGCGGATCTCCACATGTTGACCTCGCAAATGTATGATTCGGTTGGAGTTTGATTCATCATGACAATCACTGTCTCAAAAGAATTGGAAGAGAGGCTGCGGAGGCAGGCAATGCTCCGTGGCATCGAACCCGATGCCTTTGCGGCACGTCTGCTGGAGCAAGGCCTTGCTGCGAATGCGACCGAGTCCCGCGACCCAACGCTCGAACTGATTGAACAGTGGGACGCCGAGGATGCCACAGACGATCCGGAGGAAATCGCTCGTCGCCAAAAGGACGCGGAGGAATTCATGGAGAGCCTCGCCAAGAGCCGGATCGAAATGGAAGGGCCGCACGCACGGAAGCTCTGGCCATGAGCCGGGTGATCGTCTTGGACTCGACGCCGCTCGCGCTGTTCCTCCAGCGGCGGAGTTATCATCGGGCGTCGGAATGCAGCGCTTGGGTTGCGCGTCATCTTAATGCAGGTGACCGGTTGATCGTGCCGGAAATCATCGAATACGAGGTACGTCGCGAGCTGTTGCGCCTCGGAAAGACGAGCGCGATCCGCAGGCTAGACCTGTTCAACCGCGCTGTGCCGGATCGGCTGCTTCCAGTTTCGTCCAACGCCTTGCGGAAGGCGGCAGAGCTGTGGGCCCAAGTCAGACGGAAGGGAATGCCAACCGCCGACGTTCACGCCTTGGACGTCGACATGATCCTCGCTGCACAAGTATTGACGACCGATTTTGGGGCCGACGACGTGATCGTCGCGACCGGCAACGTCGGTCATCTCTCTCCCGTCGTTCGCGCGGATCAGTGGGACCGTATTTGAATCTCGTTCATACCTGTTCGGCGAAGGGCCGAACGGATGGGGTGCATATGTCGCGTGCCACGGGTGCGTGCTACGTTGCCTTTCTCGTGGTGAGCGCGGTCATGGTCTTGGCGGAGGTGCAACGCCCGGCAAGCCAACCCGCACCTCTCACCGACACCGTCCGCGAGGCCAAAGGCCTCGATCAGGCACTGGAGCGCCTGCACGCCCCCATGCGGCAGACGCCCGCGTTGTCCCCAAAGGAGGAGCTGACGAGATTCCACGCCCGGCCCGGGCTGGCGGTGGACCTGATCGCATCCGAACCGAACATCCGCCAACCCCTGTGCATCAACTTCGACGAGCGCAGCCGGATGTGGGTGGTACACTACATCCAGTACCCGTTCCCGCAGGGGCTGAAGGTCGTCGAGTACGATCAGTACATCCGGGCGAAGTTCGACAAAGTGCCCGCCCCGCCGCCGCATGGGGTGCGGGGGCACGACCGGATCACGATCCTGGAGGACGTCGACGGCGATGGTTCGTTCAGGAAAGTGAAGACGTTCGTCGATGGCCTGAACATCGCCACGTCCGCCCTCCCGGGCCGCGGCGGGCGCGGGCCGGACGACTACGGCGTCTGGGTCATGAACCCGCCCTACCTGCTCTTCTACCCAAACAAGAACCGCGACGACGTCCCCGACGGCGACCCGATCGTCCACCTCTCCGGCTTCGGGCTCGAGGACACCCACGCCGTCGCCAGCAACCTGACGTGGGGGCCGGACGGGTGGCTCTATGGGACTCAAGGCTCGACGTGCACGGCGAAGGTGAAGGTGGAGATCACGGGCGATCCCAAGACCACCGATTTCCAAGGCCAGGCGATCTGGCGGTATCAGCCGGAGACGCACCGGTTCGAGGTCTTCGCCGAGGGGGGCGGCAACACGTTCGGGCTCGAATTCGACGACGCCGGCCGGGCCTATTCCGGCACGAACACGGGCAAGTACCGCGGGCTGCACTACGTGCAGGGCGGGTATTACATCAAGAGCTGGGGCAAGCACGGCCCGCTCACCAACGCCTACGCCTTCGGCTACTTCGACCACATGCCCCACACCGGCAACGCCGACCGCCTCTCGCACACCTACATCGTCTACGGCGGCGGCCTGCTGGGCAACGAGTACACCGGCAAGATCATCAGCCCCAATCCGCTGCAGAGCCGGATCCAGGTCACCCGGTTGGAACCTCTTGGGTCGTCATACAAGACGATCGAAGAGCCGTTCATCGTCACCTGCGACGACGGCTGGTTCCGGCCCGTCGATCTGAAGGCCGGGCCGGACGGGGCGATTTATGTGGCCGATTTTTACGAGCAGCGGATCAGCCACGTGGATCCCCGCGACACGTGGGACCGCTCGACCGGCCGGATCTTCCGCGTGCGGCCCGCGGACTGGAAACCGGGGCTGCGCACGTTCGACTTGGGCTCCGCATCGGGCGAGCAGCTGATCAAGCGATTGGAAAGCAAGAACCGCTGGGAACGGAACGAAGCCCGCCAGATGCTCGCATTGCATCACGACACCTCGGCCGCGGCGGCGCTTCGCAAGTTGCTGCCCGTCGACGGGCGGACCGCGCTGGAAGCGCTCTGGGCGTTGAAGGCGATCGGCGCGTTGGACGACTACAGCCTCGCCACCGCGATGCAGAATGGCTACGCGCCGGCCCGGGCGTGGGCCGTCCGATTGGCCGCCGATGATTTCGGAAAGCCGGTGGAAACGTTCGAGACGCTTCTCGACCTGGCGAAACGAGAGCGGGACGCGCAGGTCCGCAGCCAACTCGCCAGTTCGGCCAAGCGACTGGCCGCCTCACAGTCGCTGCCGCTCGTCCGCGAGATGCTGGCGCACGACGCGGATGCGAAGGACGTCCACATCCCGCTGCTGCTCTGGTGGGCGGTGGAGGACAAGGCCGTTTCGCACCGGGACGAGACGATCGACGCGTTGTCGGACGCGTCGCTTTGGAGCCATCCGCTGGCCCGGGACGTCGTGCTACCACGACTGGCCCGGCGGTATGCGGCTGATCCGACGTCGGACAACCAAGCCGCTCTCGTCAAACTTCTGAATGCTTCGCCCGGCCGGGCCGAGCGGACCGTGCTCCTGTCGGGGGTCAACGAAGGATTCGCCGGCCTTGCGCTGGACCGGCTGGAACCACCGCTCAGGGCCGCGCTCGCGGCATCCGGCGATCCGGAGGTCGCGCTTCGCCTGGGCGATCCCGGTGCGATGAACGCGGCGATTTCCGCGATCACAGATGAATCACAAAACGGCGTCCAGCGAACTCACATGATCGAGGCGCTCGCGGAATTGGGAAACCGGCAGGCCGTTCCCGCGCTCCTGCAGGTGGCGAAGCGATCGAAGGCGAGCAGCGTCCGCAAGTCGGCCGTCGTGGCGCTCGGCCGGTTCGACGATCCGGCGGTGGGCCGGGAACTCGTCGCGCTGTACCCGAAGATTTCATCCCGATTGGAACTGCGGACGGCGACGCTCTCCACCCTTCTCAGCCGAGCCGCGTGGACCGCGGAGCTTCTGAAGGCAATTGACGCTGGCTCGATCCCCCGCACGGACCTCGGCATCACGCAGATCGAGCGGGTCCGCGAATACACCGACCCGAGCGTCGCGAGCCTGGCGGACAAGCTCTTCGGCAAACAGGCGAAGCCGACCTCGCAGGAACACGCCAACGAGATCGCGCGCGTCACGCGGCTCGTGACCACCGGCACGGGCGATGCCACGGCCGGCCGGGAACTCTTCACCGCCCGCTGCGCCGTCTGCCACACGCTCTTCGGCCAAGGCGCCAAAGTCGGCCCCGACCTCACCGGCTACGAACGGCGGAACGTCGATTTCCTCGTCCTCAGCGTCGTCGATCCCTCCGCCTACATCCGCGAGGAATACACCGCGTTCCGCGTCCGCACCAAAGGGGGCGAGACGCTCATCGGCCTGATCACCGACCGCGGCCCCAACCAGATCACCCTTGAAGACGCCGCCCAGCAAAAGACGATCGTCCCCAAGGACCAGATCGCCGACGAGCGGGCGCTGCCCACCTCGCTGATGCCCGAGGGCCTGCTCGACGGCCTCTCCGACCAGCAGGTGCGGGACCTGTTCAAGTACCTCGCCTCGGACAAGCCGCCGGCCCCGAGCCGATGAGAAATGTGCGGCACGGATCGAGCGTGTTCAACGGAACACGTCCCCCAGTCATATTTAACGGCGAAGGCGCGAAGCCGCGAAGAATACATACATATGGTGAATGGCTTGGGTGGCATGGGCATATACACATGCCCGTGCTGTTCGATCGGCAATCCACGGGCATGAGTAGATGCCCATACCACCCGAGATGAAGCAGATGGAGAACGAATGGTGACTCGGTTCATCGGATCTGGTGTGATCGTATCGGTTCTCGCCGTCGTCTTCGGCTCGGCGGCGGTCGCGCGGGCGGCGGACGAGCCGGCCCGCACGCCGATCCGCGCGGGGATCATCGGGCTGGATACGTCGCACGTCGTGGAGTTCACGAAGATCTTCAACGCACCCGGCGCGACCGGCGACATCGCGGACGTCAAGATCGTGGCCGCATTCTCGGGCGGGAGCCCGGACGTCGAGGAAAGCCGCAGCCGGGTGGATAAATTCACCAGCCAGGTGAAGGGGATGGGCGTCGAGATCGTCGACTCGATTCCCGCGTTGCTGCCGAAGGTGGACGTCGTCTTGCTGGAGAGCGTGGACGGCCG
Source organism: Tepidisphaeraceae bacterium (assembly GCA_036495445.1). Classification (GTDB taxonomy): domain Bacteria; phylum Planctomycetota; class Phycisphaerae; order Tepidisphaerales; family Tepidisphaeraceae; genus DASXMX01. The sequence goes on from DASXMX010000408.1 coordinate 10,911, forward strand.
GCCGCACCTGGATCAGGTCCGGCCGGTGTTCGAGGCGGGCAAGCCGGTCTTCATCGACAAGCCGCTGGCCGGCTCGCTGGTCGATGCCATCGCGATTGCGGAATTGAGCAAAAAATATGATGTCCCATGGTTCTCCAGTTCCTCGCTGCGATTTGGCCCAACGGTGGAGAAGTCCAGGCACGATCCGAAGCTGGGCGATATCCTCGGCTGCACCACCTGGGGACCCT
>DASXMX010000409.1:0-8457 GCA_036495445.1 Tepidisphaeraceae bacterium
GATGAAATGCAGATCTGAAATCTCAAATCTGGATCTCATATCTGTGTGCATCTGTGTCCATCTGTGGCTCATATTTCTTTGTTATCCCTCTGTGCTCTCTGTGTCCTCCGTGCCCTCTGTGATTGCATTTAGTCCACGTACACGAACTCGTTCGCGCAAAGCAGCATCTGGCAGTACCGCGGCCATGCGTCGGCGCTGCCGCGCAGCATCGCCAGGCCGATCAACGTTTCTCGATCCGTCGCCGGCCGGGCGTATAGCAGGTGATAGAGCCAATCGATCTTCGACTTGTCGTCGGCCAGGCCCTGCTTTGCGACACGCTCGGCAAGCGTCTTGGCGCGGTCGGCGACGAACGGGTCGTTCATGAGGAACAGCGCCTGCGGAGCGACGGTCGAATCGATCCGCTGGTCGACGATCCCGGTCGGGTCGGCGGCGTCGAAGAGCATGCGGTAGTTGCTCCGATCCGAGCGGATCGTCATCAGGTAAAGCGTCCGGCGGGGCATCGCCATGTCGCGGAACGCCGGGCCGCCCATCGTCTCGTGCAGCGCGGCACCGACTGCGAGCATCGCGTCGCGGAACGGCTCGGCCTCCAGTCGCTGGCGGTTCATCCGGCCCAGCAACTCGTTGTCCGGATCGGCGGAAAACGTCCGCGGGCCCGGCTCGCACGACTGCTGGTACGCCGACGACAGCATGATCAGCCGGTGCATCGCCTTGATCGACCAGCCGGACTCGACGAACCGCCGGGCGAGGTAATCGAGCAACTCGGGATGAGTCGGCGGGACGCCGAGCTTGCCGAAGTTGTTGGGTGTGCGGACGATCGCCTGGCCGAAGTGGTGCTGCCAGATGCGATTGACCATCACCTTGGCCGTCATCGGATTCTCTGGCGACGCGATCCACTGCGCCAGTTCGAGCCGCCCGCTGTCGTGCATCTCGGGCGGCGGGCCGTCCCCGGCCAGCAGGCGCGGGAAGCCGCGCGGGACGATCGCGCCCGGATGGTCGTAGCGGCCGCGGGCCATGACCGGGCAGTCGTGGATCCCGGCGTACCGACTTTGCGGCACGCCGCCTTCGATCAGCGCGTCGGCCTGTTCGATCGGAGGCGGCGGGGACTTCTTCAGGTTTGTCAGTTCCGTCGAAAGTTGTGCGAGCTTCGTCTTTTCCTCGGAAGAAAGCCCGAGTTTCTCATTCCGCGCCGGTGCCCAGAACGGGCCGCGCGGATCGGTCAGGTCGCGGTAGAGTTTCACGTCCGAGTCGTCGAGACGCGTTGAATCGGCGCGCCCGGAACCCGGGGCGACGCGGCGATCGGTGTCTTCCCTCCCGGCGGCGTTTGCCTGCGCCGCTCTGCCCCGGCTTGGGAGGTTTGCGGGAGCGGCCGGCGCATTCGTGCGGTGGTCGCCCTCGGCCGCCCGACGATCCAGCTCGATCAAAGCAGATGTGAGGTCGTTCGCAATGCTCGATCGCGGTGCATCCGACGCGAAGAACTGCGCCAGGCGCGCCCCGGGCGGGATCACGCTCGCCTGGTTCTCCTCGCCCGCCTCGAAGAACTGCCAGATATCGGACGTGCCCATCGCATCCGCATGCGGGTTCCCGGCAAGCAGACCGGAGACGACGTCGCGGCTCAGGTTCCACGCACGGCCGGCGCCGGCGACTCCGATCGCCGCGATCTCCAGGTCCACGATCGTCGTGTCGCAGACGTAGTTCGCCTTGGGGAAGATGGTCAACTGCAGCACGTCGCCGGGTTGCACGTCGATGGCGTCGAGTCGCTCATTGCCCGTGCCGGCGGCGAAGTCCTGCGTGCCGCCATTGGGGAAACCGCCGTCGGCGAGGGTTTCGATCCGGTCGCCGCGGGAGCGCTCGATGCGCCAGTTGATCCCGTCGCCGCCGTTCGGGTCGCCGTCGGCGACGCGCCCGCGGATCCGCACGGCGCCGGTGATCGGGCTCGTCCAGCCGATCCCGACGCCGGTGCGGGGGCCGGGGTGGACCGACAGCGACCTGGCCGGGATCGTCAGCGTCGCGAACGTCACCGGATGATCGGTGTCATTGGCGATCACGCACGGGTCGGCCCGGCCGTCGGCGCCGCTCCACTCGTCGACGCCTGTCATGCCCGCGATGTTGCGGCTCGGCTTCGTCAGCAGCTTCCGCACCGGCTTCGCATGAAGCGAGGGGCCAAGGTAATCGGCCCAGCGGGCGAGCACCACCGGATCGAGGTGATGTTCGTCAGCGAGCGTCGTCAGTCGCGCGGCATCGCGTGGCGAGCCCGCCTCGTAATCGCCGATCGCAACGAGATACTCGGCCGCCTTCGGCAGCGTCGACCGGGCGAGTTTGCGATACGCGTCATCCGTCGCCTCGTCGACCTGGTTTTGCAGCGATGCGACGCGCCGGTCGTACTCCTCACGAAACCGGATCTGCTCTGGCGACGCGATCGGCGTCGTCACCAGCGGCGCGCCGCTGGCCGGCGACCCGGGCGAGGGAAGGAAGTGCGTGCTGAAGAAGATCCCGGCCAGCGAGTAATAGTCCTTCTGCGAGAACGGGTCGAACTTGTGATCGTGGCACCGCGCGCAGGCGAGCGTGACGCCGAGGAACGCCCGGCTGGTGACGTCCACCTGGTCGTCCACGATGTCGGTCATCATCTTCTCCCGGTCGGCGTCGCCGCCGGGCCAATTCCCCAGGACGTACATCGTGGTGGCGACAATCCCGTCGGTGCCGAATTCGTCTGGGCGCTGGGCGGCCAGCAGGTCGCCGGCGATCTGTTGCTTCACGAACCGGTCGTACGGCAGGTCGCGGTTGAACGCGTTCACGACCCAATCGCGATACCGCCAGGCGAACCTGACGTCGCCCGCGGAACCGACGCCGCGGGCGTCGAACGAGTCGGTGTAGCGGACGACGTCGAGCCAGTGCCGCGCCCACCGCTCGCCGTAGTGCGGGCTGGCCAGCAGGCGGTCGATCACCTTCGCGAATGCATCCGGCGTGTCGTCGCGGACGAAGGCTTCCACTTCCTCGGGTCTGGGCGGCAGGCCGATCAAATCGAAGTACGCCCGGCGGATCAGCGTCCGCTTGTCCGCCGGCGGCGCGGGCCGAAGCCCCCGCTCTTCCAATTTCGCGAGAATGAACCGATCGACCGGCGACTTGCACCAACTCGCGTCTTCAATGACAGGGATTGCCGGCTCGCGCGGCGCCGAAAACGCCCAGCTATGACGGCCCGCCTCCACGCGCGCCTGCCATGGATCGACCGGCGCGGCCTGCGGCTCGGCTCCGATCGCGTTTGAAACGAGCACCGCGATCAAGGCCAGCCCCAAAACCCGCCAAGGATGGGCGAGAGGTCCCATGCATTATTCTCCTACTACCGAGTCGCCCGAGCGTGGTCGGCGTGGCACCGCGGTTGCGACGGTTTCTTAATAGAGGAGGCACCCATGCCCAACAAACTGTGGATCGCCGCCGCAATTTCCGCCGCGCTTGCATCGCCTGTCTTTGCGCAATCGACCCGGCCCTTATCGACGGATGGTTCCGCCCTGTCGGCCGACGCCAACTTGGACAGTATCCGCCTGCGCTCGCTTCAGGCGGTGCTAGATGCTCGGGAGAAGCGACAGGATTGGCACGACGCCGCCCAGCAGGCCCAAGCGCCGATCCGAGAGGACGCCCTCAAGCAGCAACTGATGCAGCGGCTCTCCGGGCTCGCCCCGCGTGTCGCCAAGGAACTGGCGGCCCACCCACAGGACGATGCCTTGGTGAGCGTCGCCGTCTACAAGGAGCCCGGCGCCGAGGGGAAACAGGCGATGATCGCCGTCACGTTCGACGGGCTCGGCACCGAAATGGGCAGCGATTACTTCGCGAACGTGCTGGCCGGCCAGACCAAGCCGCCTCAGATTGAGGGCGTGCCGGAAGGGCTGGTGCCTGACGAGCAGGCCAGTTCGTACCTGGTGTTCTTCCGCGGCAATCGCGCGCTCGAGGCCGGCGACATCCCGCAGGCGAAGATGCGGCAGAGCGTCGTCGCCGCGATCAATCACCAGCGCGAACTGGCAGCCCATCAGGATCAAGTCGCGATCGAGCGGCAGAATGCGCAGGCCGAGCAGCAAGCCCGCGAGCAAGAGGCCCAGCAGGCCGCCGACCGGCAGCAGGCCAACGAGCAGGCGCAACAGCAGCAGGTGATCCCCGAATACCCGAATGGCATGGGCGGCGCCGCGCCCAACGGATACGACGACGGATACTATTACCCGCCGATCGGCGTGCCGATCGTCATCATCCCCAACGGCTACGCCAACACACCCCAATGGCGTGCCCGCGAACGGGCGCGGGAAGAGCAGCTTGAAAAGATCTACCGCAGCCGTCGCGAATCGAATCGGACGGCGTCCGATAACGGGCAACCCGCCCAACCGCCGCCGGAAGGGACGCCTGTGACGCCGCGCGCCAAGGGCGTGACGATCCCGCCGGGATCGCAGGGCGTGCGCATCCCGCCCGGGTCGCAGGGGACGCCGGTCCCGCACGGAAACCAGGGCGAATCGGGCACGAGGCAGCCCGCCGCGAACAACGGGATTCGGTCCAACGGGAACGGGGGCCAGGGCACGACCGAACGACAGGCCCCCGCAGAGCGACAGGCGCCCGTGCAACACCAGGCACCCGCGGAGCACCAAGCCCCGGCGCAACAGGCGCCCGCTCAGCAACAAGCCCCTGCCGGGAACAACTCGGGAGCGAACTCCGGCGCAAGGAAGTAAGAGCGGGCTCATAATCGCGGGCTTCGCCGCTTGCGGCTTCGCGAACGAGGGGACGTGCTCCGGAAGGATCCCGACGGAGCACGTCCCCTCGTTTGCGAAGCCGCAAGCGGCAAAACCAAACCCCGCGAACGCAACGCTTCCTCCGACCCATCGAATCCGGATCCCGAGTATCGCGTCCGCCCCACCCGATCTTCCAATCCTGCCGCCTGCAAGTTTATCGGACCTGCTCGCGAACGGGATTGCCTCCCGCGCCATCCGGAACCCGCCCCGCCCGGCCGATAAAGCCCCCCGGCTTACGCCTGCTTCGCCCTTCGGCAGAAACGGCGCGCGCCCTCTAAAGGTCTCAAGCCGGAAGTCGATATTAACTGTGTCACCCGGCGCGGCGTTCGGCCGCGAACGGGGGCCAGGCAAGTGAGGGTTCAGCGAGCGCCCCTCGGCGTACGGGAGGTCCTGCCCTGCGGCGCGCCAGACAACGGAGAAAATGCAATGCAAACGACCGCGGCCAAGGTAAAGGACGTCCTGACGACCGGCGAGGTCGCCAAGATCTGCAACGTCGCCCCCCGGACCGTCAGCAAGTGGTTCGACTCGGGCGCCCTGCACGGCTACCGCATCCCCGGCAGCAAGGACCGGCGCATCCCGCTCAACCAGCTCATCCGCTTCATGAAGCAGCACGGCATGCCGCTCAACGGGCTGATGACCGGGTCGGCCCGCATCCTGATCGTCGATGACGAGCAGGACATCGTCGAGGTGCTGGAGAAGATCCTCGAGGACGAGGCCAAGTACGAGGTGGAGGTCGCCCGCAGCGGGTTCGCCGCCGGCATCACCGCGGAGAAGTTCCGGCCCCACGTGCTGCTGCTCGACATGCACCTGAAGGACATCGACGCCCCCGAGGTCGCCAAGCAGGTCAAGAAGAGCGCCGACCTGCAGCTCACCAAGGTGATCGCGATGAGCGGCAAGCTCACCGACGCCGAGGCACAGGGCCTGCTCTCCAGCGGGTTCGACGGGTTCCTCCGCAAGCCGTTCCACGTCCGCCAGGTCATCGAGGCGATCGAGGACGCGATGGCCGTCGTCTACTAACAACCAACACCCCCACGATCGTCCGTGGAGGCGTCTGAGGGGACGCTCAACGGGGCCGTTCTGTACGAACGGCCCCGTGTTCGTTTGAATGAGTCGGAATAAAACGCGTTCCCGGAATCGGCAACTTACCGCTTGCCGGCCGGCTCGGCGTTGTTCTGCTGCTGGTCCTGCGGGGGCTGCGCGGAATCGCCGGGCGCTCGCGTCGGGGAAGGCGAGGCGTTCACGGTGGCTCGGCCTCCTTGATTGATCGCCTCCTTAGTCCACCGCGCAATCATCGTGCCCTTGTTCTTCTCCAGTTGCGTGATCTCAGCCTGGAGCCGGTCGATCCGCACCTGTCGCTCCGCGATCTGTGCATCGAACAGGTGCTCGACTGCGGTTTGCACCGCGCCGCGGGCTTCATCGAGCTTCGGCCCCCGCAAACCCGCTCGCCGGGCCTCGCGGAACTTCACCTGAGCGCCGAAGAGCTCGTCCTGAGCCTTGATCTGATCGGTGCGAGCCTTCTGAAGCGCCGGCAACGGGATACTCTTGATCTCACGATATTGTCGAGCGACCAATTGCTTGGCCTGATCCCTCTGGAGTCCTTGGGGCATTTTGTCGAGCACCGCCGCCTGGTTCGGCCGGACGCTCAGCATCCATGGCCAGACGTGGGTCGCCCACTCTTCGTCGGTGACCGCCTGCGGATCGTGCGCGGTGGGCGGGGTCTTCCCGTCCGCCACCACCGGCCGGGCCAGCCGTGCCCGCAGCCTGCTGCTGCCGACCATCGCCAGCACCAGCAAGCACATCCCCAACATGGCAAGCCTGACGAATCTCATTCTTCACGCCCCAGTCGCATCAGTCCTGAACCCCTTTTGCATTCAACAAGATTTGTGACAGTTCATCCTGCGGCATTGCGTCGTTTAAAGCAAGCCGTTTCGATTCGTCGTCGGATGACGGCCGCTGTTCGTCCTCCGCCACCGGCGAATTCAACGACGCCAACAGCAGCGCGTCGTCCGCGTCGCGGGAATTCTGAGCGACCGTCACCGCCGGCGTCTGCCACGGCGCCGCAGCGGGCGTGGCCGATGGCGTCTGCGTCTTATTGGTTGCTATCACGTCCCCGCCTTTATCCGAATGCATGCCCGGCATTTGCTCGGCCGGCAACCGGGTGGGGCCAACCTGCCGGTTGAGCCAGAGCATCGCGACGACCAGGATGCTCGCCGCCGCCACCGTCGGATAGAGCCACCACCAGGATCGCGGCGAACGCTCGTCCGCCCGTGAGGTCGCGGCCACCTTCGGCTCGGCCATGCGCTGCCGCATCGCCCGGGCGGTCTGACGCGCCGCGGCCTCGGCGCTCACCGGGAGCGGCGAGGCCTCGTCCAAATTCCCCAAGGCCTCATCCACCAGCGTCTGGCACGCCTGCAATTCCGCCAGGCTCTGTCGCAGCCCCGGATCCACCGCGAGGAGTCGGTCGACATCGGCCTGATCCGCCGACGGCAACTCGCCCGCCAGGTACATCAGCAGGATCTGCTCGTTATTGTCCAGCTTCTCGATCACGTTTGACCCATCCTTCGCGAGCCGCGACGCGTTTACAACACTCTGCATCGTTACTCGCTCATCAGGTCCTTCAGTTTCAGCATCGCCTTGTGCATCCGCCCCAGCGCCGTGTTGAGCGGGCAGCCGAGGATCTGGGCGATCTCGATGAACTTTAAGTTACTATAGTACCTCAACATGAGCACTTGCCGCTGCGCCTCGGGCAATTGTTGGATCGCCCGTTTGAGCTTGTCGGCCTGCTCGGAGCCTTCCAATCGTAGCTCGGCGGCCGGGGCCTCTTCCTCGGCCACCAGCCGCAACCCTTCTTTCGCCGCCCGCTCGCGCCCGCGCGAGCGCCAAAAATCGTTGGCCTTGTTCGTCGCGATGCGGAACAGCCACGCCTTGAACCCCCCGCCGCTCGACGCGGGATCGAACTTTTCGACGTGGTCGAGGACGCTCAGCCAGGTCTGCTGGTGCAACTCCTCGGAGATCTGCTCGCCCGCGACGCGTTGCAGGTAGCGCATCAACGGCTGGCAATACCGCTTCACCAGCGCGTCACCCGCCGCCGCCTCCCCGGCGCGCAGCCGTTCCAGCAACGCCTCGTCGCTTACGACCGGAGAGCCAGTATCTTGCGCGATCGGCACAGCCATCGACATCGGTCCGGTCGTTACCCTTACAACGCCTGGGGCCTTGGTTTATTACGCTCTTTTCGGCCGCTCCGCACCGCTCGGCCGAGCCCAAGATCCCATATGCAGTTTATCAGACGCGCCCCCGTCACGTTCCGCCGTACCCATCTTACCAAAGCCGGCCCCGCGTGTTGGCCCCGCGGCATTAGTTCCGCTGGCATCACGATTTGGAAACAGCCAATCCCCCAGCCGGGGCGAACGCCTCCCTCACCCGCGAAGACCGCCCCGCCAATCGCCGCCCCCCTACGCCAACCCGCAGCCGGGGGCTATGAAGTCCCCAGGGCTAAGTGCTGAGTCCCGCATTGTCAGCGGATTCTTCCTCAGCACTCAGGACTCAGCACTCAGCACTCAGTATACTCCCCGCCACGAAGGAGCCTCATGCGCCGCGTGATTGCAGGGAAGCTGTTGCTATTGGCCGGACTAATCGCCCTGGCCTCGCTCGGCGGATGCGTTGAGCGCACGCTCACCGTCCAGACCAACCCCCC
>DASXMX010000410.1:0-5673 GCA_036495445.1 Tepidisphaeraceae bacterium
GCGATGTGCGCAAGATCAAAAACCACATCGAATCCGATTTGAAGAACTTCCTGCTGCTGATCAGTACCGTCGCCTTTGCCGCGATGGCGGTGGCGGCGCTGGGCGTGACCAACACGATCATGGCCAGCATCCGCACCCGCCGCTGGTCGTTCGGCATCCTCCGCAGCATCGGGGTGACGCGCTCCCAACTCCTGCGGCTCGTCATCGCGGAGGCGATCCTCCTGGGCCTCGTCGGCTGCGCCTTGGGCGTCCCCGCCGGCCTGCAACTCGCCATCGACGCCGAGGCCGTGCAAGTTGCGGTCACGGGCTACGCCCCGCCCCTGTTCATCCCCTGGAACTTCGTCGCCCTCGGCGCCGGCGTCATCCTCGCCGTCGCCATCCTCGCCAGCCTCGGCCCCGCGATCCTCGTCGCCCGCACCCAACCGCTCGACCTGCTCCAAGCCGGCCGGGCCTCCAACTGACGCGCGACCGCCCGATTCTGTCGCGCCGAGTCGCGCAGGATCGACCAACGTGAATACGTAAGCCGACGATCGGCATCCGCTTACATGAAAACGCCATTTTGTCGCGTGCGCGACAGCCCCCGGCCGGCCTCGTGACAACAACCGTCGCCGCGTGACACGGGTTTCCAACCCGTGCAGATCCCGCCGCCTCCGACAAGAGCCGCTCGCTTGCCCAATCCGCTTCAAGCGAAGCGCTCGTACGCGTCGGTTGGATCGGTTGATATCGAGCGGGGCGGAATGCTTGCTCCGACAGCGCTTGTCGTGATCGGCAGATGCTCGGCACGGGTTGTCTTCGACCCTGAGGCTCAGACCCGAAGGGAAAACGCGTGTCACAGTGCGGCGTTGTCGCCCGGATCCGAAAAGTGTCTCATTTGTCTCATTGGCCCCCATATAATCCTCGGCCAACTCGCGTCCCGGCCTGCGGTTGCCGACCGGCACCTCGCCGACGGACGTGAGACACTCACCGGCCTGTCTCGCGTCCTTGGGGCGGGAGGGTTGATCGGCTGGCGTAACGATTCCGCGGTCGCGATGTCGATCTCCAACTCGCGGGCGAGCCGCTCGTAGAACTTCGTCTTTGAAACCGGTTTGCCGTTCCAAAGGAAGACCCTGTGGGGTTTTCCAAGGTCGTCGTAAACAATGCGGCGCGTCGCGAACGGGTCCTTCAGCAGGAATTCGATCTCCGTCTGCAGCGAGCCGTCTTCGCTCCAAACGCGCTCGACGCCCCAGCCGCGCGTCATCGTGTATTCTCCCAGCAATTTGCCGTCGCGATTCCATTGGAGGATGGTGCCGTTTCTCCTCCGCAGGGGTGTCTCTATTGTGCCTTCATCAGATCATCCACCGCCGGCGCCAGGTCTACAAGGTACTCATCCCCCTTCGGATTCTTCGTCAAGGCCACCAAGATGTAATGCCGCCCCGGCCCGGTGATGTCGGCGGTGTCGTGGAGCCAGTCTTGCCAGGTGCCGGACTTGCGGAGGATGTGCAGATCGCGGCCGGCGAGGCCTTTGACGAACTTGTTCGGGTCGTGGGGGATGTCGGGGGAGTCGAAGATCTGGCGCATCGTCGCCGACGCCTCGGGGGAAACGAGCTTGCCCTGTTCCAGCAGCAGGTAGTAGCGGAGCAGTTGCCGCACGTTGGCGGCGTGGGAGTTGTCGCTGACCGGGTCGGCGTACCGCTCGGCGTCCTTGCCGTAATGCTTCCCGCACCAGATCCCGCCCCCGTGGTCCTTGTCGTAGAAGCCGTAGCCGTCGAGGATTGATTGGATTTTCTTTAGTCCCACAATATGCGAGTATTTCGACGCCATCTCGTTGCTGGAGAGCTTGATCATCAGCCCCAGCTCGTGGCGGACGGCCGGGTCCAGGTGCGTCGCGGCGTCCGGGTGCGTCTGGAAGTAGCCGAGCAGGATGCCGATCTTGGCGACGCTGGCCGCGTACTCCGTGTGATCGGGATGGATCATCGCCAGCCGCCGGTGCTTGAGGTCGAGCAGGCCGACATTCGTCTGGTCGGCGGCAATGCCGTATTTGGCTCGGAGGGTTGCGTCAATCGTTTCGAGCTTTGCCTGGAGGGCTGGATCGACTGGAGTGGAATAGTCCAGGGCATCATTGTCGAACGGACGGGTGGTGGGGTGGTCGTCGGAGGCGACTGTGGTGATCGCGAGCAGCAGAAGGGGAATCACGCCGTGCATGGTTGATGGCCTCCTTTTCCGTTGTGGGTGAGCCCGATGGTAGCGGATCCGCGGGGCGCCGTCTTTGGTGGGGCAGACATTCCTGTCTGCCCCAAGGTGTTGCAGGTGCTGGCGGTGTTTTCTCGGCGTGCTTGGCGTCTTGGCGGCCGTCTTTTTCTTCTTCGAATGCCAAACTACGCCGCCCGGGCCGGGGGAACGGTGGGGCGGATTTGGCCGGCGGTCGACGGCTCCTGCTCGTGGTGGAGTTCGTCGCCGACGGGGTCCGGCTCGAATCGCGTGACGCTATAGAGCAATCCCAAGGCGGCGCAGGTGATGATCAAGCCGCTGCCGCCGGCGCTGATGAGCGGGAGTGAGAGGCCCTTGGTCGGCACGCTCACCGTCGCGACGGCGATGTTGATCGCGGCCTGCAGGCCGGTCATCGAGGCGACGCCGAAGGCCAGCATCCGGCCGAAGTCGTCCCGCGACTTCTGCATCATCACCTGCCAGGCGACGTACAGGATGCCCAGGTACATCGCGACCGTCAGCATCGCGCCGAACAACCCCAGTTCCTCGCAGATGACGGCGAAGATGAAGTCGGTCGTGTCTTCCGGTAGGTAGCCCAGCTTCTGGATGCCGTTGCCCAGCCCGCGGCCGAAGATGCCGCCGGTGGAGAAGCTGAGCAGGCTCTGGATCATGTGGTACCCCTCGCCCTGCGGGTTGTCCCACGGGTGCATGAACGCCGTGATCCGGCGCATGCGGTATTCCTTGTGCATGATGAACCACGCACCGGCCAGCGCCACCGGCACGATGATGATTGCCAGATGGCGGAGCTTCACCCGGCCGGCCAGCAGCATCGTCAGGGCGCAGAATATGATCAGCGCAGCGGTGCCGAAGTCCTGGATCACGACGAGCAGGCAGAGGATGCCAACGGGAATGAGTGTGGGGATGAAGCCGCCGAAGAAGCGATCGAGCTTCGCGTCCTCCCGCGTCAGTCGCGAGGCGAGGAAGAGGACTGCCGCCCACTTGGCCAGTTCCGACGGCTGGATCTGCACCGGCCCGAGCTTGATCCACCGGCGGGCGCCGTTGACCGCCATGCCCACGTGCGGCACGAGCACCATCGTGCACGCGACCGCCGCGACGACGAACGCCCAGAAGATCGGGGAGCGGAGCTTCGACGCCCGGGCCCGCCCGAACCAAGCATAATCGATCCGTCCGACGATAAAGAATGTGGGAATTGACAGGGCGACGAAGATCAACTGCTTCATCCCCGGCGGGGAGAAGTAGTACTTGGCGTCGGACATGACGTTGGCCGACGCCGACTGCACCATGAGCACGCCGAACGCCAACAGCGCCAGCACGCAGATCGCGAGAATGTCCCGGAGCCGAAGGCGGTAGATCGATGCGTCCATCCCTTGGGTTATCGGACGCGGAGGGCCGAGCGGGTGAGTTTTCCGGTCGCGAGCGGGTGCGATGACGTACACGAACGGTTATGATTTGGTGGCGCGTGCATCCAATTGAACGAAACCCTGCCAAGTAAGATTCCGGTTCCGCTCTTGAAAGGCGACTCGGATGTCGTGCTGGACCTGCAACGGGTCGTGACGAGCGTGTATGACGCGTTCGGCTATCGCTATCTCATCGACTACAACCAACCGCCACGGGTGCCGCTCCCAGCCAGCTCAATGGCGTGGCTTCGAGAACGTTTGCGCGCCCTCGGGATCGACCCCAAATAACGTCAGCCCAGACGCCCAGAGTAAATCTACTTCGGCTTCGCGACCTGGCCCGCCGTGCCGAATGAGCCGCCGGATGAAACCGTTGACGTGTTGGAGCCCGGCGACACGATCTTGATCTTCTTGTGATGGTGATGATGGCGGTGAATGTGAATGTGGAGGTGGTGGTGCGAATGCTTATGGCGGGCGTGGCCGGAGAGACGCACGGTGACGGTGGCATTGGCGCCCGATGCGAAGGCGACGGTCGTATGCCCGGAACCGAGAGACCGCTTCGACGCCGAGACGACATAGTTGCCGGCCTTCAGCTTGGCGGAGAAATGCCCGGCGGCGTTGACCTTCGGGTGCGAGCCCCGGCGGCTGCCCGCCTTGCGGATGGTCACCCGCGCCCGGCCGGCATGATGGCCGTTGGCGGCCAGCACGGTGCCGACCAATTTGGAGGTCTTCGACTTCGCTTTCGCGGTGTTCGAGGGTGGGGACGACGAGGACGACGATTTGTTCTTCTGTTTCGCCGCGTCCGCGGGGACGGCAATTGCAAAGAACACCGCGACGAGCAGGGGAATCAAACGTTTCATCGGTTCCTCCCAGGCGCCATTCCCAACGGATGAAGTGCCACGCTGTCGAATTGCTTAAACGGCCGGACCGCGGAATTATTCCCCCGCGTTCGGGATGAGACGGTCGATCGCCGCCGGCAACGCAGGGTTCGACAGCAGGGTGGCCATTTCCCGTTGCATCCAGTTGCGAAGCACGTGATACGGGTCGAGTTTTCCGACAATTTGACGGGCCGAGCGTTCGTAGCTCGCCCGATCCGACTCCAGCTTGGACGGCCCGCCCGCGTGGGCGGCGTCCAGCCACTCGCCGACCTTCTTAGCGATCGGTTCCTCGGCGGATTTGTCCAATCCCGCCACCAGCGGCGCAACCTCCGAAATCAGCTCCGAGCGGATCGAGGCGTATTCGTCGCTGCCGGGGTTATCCGCGAGCTGGTCCAGCGCGTCGGTCATCTCTTCCAGCGGATCCGAGACGTCGTCCTCATTGGCGGCGATGTAGCTGGCGATCTGGGTGGCCGTGAGCAGCGACGCCGCGGCTGAGGCCTGCTTCCGGGCCGAGTCGGTGATCTCGGGATCGGGCACGTCCTCCAGCTTAGCGTGCTCGCGGAGCGAATCGACCCTGTCCTGAGCGGCGTCGATCTTGTCGTCGTCGTCGCCGGCGAGGGCATCTCGGAGCGCGGTGAGGGCGGTCTTGTAGGCGTCGGTGGAGAGTCCCGCCGCGGGCGCCTTGGCCGGTTCGACCTGGGCCGCCAGCGCCTTAAGCTGCTTGAGCTGCGACGCCGTAAGATCCAGGTCGTGCAACTTGGTCATCGCGGCGACCTGCATTTCCAGCTCATCGACGTCCTTGCTCGGCGCCGCCGCAGCCGGCGGCTTGCCGTACGAAGCGGCAGACGCAAAGACGACCAGCATTGCGACGCACACGATCACAAAACGCGCATTCATCCCCGACTCCCTGTTTCTTGACGCCTTGCGATATGCAGGAGAGGCCCCCCCCGAAAACACAGGTGATGCCGCCCCGAACCGATCAGTGTCAACCTTATCGCCGACCTGACCCTGGATTGCACCAAAGCGGTGAATGGCTGTCAAGGGCCGTCACACGACAGTCATCCCCGCCGTGGAAGGGGGCGCTCGGGGTCACCCGAGCGTTGCCGCCAGAAATAGTTGTATGTAATATAACGCTATAGGTGTACGCCATAGCTGTTCTGACGGAGGGCGGACGCTGAAAGGGTGAGAAACTGTTC
>DASXMX010000411.1:0-17802 GCA_036495445.1 Tepidisphaeraceae bacterium
CTCCCATTTTAACGATGCGCAACACGACATTTTGTCCCTCGCGGGGGCTGCGGTTTTCTCTTGGGCTCCGCTCACGGTCGGGCGCCGTGGAAGTTTCTACTGCCGCTACCCTTTAGGCGCAGACTTTAGATTTTGACTTGCAAGCTCTGATATCCACTCGGGTTGCGATCTCGTTGCGCGCTTCTACAGAATTAGTCGAATTAACGCGCTGACCTCAATCCCCCTTCGCGCCTTCGCGTCTTCGCGGTTTTCTTTACGCTTGTCATTTATGCTGCGGTCCGGCGGGTCATGCGGCGGCGCAACGCGCTGCTAGTATTATAATCCGGAATGATGGGCAAATCCGAAATCATCGCGCAGTTGCCGCACCTGAGTCCCGAGGATCTCGCGGAGGTCCAGGCCAAGCTGGACGAGCTGGCCGGCGATGCCTGGCAGGATCGCGGGGAACTCTCCGACGCGGACAAGCACGCGCTCGACGAAGCGATCGCGGCCTACGAAGCGTCCCCCGACGCGGGAAGCACGTGGGACGAGGTAAAAGCCCGAGTGCAAGCGAGGCTGCGCGGATGACGCGCCGAGCCCATCGCGTCATCGTCCGCGAGGAAGCCGAACGGGACATCTCCGAGGCAGCCGCTTGGTACGAGCGGCAACGGCCGGGTTTGGGCGATGCATTCCTCTCCGAAGTTGAATCCGCGATCGCAAACGCGGCGGCGAACCCGTTCCAATTCTGCTGCCTCCGTCGCAGGCCGGAGGTGCGCCGAGTGCTGACGAGGCGATTTCCGTACCGGGTCTTCTTCGTTCGTCGCAAAGACGCCATCAGTGTTTTCCGCGTCCTCCACGGTGCGCGGGACGACCGCGAGTGGAAAGAGAACATCCCGAACCAATAACGCCGCGGCTCCTGAATTGTCTGACCCGCGGGTGGCGCGCTCGCCACCTTCGATCAATCTACTGGCAGGCGATTGTCCCAGTATCGGACCTCGAACGTCTCTCCGGGTTCGCCGTACTTCGCGAGGCTCCTCCCCAGGGCGTCTCGCAGCGTACGGCAATCCACTTCAATCGGGAATTCGGCGTCACGAATTTCACCGTTGATCCGCCGGACGACGATCGGCCGGCGCGAGCCGACTTCCACTCTAATTTCAAGCTCCGAACGCCCATCGTCGGCCGCACGCCGGGTGGCATGGGCATGTACTCATGCCCGTGTCTTCCGGCGATTTGGGTGGCACGGACAAGTACTCTTGTCCGTGGTGGTTCGGGCTGACCAATGCCACGGACATGAGTACATGTCCGTGCCACCCGGAATACGCGCAGTTGGTCACGAGCACGGGCATGAGTACATGCCCATGCCACCCGGCGGCTTCAGCAATGCAGCAGGAGCAAGGTTCGCGCCTGGCCTGTTTTCGCGAACGGTGACCAAGTCCCTGGTCGCGGTCAGCTTTCGCCTCACCCCTTCACCTCCAACACGATCACCGTCAAGTCATCCTTCGGCGTCAGGCTGCCGCGTTCGGTGTCGAGGCGGTCGGCGAAGTCGCGGAGGAGGGACTCGGCGGGGAGATCCTTGCGGGCGAGCAACTCGCTCCGCCAGCGCTGGCCGTCCACCGAGGCTGGGTCGCCCTCGGTGTCGTCACAGAAGGCGACCTCGATGCCGTCGGTGTAGATAAGCATGCGGTCGCCGGGCGCGAGCGTCACGCGGACGCAGTCGAACGGCTCGTCGGGGAAGATGCCCAAGAGCGGCCCCTCGCAGGCCACTTGCTCGAGCGAGCCGTTGGCCCGCAGGATGTAGGGCAGCGGGTGGCCGGCGCGGGCGAGCGTCACCTCGAGCGTTTCGACGTCGATGATCCCGTAAAGGGCCGTGGCGAACGCGGCCTGGGAGAGGTTCTGCTCGATCAGGTCCATGTTGAGGCGGCCCAGCGACTCGTTGGGCCAGAGCAGGCGGTACTGGTTGCCGACGATCTCCTTGGTGACCAGGGCGTGCTTGATGAACATCGTGAGCAGCGCCGCGGGCATGCCATGGCCGACGGCGTCGGCGATGTAGAACCCGACGCGACGCTCGTCGAGGCGGAGGATATCGTAAAGGTCGCCGCTGACGTACCCGGCGGGCCGGAAGAGCGTGTGGAAGTGCACCGGGCCGACCTGCGGGAGGACCTTGGGCAAAAAGTCCTGCTGGAGGCGCGCCGCGAGGCGCAGCTCCTCGTCGAGGCGGTTCATGAAGAAGTTGAGCGTCTCGTCCCGGCGGCGGAGCAGGTTCACCTCGAACCGCAGCGCCTCGATCTCCCGCTGGGCGCCTTCGAGCTGGCGATCGAGTTCGGCCGCGACGTCGCCATCCGGGGGCGCGTCGCCGCCGACGAGCGTCATCGGCGGGATCGCGTTGACGGGCGGGGCCGCCGGCAGGCTGATCGGGACGGAGTTGCGCATCGGTCGATCCCCAAGCGTCGCGTTCTGCGGGATGTGGGCCGCCGCGAACAATCGCGGCGGGCCTCCTTCCCATGGTCGGACGATCCGGTGCGAGGCTTTACCGATTGTCGGGAACGTGCAGTCCGATAGGATTGGGCAGACCTGAGTTATCGGACGGAGGCAACCGCGGGATTCACCACGGAGGCACGGAGGACACGAAGAAAAGCAGAGAAGAGAAATAGCCACAGATGGGGCACAGATGCACACAGATAAAATGCAGATTTGAAATCTCAGATTTGAGATTCCCATCTGTGTTCATCGGTGCCGCATCTGTGGCTCAAATGCATTTGTCTCCGTGTTCTCTGTGCCTCGGTGGTTAATCCTTGGCGCGAGCCGGGGGCGGGATGTCGAGGACGTCGCCGACCTTCACCCCGGCGTCCTTGGCGGCGCCTTTGTTCAGCTCGATCGCATACCGCGCAGGGAAGTCGCTGGAGGTGCTGTTCTCGTCGTACGCCTCCATCTGGTGGATGGAGACGACCTTGCCCTTGGAGTCGGCGAAAACGATGTCGAGCGGGAAGCGGGTGTCCTTCATCCAGAAGCTGAGCACGCGCTCCTCCTTGAACGGGAAGATCATGCCATGATCGGCGGGCATCGAGTCGCGCTTCATGAGGCCCTTTTCCTGCTCGGCCTGCGTGCGCGCGACTTCGAGGACGAACGTGCGATGGCCGATCTGCATCTTCACGGTGGGGAGGCCGGCGGGGGATTGCTCGTCGCAGCCGACGAGGAACAGGAGCGAGAATGACAGGAAAACGAGGTTGAATAGGACGCGTGCTGCGCATCGGGTGCGGGACGGCGCGCACGCCGCGAAACCGTAAGCGGCGATGCAGCGGGCACTGAAGTGGGCACGGTTGTTCTGGATCCGGCCCCGGTGCAATGTCATTCGCGTTTCCGACCCGCCTTGCGGAGTTCCCAGGTGAGCCGGAGGTCGACGAGGGCGAGGCCGACGATCAGCAGCAGCATGAGCATCACGCCCGTCCAGACCAGGATGTAGGGGATCGGGGCGAGATTCTGCGACCCGGCGAAGAAGAGGATGCCCAGCAGCATCATCAGGCCCCCGCCGACGCGCCGCAGGCCGATGCGCCAGCGGTTGATGTGCTGGGCCTCGATCGCCTCCAGCCGGTGGGCCGCCCGGGAGTAGAACATGTAATACCACCCCATGGCGGCGGCCAAGCCCGCGACGATGTCGGCGACGACGGGGTTCACTGGTCCCAATCATACGTTTGTAACTTGCCCGGAAGCCAGCGGAAGGGCAAGGTCCCGCTCGATCAGTTCTTTGAGGATCGACCGGTGACACCGCGACTCGCGGACACAGGCGGAGGAGCAGAGGAGCGTGATCGTTTCACCGGCACGGACCTTGTCCGCCAGCGAGCGGATCCGCTCGTCGTTCTTCCGCTGCTCGTCGAGATACTGCTTGCGGTATTGAGGCCAGGGGATCTTCGACGATGTCTCGGTGTAGACAGCCCCGTGCAGCGTCTTGCTCGGCCCGAGGTCGGGATACCACACGTCCCACGTCTCGGCATCCTTGGCCACCCCGCGCGGCCGATACCGGCAGATCAACACCCGCAGCCCGTCGTCGTCTTCGCGAGGATCGTCCCAGCGTTTGGTCTTGATCGGCATCGAGCGATGGTATGCCCGCCGGACTGGCCACTTCAGTGGCCAGTGCCCCACTCGACCCTCTCCCGGAGACCGGGAGAGGGAGAATTCCGAAGCGTCACCTGTCTCTATGTGGCACGGAAGCTCCGCGGAACCCGTCACGAAGCGGGAACGATTCCCGCCTCCCGCAGCAGGTCCATGGTCGTCGTCATCGGCAGGCCGACGATGTTGGTGTGGCACCCGGAGACGCGGGTGACGAAAGGGTCGGGGTCCTGGATCCCGTACCCGCCCACCTTTCCCTCCCACTCGTGGGACGCCACGTAGCGGGCGACCTCGTCCTCGGTGAGCGGTCGCATGTGGACCGACGACAGGACGCGGGTGTGGCGGGAGAAGTTGGACGAGGCGTGTACCACCGCGATGCCGGTGATGACGCTATGGACGGTGCCGCTTAGCAGGCAGAGCATCCGCCGGGCGTCGGCGGCGTCGCGTGGTTTTCCAAGGACAGTGTCGGCGTATGCAACGACCGTGTCGGCGGCGAGGACCACGTCGTCCCGGAACCGCGGTGCGACCGCCTCCGCCTTCACCCGGGCGAGGTACTCGGCCAGGTCGCCGGGCCGGATGTTCGGGGGAACGTTCGATTCGTCCACGTCGGCCGGGAACACGATGAACGTGTACCCGGCCTCCGCCAGAAGCTGCTGGCGCCGCGGCGAGGTGCTGGCCAGGATGAGCTTGGGTCCGGTCGGCATCGCGGCCACGATACTACTTGTTCAGTTGCGAGGGCACCTTGTTTTCCGGCGCGGGGGCCGGCGGCGGGGCCACCGGGGTCTCGGTGGCGCTCGGGGCTGGGACCGTCGCACCCGGTTGCGTGCCCGGCGCGGGGACGGGTGCCGGAGCGGGCGCCTCCGACGGGGCCGGAGTGGTAGCCGGCGGCGTTGCGGGCACGGGCGGCGCGGTCGTTTCCGTGGGCGTCACCCCGGGGGCAGGCTGCGTTGTCGGCGTCACGGTCACAGCGCTCGACTCGCTCGGGGGCGGCGGGACCATCGTCCCGCCCGGGAACCGGACGGCCAAATCGCCGATCCGCGGGTCCGCTTGATTGCCCATCAACTGTCCGTAGTCCACCTGCACGAAGCCGGAGTCCTTGCCGAAGACGCGCGCCTGCACGCCGCCCGATTCCTGCCCGCCGACCAGGATGGTCACGACGTCCCCGCGATGGATCTGGTCGACCGGCAAGCCGCCAATCGAGGCGATATGGCGGTCGGGCACGACCGCGTTCACATGGCCGATCAGCGCGTCGGGATGCGCCTGACGGTAGGACTGCTCGAGGCCGGCCATCGTCTGCTCGTCCGCCGCCGACGGCGTGACCGGCGCCGACGCCTTGGGCGTGGACGACTGATGCGTGCACCCCGCCGCCGCCAACAGCCCACCCGCCAGGATCAGTCCGGCCACTCGCTTCCAACGCATGGTGTCTCTCCGATCGATATGGTCGATATGGTCGATTCGCCCCCTTTCCGACGCCGGGGCATGGGCGACTTATTAATACTAACCACGGGGGTGCCGATTGTTGCAACTCCCAATCGCGCCGGAAACAGTTGGGACGGAGGGGAGACGCGGAGACACGGAGACGCGGGGAAGAACGCAATCTCCGTCTCTTCCCCGCGTCCCCGTGTCTCCGCGTCCCCGCGTCGCAATTAATACCCCGGCTTTTGGAAGATCATGAAATGCTGCTGCGGCAGGTCGTGGAGTGTTTTGAGGTGGACGAGCCCCACCGCCGCCATTTCCTTTTTTGCCTGGGCTTCGGTCATCTTGTGATGCGGGAGGATGCGGACGTTGGGGTCTTCGGCGCGGTATTCCAGGTCGACGACGCGGCCGCCGGGCTTGAGGGCCTTGACGATCGCTTCCATCATCTCGCGCGGGTGGTCGAACTCGTGGTAGGCGTCGACGAAGAGGACGACGTCAACGCCGTTCTCGGGAAGCTTGGGGGCCTCGGTGGTCCCGAGGACAGGCTGGACGTTGGCGACGTGATCCTTGTCGATCGTGCGCTGCAGGTCCTTGATCATCTCGGCGTCGATGTCCTCCGCCAGCACCTTCCCCTGCGGCACCTTTTTGGCGATGCGGAAGCTGAAGTAGCCGGTGCCCGCGCCGATGTCGGCGACGACGTCGGTGGGCCGCAGTTCCATCATGGCGATGGCCTTGGACGGCGCCTCCTCCTGCTCTCGGGTGGGCCGCTCGAGCCAGTCGGCCCCCGCGTGGCTCATCACGTTGGCGATCTCCCGGCCCATGTAGACCTTGCCGATGCCGTCGTAGCTGGGCTGGGTGGTGGTGTAGACGGGCCGGGTTGCCGGGGGCTTCGCCCGCGCGACCGGGACCGCGATCGCCACGAACAGGGCGACCACTCCGAGCATCCGCGCCGCGATCCTGGGAAGTTGAGTCATAACCCGCTCCGTTGCATCGGATCGCCCCGCGAGCGGGGCGGCTAAACTCGGGAAGGGAATCCCCTCCCGCACTGCCATGGAGCCGCGACACCCCTCCCCGGAGGATTACGACGAAAGATCGCTTCGCGGTTTCGCAATCCGATTGCTTTCCGTGCTGCCACCATATCGCTCGAACAGGCGGTCCGCGAGCCGTTCGATTTCCGCGACCGGGTACTTATCCTCCCGGACGGCGGCCAGCCAATTCGCGGGGATGGCCGCGGCGCCGAGGAAGGCGCCGGAGATCGCGCCGGCCATGCACGCGATCGTGTCCGTGTCCCCGCCGAGAAAGATCGCCTCGTGGAGCACGCGCTCGTACGAGTCCGGGTGCCGGAGGAAGCAGTAGAGCGCCATCGGCACTGCCTCGTGAGCGGCCACCCCCGTGCCCAGAGCGGACGCCATCTCTTGACAGGAGCGACCGTCCTCCAATCCGTCCTCGATGCTCGCCAGCGCGCGGGCAAACGCCGTCGTGTCCTGGAGCAGGTCTGCAAAGTCTGCTAACGCGGCCCGAAGGCGGCTCAGAAACGCCTCGGGCACAATTTCCGTCGATGTGACAGCGGTTGCGACCGCAGTGCTCTGGAGTACCGCGCCTTGAAAGGCCACCGGATGGCAGTGCGTCGGCCGCGAGGATTCCGTGGCGACGGAGGCGAGCGTCTTCTGGTCCTGGAAATAGGCCAGTCCGACCGGCGCCACTCTCATCGCGCTGCCGTTCCCGAACGAACCGCTGGGGAATTGGGCCGTCGCGAGTTGCCGCCACTCAGCGTGGTGCTCGGGATAGAGGCGGAGAATCAATTCGGTCCCCGGTCCATAACGCCGCCACGGCTCATACGCCTCGGCAAATCGCGACAAGAGCGATTCCGCGCCATGCGGCGGCCCGTCGAGCAGCCACTCGGCAACGCACAGCATCATCTGCGTGTCATCGGTATACCGCCCCACCTGCCAGTCGGGACCGACGAACTCGGGCACGCTGGGAGTGGCGAGAATCTCGTCGACCGAGCGATAGGTTCGCGCGATGTACCCGGGCGACTCCGCCTCGACCGCCGCTCCAGCGATGTCGCCCATCGACGCGCCCAGCAGGCACCCGCGGAATTTGTCCTTTAGTGTGGTCATCTGACCTGCTGCCCGGGAACTTTAACGGGCTGCGGGGCGGGTCACCAGTCGGGACCCACAGCGCAGACTCGCGGCCCTCCGGGCGCGCCGCGGAACAGGGGGACGCATCGGGAGCAATCGCCCGCATGCTTCGTCTTTCCTCTGTGCCCTCTGTGTCCTCCGTGTTCTCCGTGGTTCCCTCGTCAAGCCCGACGCGCAAATCCGGCGCGGCGGGGCGGGCGGCATCGGCGCGAAAATCTCACGGGCCGACCGCTGCGGTTCCGATAACTCGAAACAGGACAGTGGACGCGGAGGGTTCCCGGTGCGCGATCTATCGGCGGTGGCGGAGCAACTGCGGGCGGTGCGGGCGGCGGAACAGCGGTTCCTGCGGCTGTGGGCGATGGAGGCGGTGGAGCAGGCCATCCTCCTGCCCGTCCTCGACCGCGTCGCGGACGATCTTCAGGGCGTTGACGGGTTTTCGGGTCCGATACCCCCGTTCCTGCTGAACGGCGACGCCGCGCCGGACGATGAACAGCCGGGCGAAGCGGCGCGGTGAAAAGCTGGGCAGACAGGAATGTCTGCCCCACCGTGAAGAGCCGTACGGAGCAGGCAATCCATGGCCCAAATCACTTCCGGCGTCGGGCTGATCAGCGGCATCAACACCACCGCCATCATCGACGCGCTGACGTCGCTGGACCAGGCGCCGATCGACCTGCTGCAGACGCAGGTCAACTCGTTCCAGGCGCAGCAGCAGGCGTACGGGTCGCTCGAGACGCAGCTCACGCAGTTGCAGATGATCGGCAAGACGCTGGAACTGCCGGCGACGTTCCGGGCCTCGACCGCGACCAGCAGCAACACGAGCGTATTGACCGCGACGACGACCGCCGGGGCGCCGTCGGGCACGTACCAGTTTCAGGTCGCGCAGCTCGTCAGCGCGCAGCAGAGCGTCAGCAACGGCTACGCCAGCACCTCAAGCCCGCTGCAGGCCGGCACGATCACGCTCGAACTGGGCGGCGGGAGCCTCAGCACGCAAACGGGCCTGGCCGACCTGAACGGCGGCGCCGGCGTCAGCACGGGCCAGTTCCGCATCACCGACCGTTCGGGCAAGACCGACGTGATCGACACCTCCGGCGCCGTCACGCTCGACGACGTCGTGAACAAGATCAACACGTCGCTGGACATCGGCGTGCAGGCCTCGATCAGAGACAACCGCCTCGTCCTGACCGACAACAGCGGCGGAACAGGCACCCTGCAGGTGCAGGACCTGGCCGGCGGATCCGCGGCCCAGAGCCTGGGCATCGCCGGGTCGGCCAACGGGAGCACGCTGACCGGGTCGTCAGTCAATTACCTCTCGAACAACACCGCCCTGTCGGTCCTGAACGACGGACGGGGCGTCGGATTGGGCACCGGCGGGTCGGGCGACCTGTCCTTCACCGCCGGCGACGGGTCCACCTTTACCGTCAACCTGAGCGGCGCACAGACGCTTGGCGACGTTCTCTCCGCCATCAACAAGGCGGGCAACGGCAAGGTGCAGGCGAGCATCGCAACCGGCGCGACCGGCATCACGCTCAAGGATACGAGCGGGGGCGGCGGGCCGATGTCGGTCGGCGACATCAACGGCTCGCATGCCGCCGAGGATCTGGGCATCGCCTCCACCGGCACCAGTGGCGGCACGATCAACGGCAAGCAGATCCTCTCCGGGATCGACACCGTCCTGCTCGGCTCCCTCAACGGCGGCCAGGGGATGGCGCTCGGGCAGCTCTCGGTCACCAACCGCGCGGGGCAGCAATCGGCGATCGACCTGTCCGGCGCGACGACCGTGCAGGACGTGCTCGACGCGATCAACAACGCCAACGCGGGCGTCATCGCCTCGCTCAACCAGGCGGGCAACGGCATCCAACTCAGCGACAACACGGGCGGGAGCGGCAACCTGACGATCGGCGACGCCGACGGCAGCAAGACCGCCGAGTCGCTCGGCCTGGCCGGCACCTACGACACGTCCACCACGGCCGTAAACGGCGGAAACCTCCACCTGCAATACGTCTCGGCGAACACCGCCCTGAGCACCTACAACGGCGGCAAGGGCGTGGGCACGGGCAAGTTCACGATCACCAGCGCCGCCGGCGTGACCGCCACCATCGACACGTCCACCGGCACGTTCAACACGATCGGCGACGTGATGAAGGCGATCAACTCGTCAAACATCGGCGTCACCGCGTCGATCGACACGACCGGCAACGGCATCCTCCTGACCGACAACTCCGGGGGGCCCGGGCACATGATGGTGCAGAGCGTCACCGGCACCACCGCGAGCGACCTGCACCTGACCGGCACCGCGACGGGCAACACGATCGACGGCGCGCTGCAGACGACGATCCAGGTGGCTGCCGGCGACACGCTGGCGAGCGTGCAGGCGAAGATCCAGGCGGCGAACTTCGGCATCGCCGCCAACATCATCAACGACGGGTCGGCGTCCGCCCCCTACCGCCTCTCGCTGACCGCGACGCACTCCGGCACCGCGGGGCAGGTCGTCATCGACACCGGCACGACCGGGCTGCAGATGCGGACGCTGGTCCAGGCGCAGGACGCCGCCGTCTACGTCGGCGGGGGCAGCGGGTCGTCACAGCCGATGCTGGTCACCAGCAGCACCAACCAGCTCACCAACATCATCCCGGGCACCACCGTCTCGCTGCTGTCGGCCTCCACCCAGCCGGTCACGCTGAGCATCACGCCCGACGGCAGCGGCGTGGAGAAACAGCTTCAGACCTTCACCGACACGTTTAACGCCCTGGTCGACGCGATCAACACCTACACCGCCTACGACACCACCACCAACACCGCCGGCCTGCTGCTGGGCGACCCGACGACGCAGGAGATCCAGTCGCAGATGTACCAGGTCTTCTCCGCGGTCGTCTCCACGGCCGGGCAGTTCCGCACGCTGGGGGACATGGGGCTGACGCTCACGGACGGGGCGAAGATCCAGTTCAACGCCGACACGTTCAACAACGCGTTCGCGGCCAACCCCGACGCCGTCAAGACGCTCTTCAGCCAGGCGTCGAGCGGGTTGGGCGCCGTAATCGACCAGAGCATGACGTCGCTGGTCGACCCGATCTCGGGCGCGATCACGGACGAAAACCAGACGCTGACCAACCAGTCCACGGACTTCAAGCAACAGATCACGCAACTGGACGCGATTCTCGCGGACAAGAAGGCGATGCTGCAGCAGCAGTTCGCGAACATGGAATCGACGCTGGCGACGCTACAGTCACAACAGGCGGCCCTCGGGACGATCACGGGCGTGAAGCCGGCGACGACCAGCTCGTCGGGGACGTCGTCCTCGTCGTCGGGGTCCTCTTCTTCGTCCTCGTCCGGATCATCGTCGTCGTCAGGCTCGTGATAGGCGCGTCGGCGTTCGCGGATCCGGCACGCATGCGTGCCGCGGCTAAACGTTCGCCCGTTCGGCAGATCTTGCGCTTCCCCGAATGCTCAAAGTTGCCGTGCGTTAAACTCGGCGCGCCGTCGCGCCGATAATGAGTTGTGCCGATCGCCCGTCGTCGCGAGGGAACTTACGGATGAACCCCCAGGCCGCACAGAGCTACCTGAAGACCCGCGTTCTGACCGCCACGCCCGAGCAACTGCAGATGATGCTGTACGACGGCGCCATCCGCTTCTGCGAGCAGGCGCGCCCCGCGATCGAGCGAAAGGATTGGGAGACGACCTACACGTCGCTGTCAGGGGCGCAGCGGATCGTCAACGAGTTGATCACGTCCCTCCGCCGAGACCTGCAGCCCGAGCTGTGCGAACAGCTCGCGGCGCTCTACACCTACATCTATCGCAAGCTGGTCGAAGCCTGCGCCCAGCACAAGCTCGACTCGCTGGACGAGGCCCTGCGGCAATTGCGGTTCCAGCGCGAGACGTGGGCGATGCTGATGGAGCAACTCGGCAAACAGAAGGCCGCCACCGCCGCCCGCGCCGTCCCCTTCTCCGCCCCCAGCGCCCGGATGGAGGCGTCGATCAGCATTCAAGGATAAGTAAAAAACGCGACGCGGAGACACGGTGACGCGGGGAAAGAGGAGCGAATTGCCTCTTTCCCCGCGTCTCCGCGTCACCGTGTCTCCGCGTCACCGTGTCTCTCTTTTCATTACGCCGCGGAACCGGCCTGGCTGGAATCGGCGGAGATCGTCGTACGGTGCGGGAAGGCGGCGAGGGCGGCGTAGAGGCCGCCGTATGCGAGCAGGTCTTCGTGCGTCCCCTGCTCGGCGACCCGTCCCTCGTGCAGGAAATAAATCTGATCGCAATCCTCGACGGTGGCGAGGTTGTGGGTGACGAGGATGATGGTCCGGCGGCCCTTGAGCCGCCGTAGCGTGCGGACGAACCACTGCTCCTGCCGGCGATCGAGGCCGCTGGTCGGCTCGTCGAGGACGAGGATCGGCGCGTCGGTCAGCAGCGCCCGGGCAATGGCCAGCCTCTGGCGTTGCCCGCCGGAGAGGTTCTGGCCCGATTCGCTGAGCATCGTGGAATACCCCTGGGGCAGGCGCTCGATGAACTCCGATGCCCCGGCCAGCCGGGCAGCGTTGCGAATCTGCGACATCGTCGCGTGCGGACAGCCGAACGCGATGTTCTCGGCGATCGAGCCGACGATCACCGGGCTGTCCTGCGGGACCAGGGCGATGTGCTTGCGGACGTCGGCCACGCGCAGGGCTCGCAGGTCGTACCCGCCGAGGCGTACGGTCCCTTTCTTCGGGTCGTAGAACCGTGGGAGCAGATTCAGCAGCGTGCTCTTGCCCGCGCCGCTGGCGCCGACGAAGGCGACCATGCTGCCCGGGTCGATCCGGGCACTGACGCCGCGGAGCACCGGGCGGCCGGGCTCGTATTCGAAGTAAACGTCGTCGAGTTCCAGCGTGCGGGGCAGGACGTTGAGCGGCACGGCTGGGCCCGTGTCGTCGACTGGCCCGCGGGGGATGGCCAGAATGTTGAAGACACGAGCGCACGCCGCAGCGTCCTTCTGCACGTCGGCGGTGAACCCGGTAATCCGCTTCAGCGGCTCCCAGAGCTGCACGAGGTAGAACGTCATCGCCAGGATCGCCCCGACGGTGAACGACGGCCCGTTGCCCGCGTAAGCCGGGCCGTAGCTCGGCAGGCTGTGCAATGCGAGATAGCTGCCGTACCCGAGTACGAACGCGAAACCCGACGCGAAGATCACCCGTTGGGCGAACGGGTAAAGCTGCTCCTGCCAGGTCATCCGCATGCCGGTGCGGATCGTGTGATTGACCGCGCCGCGGAAGGCGTCGGATTCGGTCTCCTGCCTGCCGAAGAGCTGGATCAGTCCGATCGCGCTCATCGCCCGCTGCGTGAAGGTCGTCAGATCGCTTTCGGCCGCCTTGGCCACCAGGCTCCGGCTGCGGATCATCCGGCTGAAGTGGATATTCACCAGCAGCAGCAGCGGCGTCAGCCCGAGGATCACGTAGGTGATCGTCCGGTTGAACGTGAGCATGACCGCGGAGACGACGAACAGCGTCAGCACGGAGTTGGCCGCGCCGATGAACTTGTCCAGCACGCCGAAGAACCCTTGCGTGTCGATGTTCAACCGATAGATCGAGTCGCCCTGCGGCTGGGAGCGGTGGTAGTCGAGGCCGAGCATCTGGTAGTGGTCGAACAGATCCTGACGAATGCGGGCGGTACCGTTGTAAAACAGTTGCTTGTTGATCATCTCACGGAACAACGTGATCAGGTCGTTGCACACCTGCAGCGCAACCCAGAGGACGGAGAGCGCGACGATCTGCGCCAAACGCCCCTCGGGCAGGATCGCGACCAGCAGCCGGGAGAAGAAGTTGTTCAGCGGCTTGCCGGAGAGGACCTTGTCGGTCAGCAGCGCGACCGCCGCCGGTTGGAGCGCGCCCAGCCCGAGGGCCAGCCAGATGATCCCGATCAGGAGGAGGATGAGCAGCCAGTCGGCTCTGAAGTACGAAAGGATTCGACAGTAAAACCGCGTCCCTGCGGTTTGACTGACACGGCTGGTGGTTGCGCGATCCATCATGACTATTATCGGACTCTACCGGATCAAAGTTCGCTTAAAAGTCCCGAAAATTTTTCGAACCGCCGCAAAATGGCACAACGATTTAACGCGAAGCATTTTACGGCATGCCAATTCTGTCGGGACCGGGTGCGATTTCCGACCGAGCACAACTGTAACGGCCGAATTGGAACGATCCGCTCCGGCGAGACTGATCTGACCTACTGCCCAAGTTTCGCCGCGGGTCATCCGCATAACGGCCTAGGTAGCGACCCGCATGCCAATTAATGCCTTCGCGTAATCACACCAACACAATAGTCTTACCGATTCCAGACGCTTCGGGTTCGCAAAGTGAGCTGTTGTACCGCCTTTACCCTTCTGGCACATTCTCCTTGACACTCCAGCGCGACAAAGGTGGGATGATTCCAGCGCCCGATGTGGGCGCGCAGTCGCGGGGCTCGCGGGAGAATCCATCATGATCCGCTATGGCTTGACTGATCGCCGGGTATCCATGGGGGTGGTTCCGTTCGCCTTGCTGCTCCTGATGGTGACGTGCAACCCCGCCGCGGCACAGCAGCAGACTTACACGCTCAAGATCCGCATGTCGACCGGCGAGCGGTGGGCCTTCGACATTACCAGTGCCATCAAGCAGAAGGGCGACGTCACCGCCAATGGCCAGCAGGCCCAGGCGATCGACACGTCGGCCACCGAGCGGCGCAAAGGGACGATCGAGATCCTCGCCGTCGCCGACGGCAAGCCGACGGCCATGAAGATCACCTTCGACCCGGAAAGCTCCACCACCGGTTCGATGAACGGCCAGCCCGCCCCCGCCTTCGCGCTGGCGGGCAAGACCGTCACGCTCCGCAAGGGCGACAACGGCGCCGTCACCAACGACCTGCCCGACCAACCCGACCCGCAGACGCTGGCCGAACTGAACCGGATGCTCGATCCGGACACCAGCGTCTATCCCACGCACCCGGTCGCCCTGAACGACGAATGGGACGCCGACACGACCGGTCTGGCCAAGCAGTTCCAGCTCGGCCAGGACGACAAGGTTTCCATGAAATGCAAGCTGCTCGCGGTCAAAGATCAGGACGGCCGGCAGGTCGCCGACGTGAGCGTCGCCGGGAACATCGTGAAGCACGACCAGGGGTTCATCGAGACGACGACCACGCTGGGCGGCGTGAGCCGGGTCGACGTGCTCACCGGGCAGGTGCTGAACGCCGACATCATCGGGAAGATGTCCAGCCGCGGGAGCCGGGCGGTCAACGGGCAGAACGGGCAGGTGACGGTCGCGGTGAACGCCGACGGCACGCTCGAGATCCACGAGAGGGTCAACCTGCAGGGCGGCGGGCAACCGGTCGCGCAGGACAACGCCCCGCCGATGAAGCCTGCCGATGCGGGCCGCGACAACCCGCTCGCGCCGCACGGGCCGCCGTCGTTCGCGGGCGCGTTTAAGGGGGATGAGCTGTCGATCGACCTGACCGGCGGCGCAGGCGACCGATACACCGGAACGCTGACGCTGAAGGACAAGAAGTTCCCCGTCACCGCCCACGCCGAGGACAACCGCCTCATGGGCACCTTCCAAAGCGGAGGATCGAGCTTCGACTTCTCCGCGACGCTCGACGGCGACGGCCTGAAACTCACCAGCGGAGGCAGCGACTACACGATGCGCCGCGCCCCCGGCGCGGAGAATCCGCTCGGCAGGCCGGAGCCCAAAAATCCACTGGGGCAATAGGTGGGGGCGAACCTTGTGTTCGCCCATGTAGGGGTGAACCTCGTGTTCACCCTCTTCGTTTCAATCGTCGGAAGACGCGGGCGAATACAAGATTCGCCCCTACTGGAGGGCGAACACAAGGTTCGCCCCTACAGCGACCACGGCGTCCGATACTCCCGGCGCAGGAACCGTTCGGCGTCCGGCGCGTTGGGGAACTTC
Source organism: Tepidisphaeraceae bacterium (assembly GCA_036495445.1). GTDB lineage: Bacteria > Planctomycetota > Phycisphaerae > Tepidisphaerales > Tepidisphaeraceae > DASXMX01. Next base: position 15,545 of record DASXMX010000411.1, read on the forward strand.
ATGTTGGGCCCGTCCCACACCAGTTCCTTTCCTTGCGCGCGGATCGCGACGTTGCCGAGCAGGATGAACTCCGCGAGCATCCCGGCATAGTCGAAGTTGGCCAGGGGCTTGGGCCCGCCGCGGACGGCGTTGAGCCATTCGAGCTTTTGTCCCTCGTCGACGGTCTTGTCATCGTCGCCCAGCGGGTTGCGGGGGAGCGTCGGGCTGGGCGCCTTGAAGTGGTGGAACTTGTCGGCGGGCAGCAGTTCCCAACCCTTGCCATTGCCGTGGGCGTAGAGGATCCCCTTATCGCCCACGAGGATCGAACCGCCCTCGCTGAGGCCAGCCGAATTCGCGTTTGCCACTTCCTTGGTGCCGCGGGCGCGGACGACTTTCTTGTATTCGGCGACGACGTGGTCGACCAGTTCCTTGGGCGGCAGGACCGGCTGAGCGCCCTCGAACACGGGACTGCCATTCCGTTCGGTGACCGTCCCGCCCTTGTGCCCTTCGTACCACGTGAGCGTGACCGGCGGAAGGTCGCCGCGTTGCGGGAACTTGTAGACGACGCGCGCCCAGGCGGGATACGTCTCGGGATTCAGCTCCTCCGATTCGGCCACCATGCTGCTCGGGTACCCGAGCTTCAGCGCCATGAACGGGAGATTGGCGATGTGGCACCCCATGTCCCCCAGCGCCCCGGTGCCGAAGTCCCACCAGCCGCGCCAATTAAACGGGTGGTAGTAATGGGCCGCGTACGGTCGGGCCGGGGCGGTGCCGAGCCACTCGTCCCAATGGACGTAGGATGGGACCGACGCCTCCAGGGGCCGCTGCTTGATCAGCGGGGACTGCGGCCAGATCGGCCGGTTGGTCCAGACGTGGACTTCGCGCACGTTGCCGATCGCCCCGGCCTGGATCGCCTCGACGCCCTCGCGCAGCCCGGTGGTGGCCGTGCCCTGGTTGCCCATCTGGCTGGCAACCTTGTGCTCGGCCGCGGCGAGGCGAAGCTGCCGCGTCTCCCATACGTCATGCGCGAGCGGCTTCTGCGTGTAGACGGCTTTGCCCATCTTGATCGCCATCATCGTCGCGACGGCGTGGGTGTGATCGGGGGTGGCGATCGTCACCGCGTCGATCTCCTTGCCGAGCTTGTCGAACATCTTGCGGAAATCGTTGAACTGCTGCACCTTGGAATGCCGGCGGGCCTTGTTGCGCAGGCGCTGGTCGTCGATGTCGCAGATCGCGATCAGGTTCGCGTGCTTCGCCGCCTGCTCGCTGTCCCCGGCCCCCTTGCCGCCAATGCCAATGCAGGCAAGGTTGATCCGCTCGTTGGGCGACTGGTCCTGCAGCGCCCAAACCCGCCGCTCCGACGCGACCCACACCCCCATCCCGGCGACGAAGGCCGAGTGCTTCAGGAAATCGCGACGCGTCGATTGAGACTCGCTGGATCGGGTTCGCTTCATGATGGCTCCCTCGGTCGCCCCCCTTCCCTGTGACACGGGTTTCCAACCCGTGCCGAGCACTTTGCATGCAAAAAGTTACTTCACGCTTTACGTCGCAAGCACGGGTTTGAAACCCGTGTCACGGGCGGCTCGTGCCCCTTCTATTCCTTGATCACCGGCCGCAGGACGATGTTGCGGTAGTTAGCGCCGGTGTGGTCGCCCTGGAGGTAGATCGGGCCGGGGCGGAGCGGGTCGGACCAGAGCGCGCCGCCGGTGCACCCTTCGATCGGCTGGTTGTCGATGATCTTCTTGCCGTTGAGGATCACGGTCGCGTGGCGGTCGACGAGCGTGATGTCGAGCGTCTGCCACTCGCCCGACGGCTTCTCGGCGGCCTCAGTCGGCGTGATCCGGCTGTAGATCGCGCCCATGTTGTGCGAGTCGACCGGCTTGCCGTAGCTGTCGAGGATCTGCACCTCGTAGATGCCGCGGAGGTAGACGCCGCTGTTCGCGCCCTTGGGGACGTTCGTTTCGAGCGTAAGGTTGAAGTCCTCGAATTCGCGGTCGGTCCGCAGGTTCCCGTAGTGCTTGTGCGGCTGGCCTTGCTCGAAGTGGACCTCGTTGCTCAGGACGCCGTCGTGGGCGATCCAGCCGTTGTCGGCCTTCGGGTCGGTGAGGCGCCAGCCGGTCAGGTCCTTGCCGTTGAAGAGGACGATGGGGTCGCCGAACTTCACCTTCGACAGGTCCGGCGCCGGGCCGACGGGCGGCGTCCGCTTGCCGGTGAACTCGGCCTTGCCGAACTCGGGCCGGCCCTCCGCCGACTTGACCGTCGTGAGCTTCAGGTCGTCA
>DASXMX010000412.1:0-9062 GCA_036495445.1 Tepidisphaeraceae bacterium
CGGCGAACAGGACGTCCGCCCCCAAGGCTGCCGCGATCGTGCCCGACAGGCCCATGCCGCAACCGAGGTCGAGGACGGTTGTTGAGGAGGACGCGGGGACGGGGCGACACGGAGACGCGTGGAAAGACGAGGAGGTCAAAACCGTCCCCGTCCCGGTTTTTGTCTCGGTTTTTGTCTCCGCGTCGCCGGGTCCCCGCGTCCCCGCGTCGCCTTTCTCCCCCGCGCCCACATTCCGCACCAGGAACTGCCCGATCCCAATCGCGCTGTCCCACAGCTCGGCCCAATAGGGGAGGTGCAGATGTTCGTCGGGCTGGCGCTTGCCCGATAAGCGCTCCCGGCGATCCGCTTCGTCAGCGACCGCGTCGAGCACGCGGTCGGGGTCGGCGATCCGGGTGAAATCGAAGGAAAGCGGGCCGAGCCGAACCGGTTGGGTGGTTGTGACGTAACGTCGGTGAATTCGCGCAAGAAGGCGCTGGCGGCGGGAAGGTGCCTCAGGAATCGTTCGATTGACCACGTCCATCGGCCGAAACGATAGGCGGCCGCGTCGCTTTTTGCCCGCGGGGCCGATATCGTCTGTGAACCTCAAGGAGTTCGCGGCATGGCGGGTTGGACGAGGATCGGTCGGCGAGGGCGGATGATCGCGACGGGCGCGCTGCTGATGCTGGGCGTCGGCGGATGCGCGATGCAATTGGAGACCGGCTACACGTACCGCCCCCTGAACTCCACCGACGCCCAACGCCGTGCCTACTACGCCAGCCCCTTCAGCCCCGAAAAATCGGCGGCGGAAAAGGACAAGGGCGGCGGGGGTGGGGCGGGCCCGACGTTGGGTCCGGGCGCGGCCCATTAGGGGCCTGCCACCGGGTTCTGAGGCAGGTCCCAACCTGTTACTTGAAACGGGGTTGTGCAATCCGCACGGCGATGGGGCCGTTGCACGCGGAGATTCCCTCGACGATCGAGGGAAAACCCGGCGGACCGGGGCCTACAGTCTAGGCAGCACCATGGCGTGTAAGCAGATCGATCCTGAGGAGTTCGTAGCGTCCGTCCAGCCGATGCTGGAAGCAAGGGACCCGGGCGCTCTCCTGGCCTTGCTCAAGAGTCGCTGGACGCGGGAACAGATCGTCGGGCTGTTGTCGAGTCCCTGCTGCGATGCGCGGAAGGTGGCGGCCCTTGCCCTGGCTTTGGTCGGCAGCCGCCGCTGCCTGAAGGAACTGACAGCCCAACTCAAGCACCCCGATCCGATGGTCAACCAGATGGCGGAGCACGCGATTTGGGCCATTTGGTTCCGACTGGGCACGGTAGACGCCAACCACGAACTCTGCCGCGGCACCAAGGCCCTCAACCAGGGCGACTGCGATCAGGCCATCCGCCACTTCACTTGCGCGATCGAACTCGATCCCAACTTCGCCGAAGCCTACAACCAGCGGGCGATCGCCAAATACCTTCAGGAACGCTACGACGAATCCCTCGAAGACTGCGGCCGGACGGTCGAGCGGATGCCGTGCCATTTCGGCGCCTGGGCGGGCATGGGCCACTGCCACGCCCATTCGGGCCGATTGGCCGAGGCGGCCGAATGCTACAAGAAGGCGCTCGCGATCAACCCGGGATTTGCAGGGATCAACCAGGCGCTTGCCGAAATAAGCAAACGCTGCGGGTAGAGATCCGCTCACTTCATCGGCACCGGGTGGACCTTCGGCCTGCGGTGAGCCCGTCGAATCCGTCCGACCGCTACGCAATGCAATCCTCCCTGAACCCTAATCCTTCGCCCCCAGAAGCATGTGCAGCTTGTGGTCGGCCGTCAGGTAGACGAGCCCGCCCTCCATCGGTTGCCACGTGGAGGTGATGCCGGCGGGGTCGGCGAGGGGGAGGCTGTAGTCCATCACGCCGCTTTCCTTGCCGCTGCCGATGATCTGACGTCGGAAGGCGTAAAAGTTCCACGTGGGGCTGACCGTCACGGCCGGCGCCTGCGGCGCGGCCGCCGCGCCGGGGGCGGCATTGGGATCGGGCGCGGCCGGTGGCGGCGGGGCGGTCGCGGGGCTCAGCAGCACCACGTAATCCTTCCCGATGAACGACGCCTGCACGCCCATTTTCTCCGTTTCCTGGTCGAACATCTGATAGTGGTCGTCGGGCTTCTCCAGGTTGTAGCAGATCGCCGCGTCCGGCGCGACCATGTAGACGCGCGGGCCGACCACGCGGAGCGTCACGTCGGGCGACTTGCTGCCGACCGAGAGGGCCTTTTCCACCTGCTGCCCCTCGTTGAAGTTGAGCATGATCGGCTCGCCGGTCTCCAGCGAGTAGAGGCGGACGAACTTCTCGCCGGGCCGGACGCCGTCGCCGCTGCTGTCGGTCAGGGCGAGAATGCGTCCCTCGGCGATCACGAGCTGGTCTTGCCCGGTCAGCCCGTTAAAGCTCCACTGCCCCTGCGGCGTGGGCCGCTCGATGCCCCGCTGGTCCCAAGGCTTGTACAGATCCTTCAGGCAGATCCGGTCGGGCAGCGTGTAGACCAGCGTGCCATCGGGCGAGAGGGCGAGGTTCTGCGGGAAGCTGTTGCTGTCGCGCTGCCAGGTCTTGGAGCCGCGGACGTGGCCGGTGAACGTGTCGAGGACGGCCAGCCTCACGTACGTCTCGTCTTCGGCCTTGATGACAGTGAAATCGCCATCGGCGAGGAGGCGATCCGCCGGACGGTCGGAAAGCCGCGTCTGCCAGGCGAGCCGCCCGTTGGCGGTTTCCAGCGAGACGACCCGGCCAGTGGTGGTGCCAAGCAGAATGCGGTCGCCCACGGGGACGACGGTGTCAATCTGTTCGGGGCCTTCGTGGACCGGCTTGGCCGCCGGCGCGCCCATCGCCGCGGCCGGCATGACCATGCCGTTCCGCACGATCACGCGCCCGCCGGCGTTGATGATCATCCGGTTTCGGAGCCGGATGTTGATATTGTTGTTATTATCCGCCGCGACGGCCTGCTCGGGGGCCTGGTCCGTCGCGACGACGTCGATCGGCGCCAGCCGGCTGATCTCCATCCGCCAGGCGAGATCGGCGCCGTCTCCCTTCAACAGCACCGCCTGCGTGGGACCCCATACGAGCAGGTCCCTGTCCACCCACGCGCACCCGAGTGGTCGCTCGGTGATTTGGCTGCTGGAGGCGAGGGCCTTGCTTGCCCCAGCCGGGTAGACCGAGAGCGCCGGCGTTCCCGTCGCCGACCACGTCACCACGCGGTCGGGCCGGGCGAAGTCGCGCAGCGGCACCACCAGCACATCGACGTTGTCGATCACCGGGACGTTGCCGCGGAACGGCTTGGGGTATTCCTGCTGCGGCTGCGGGATCGGCAGGTTAAACGTCGAGAGCGTCCGGTCCTGCTGCTGGTAGGTGAACTTCCGCACCTGCTCCAGCGCCACCGAGAAGGGCGTCCCTGCGGCGATCTCCTGGCCGTTCGGGAGCTTCAACGGCTTGGCAAGCTGCGGGTTGTTCAATTGCTCGACGCCTTGTGCCAGCATGTGGGCCGCGGTGCGCGGGTCGGTTCGGGCCATCGCCTCCAGGATCCGCGGCCAATCGGGCGACTTCTGGTTCCGGTCGAAATACAAGTCGCTGAGCACGTGGCGCGCGGCGCGGACGTCGTTGGATGTTTCGTACGCGTCGGCCGCCGCCAGCGACGCCTTCGTCGCGACGCTGGAATTCGGATAAGCTTGCGCGACGTCCAGCAGCTTGGCCGGGTCGTTCGTCTCCTGCGCCGCCTTCAGCGCATCGGCGGCCTGCCGTTCGAAGGGCTCGTAGAGCTGCGGGTCCTTGGCGATCAGATCGCCGATCTGCTTGCGCGCGACCACGTCGGCCGACGTGGGCGTGTTGTTCACCTGGTCGGGCAGCGGGACCGCGCGCAGGGCCGGGTCGGCCAGCACTTCCTGGTACAGCTTGATCGCGTCCGGCAGCTCGTTGCGCAGCTCGTCGAACTTGCCGCGGGCGATCCGGTACTGCACCTTCTGCTCGGGCGTGAGGGCGGCCTCGCTGGCGCGATCGAACAAGGCCTCGACGCGCTTGCGGGCCTCGGGCCGTTCGTCGGCCTTCAGCCGCTGGGCGAACGTCAGCGCGTCGTTGAAGACGCGGTCGCGGCCGGCGCCGGGCTGCATCGCGTCGGCACCGCCCAGCCGCTGGATCGCCTCGTCGAGCTTGGCGACCGAGGTGTCGTAGTCGCCCGCCGCGTACATGATCTCCGCGTACCGCAGCCTCGGCTGCGGGTCGTTGGGCGCCTCGGCCACTTCGCGGTCGAGCTTCCGCTTGGCCACCGCGAGGTCGGTGTAGACGTCGACCGCGTCGGCGCCCGCGATGATCGCGTGATCGGACGTGACCAGCACGTTCCCCGGGCCTTCGCCTTCGTCCCACTCGCGCGGGTAATCCGGGTGGGTGTCGGTGATCAGTCCCGTCTTGAGCTGCATGTGATAGAATCGATCTTCAGCGGCGAAGTAGACGGAATCGGACGTCAGCAGCGGGCGACCGCGGATGGTCGTCTTGCCCGACGGTTCGACCCAGAAGAACATCTCGTCAGTGAACTTCTCCTCGTCGTACGTCTTCCAGTTCAGCAGGACCAGCGTCTTGGAGCCGGCCAGCAGGAGCTTGTCCCCCTCAACGCCGACCAGCACGTCGAACTGATCGCTCTCGCCGATATCGGCACCCTTTACGTGCTGAGCCAGGTCGCTCAAGTCGATCCGCTTGAACTCCTGCCCGCCGGCCGCGTCGTAGATCAGCAGGTGCTTGCCCTCCAGCGGCAGCGTGAAGACCATCCCCTGCGACACGATCACCGGGTTGAATGCCCACGGCTTGGTGCCGGTCTGTTGGAACTGCCCGTTGCCCCCGAAAACCATCGGGTTGAACGCCGGGTTCATCATCGCCTGCTGGTTCCGCTGGTAGATGTCCAGCCAGTCGATGGTGCCGTTGTAGGCGTCGAGGGCGGCGACGGCGCCGCGGTTGGTCTGCACGTAGACGCGGCCGTTGGCGTAGGCCAGGTGCGTCTCGTTGATCGGCAGCATGAAATTCGGGTTGAACCCGGCCCAGGCCGCCGCGACGGTGCTGGCGCTGGCGACCGGAACGTTCCACCGCATCGTCCCGTTCGACAGGTCGAAGCACATCACGATGCAGTCTTCAAACCCGGCCTGCTTGCTGGCGCTGCCGACGAGGAAGACGCTGTCGCCCACGACCAGCGGCGACCCGCTGAACTGCACCTGCTTCAGGCTCGCCTGCTTGAATTGGCTCGGCGCGACGACCCAGTTCTCCTTGCCGGTCTCGCGGTCGAGGCAGACGAGCCGGGTCTCGCCCGGGTCGCCAAGCCCCATCTGCATGCGGATCGGGTCTTGCTGGCCCATGACCGCCAGCACGGCGCGGTCGGTGACGCTCACTGTGAGCTGGTGCGTCCGGGCGGAGCCCGAGACGTTGGGCAGGGCATAGGCGCCGTCGTGGTCGGGGCCGTGCGCCTGGAGCCAGCCCGGCAGCGGCACGCCGCTCTCGAGGTTCAGGCCGTAGATCCGCTCGCCGTCCTGGAAGAACAGTTCGCCGCGGTCGACGACGGGCATGACGCCCAGCGTCATTCCGTTCTGCACGTCCTGCTTGTAGCGCTGGTCCCAGATCTGCGCCTGCGGACCGCTGACGTGGGTGGGCTTGGAGAGGGCGATGCTGTAGAGGTGCGCGCCGGGCGTGCCGGAGACAGCGAGGATGCGGTCGCGCGAGGCGTCGCCGCCGAACGTGGTGTAGGAATCGCTCGTCGAGCCGGTGGCCACCGGCGCCGCTTGCGACAACTCCTCGGCCAGCGAAACGACCAGCGGCACGTCCTTGCCGCGGATGGTCCCTCTCGCCTGCGGGTCGCGCTTGCGCAAATCTTCGAGCGTGGCCTTTGCGGAGGCCTCGTCACCGGCCAGGTGGTAGGCGATGCCCAGGCGATATTGCAGGGCGGCGCGATCGGTCAGGACGTTGGGGTGCCACTTGAGCAACCGCTCGCCGATCGCGGCGGCGGCGCGGAACTCGCCGGCCTCCAGGTAATGGTCCATCAGCCGCAGGCCCGCCGCCTTGCCCGAATCGGTCACGAAGTACCGCGTGAAGACTTGCTGCAGTGCAAACAGATCGTCCCCCTTGGCCTGCTGGAGCATCGTGTCGGCGGGGGCCTCGTAGCGGGCGCGGTAGACGTCCAGCCCCTCCTGCGGCCAGCGGCTCAGCCGCTGCATCACCAGCTCCTCGACGCTCGTGTATTGGTAGATCCGATGGTTCGCGTCCTCCCGCGACGGGACGACCTTCGTGGCGTATTCCGGGCTGGTCAGCAGTTCCTGGTAGAAGTCGGCGGACTTGCCCCACTCCTTTTGACGCTCCATCTTCTGCGCCTTGGCGAGCTGGTCCATCGCGTTGACCGACTCCGGGGCGTAAACGCCCTCGGACGCGTCCTTCGCGTCGTAGCTCTCAGGATTGACCGCGCCGCCCCGGTTAATGATGTCGGCCCGCTGCGCCATCACTTGCGCCCCGGCGGTGCCCGCCGCCAGCCCGACGAGCGCGGCGCCAGAGAGTGTCATGGCTCGCGAGACGAAAGTGCGCCAAGGCGACATGGGAATCCTCAACTTAGAGTACAGCCGTCGCGGTCGCTAAAACGTAAAACGTAAAGCGTAAGAAAAGCCTCGCACGACGGGATGCGTTCCCGGGCACTCCTTACGTTTTACGCAATACGTTTTACTCATTCTCCCCGAAATACTTCATCCACAACGGCGCCAACAGTTCCACCTGGTCGCGCGGGACTCGGTTTTTGTCCGACCAGATCGCCAGCTTCAGCGCGCTCAGGGCGGGGGAGGCGGCCAGGGTCTGGGGGTCGGCGGCGATCCGCCGCAGCGCCCGCCCGATCAGCGTCGCCGCATTGTCCGAGGCGGCTTGCAGGTTGGCAATGATCTCCTTCAGCAACTCGGCCGGGTCCACCGGCCCCGCGTCGTCCTTCTTCACCGGCGGCTTCCGCCAGCAATCATAGTCGGTCACGAGGGCCACCAGCGCGTAAGCGATCTCCGCCTCGCGGGCCAGCTTCGCCTCCGGCATGCACGTCATCCCGATCAGGTCGCCGCCCCAGAGCCGGTGCATCAGGCTCTCCGCCCGCGTCGAAAACGCCGGGCCCTCCATGCAGACGTAGCACCCGCGGGCGTGGGTGGTGAAAGGCGACGGGGAGACGGGGGGACGCGGGGATGGGGGGACAGAAGAGGAGGAAGAAACCGTCCCCGTCCCGGTTTCTGTCTCCGCGTCTCCGTGTCCCCGTGTCCCCGTGTCGCCTTTCGCGCCTTCTTCAATCAGGATTCGACGCAACACCGGATCAAACGGTTCCGCGAATTCCACGTGAACCGCGGCCCGCTCGTAAAACGTGTTCGCCCGCTTGTGCGTCTTGTCGATGATCTGATCGGGAACCACCAGGTCCCGCGGCTTGAACTCCTCCCGCAGGCTGCCCACCGCCCCCGACGCGATGACGTGCGTCACCCCCAGCTTCTTCATCGCATAAATGTTCGCCCGGTACGGCACCTGCGAGGGATTGAGCAGATGCCCCGGCCCGTGCCGCGACAAGAAGTAAACCGTCAGCCCCTCCCACTGCATCTCGAGGATGGCGTCGCTCGGCGGCCCGAAGGGCGTCTCCACCTGGTGCGCCGCCCCCTGCGCCCGGTCCCGCAGCAACTGCCCCAAACCCGACCCGCCGATCAAACCCACCTTGATCTCATTCATGCCCCTGAGCGTATGACCCCACTTGGGAGCGGGCAAGCCGATGGGTAGGTGACCCCACATGCAATGCCGAGAAATGAGGCGGAACGGGAAGGCTCTGCGCGCCGTTTGTTCGGAAACAAACCCACGCCTGCCCTTCACGGAACCTGAAAAGTGTTCTGAAACCATTCATTTCCGCGGCGCGGCGGCTTGCCGCCTTGGGGCAAGACCGTCGCGCCGGCGCACTGGCACCGGGTTTGTAACACCGGTGATACTTTCCGGCCGCGCTGCATCGTGCGAGGCGCACGCTGTGCATGTTTCCAGCACTTTTGCAGGAAGTGACGGGCTCCTATGGACAGGAAGATTGGTTACCTCATCGACATGGATGGCGTCGTCTATCGCGGCAACAGCCTGATCCCGGGAGCGGACCGGTTTGTGCACGGGCTCCTGGCCGGCAACACGCCGTTCCTGTTTCTCACGAACAACAGCCAACGAACAAGGCGGGACGTGCAGACGCGGTTGGCGCGGATGGGCATCGCCGTCGGGGAGGACCACATCTTCACCTGTGCAATGGCGACGGCGCGGTTCCTCGCCCGGCAGAAGCCGCACGGCACCGCCTACGTCATCGGCGAGGGCGGGCTGCTTCATGCGCTGCACGAGAACGGGTACGCGATCGTCGACCACGACCCGGACTACGTCGTCGTCGGCGAGGGGCGGACGTTCACGATGGAAATGGTCGAAGCCGCGGTTCGCATGATCGACCAGGGCGCGAAGCTGGTCGCGACCAATCTCGATCCCAACTGCCCGACCCCGCACGGCCCGCGGCCCGGGTGCGGGGCGATCGTTGCGATGCTCGAGACGGCAACCGGCATCAAGGCGTTCAGCGTCGGCAAGCCGAGCCCCGTCATGATGCGCGCCGCCCGCAAGCAACTCGATCTGGAAACCGAGCAGACCGTCATGGTCGGCGACACGATGGAAACCGACATCGTCGGCGGGGTCCAGATGGGATACCGAACCGTCCTCGTCCTCTCCGGCGGCACCCGCCGCGAAGACCTCACGCGCTACGCGTTCCGCCCCGACCTCGTCGCCGAATCGCTGGCCGACCTGTGCGATCCCGCCTTCCTTCAGACTCTCGCGGCCGCGTAGGCCGCGCGGGGGGCCCAGGTCTTCATTTCCCTCCTCCGGTACTCCGGGGGAGGGTTAGGGAGGGGGCATCGGATCAGTAGGCGACCGACGGATAAAACGCCGCCGTCGGCTCGTGATAGTCGCCGATCGACATCAGCGTCATCGGTTTGACCACCCGCATCCCCGCCGTCAGGCACCGGCGGAAGAAATCGGACCGGCGGATCGGGACCAGCATCGCTACCGGCTCG
>DASXMX010000413.1:0-2908 GCA_036495445.1 Tepidisphaeraceae bacterium
TCCCTGCTATGGCGTCCTTTAAAGTCGCTTAACCGCATCTGAACGTGATGGAGCGACTTTAAAGGACGCCATAGCAGGGACAGGGCGCATCAATCATCGACTCGCCTCGTCCCTTCCCATGGGGCCGTCTTGGCTCGAAGCCGTTACACTCTGTTGGCCAGCGACGCCGCCCCTGGGCTTCAGGAAGGCGGCCAGCGATAAGTTAACATTTCATTTTTTGCTGAAGAGGGATTGCTCTACCCCCGGTTCTTCGGTACCAAGGACGCCTCTGGGGCGCCGGGCAATCGCCCCCACTTCGTGAATCAGTTCATGGCACTCCAGGGCGGGAACAGAAAGGAGTTCTGTTGTGCGCACGTATCAGTTGTATTTGAGGACCGGCAGCGCGTGGGACTGGATCGGTACCATCGATGCGCCGACCCACGCGGACGCATTTCGGGAAGTCCTGCTCAGCCTCGGGCCGGGGGACGATGAGCGCCCCGTTCGCATCGAACAGGACACGGAAGGGGCCTACCGAAAAACCGTCCGAGCCGGGCGGCAAAGAGCGCCGGGGAGAGTCCTTCGCTGAATGCCGGCGAGGCGCTCCCCCCAGTGGCACCAGGCACTCGGGCACGTCGTTCTTCGGGCTGTTGACGCGGCTGCTCACCGGGAAGGCTTCCATCTCCGCGGCGGGGTATGACTGAAGCAGTTCGGTGGCCTTGTCACCTTCCAACCAATCCCGGTACCGTGCGACCGGGATGATGACGGGCATGCGGTTGTGGATCGTCGCCATCAGTTCGTTAGGCGAGGTGGTCAAGATCGTGAACGTCTCGACCGGCTCCCCCTCCGGCGGCCGCCAGCGGTCCCACCGTCCGGCGAACGCGAGCGGCGAGCCGTCCCGCATGCGGATCAGGTACGGCTGCTTCGGCGGCTTGCTACCCTTCCACTCGTAGAACCCGTCGGCGGGCACGAGGCACCGCCGCTTGGCCATCGCACTGCGGAACATCCCGCCGCTGGACGCCGTCTCCGCCCGGGCGTTGACCGGTCGCATCTTGGGCAGTTCCTTTGCCCACGACGGGACGAAACCCCACTCGGCCGTCCGCACGGCATCGGCGGTGACGATGGGCATCGTCTGCGAGGGCGCCACGTTGTACTGAGCGGCGCGTTCGAGGATGTCCGCCGGCGCCTGGAGCCAGGGGATGAGCTGCAGCAGGTCCGCCAGCTTCGTGAGGGCGTATCGACCGCACATGAGGAGAGATTCTACCCTTCAGCCAGCGGGCGCACGAACGGCGCTGGGCCGCCGGGTTCACTTCAACTTTGGCGGATCCCCGTATCCCGCGCCCATCGCGTGCATCCGCAGGCGCTGCATCGCGTAGAACGCCTGGAGTGTCGGCTCCCAGAGCGGATCGTCCTCGCCCCATCGAAGCTTCCGCATCCGATCAATCATGCGTTGGAGGCATCGCGTCTCCCGTTCGATGTGGGCGCGCAGGCGATCGGCCTGATCGCGGGTGAGATGTGCGGATCCCATGCCGCCGACGGCGGCGTTGACCACGGGCATCGGCAACGGCGCCCGCGGCGGATTGGTTCGGTGAAAGACGAACATCCTGGTAAGATGCTGGGCGATGACTCGCAAAGCAGTCTGCCCCGCCTGCGGGAAGGCCGTGCCCCGGTGGTGGTGGGTCAAGTGTAAGTTCCGTCCATGCCCCAACTGCGCGGGTCGCATTAAGGCGTTGGTCAAGAATGATCGATGGTGGAGTGTCGGCATCGGGGCCGTCGGCCCACTCCTCTCCGCCGTGATCGTTGGAGGCGTTGACCTTCTGCTCGCCCTGCGCCACGGGACTGCAAGCGTTTCCGATGTGTTCATTGCTTTCGCCGCGGGTCGGCTCGTCGGAATCCCGCTCTCGGTCGCTTTCGCCTTCTGGGCGTTTCCGTATTTTGCGCCCTTCGAAATGGAGTGTGCGAGCGGACGAGGCTTCCCCGTCGAGCCGATCCAGAAATGAAGGTGCCGCGCTGGGCCAAGTCAAACCCGCCCGGCGGTGTCCCGGGAATCCTTGGGACTACAGTGCGGTAGGATCCTCGGCATCAGGCTGCCCATATTGCTTAGGTGTGGTGGGAGGCGCGGCAGTCATGCGATGTGCGTCTTTGCGGCGCCGCCAAGATGCCCGGAGATGCGAACGGAATCTATGACCAACGAATCCGAGAACCCCCAGCCCGACCCCGCTGGTACCGATAGCTGCGATCCATCGCCAAAACGGGTGCGCCGCAACGCGTTCACCCTTTGCGGTCAGTCGACCGCTTGCGAGAAGCAAAACTGCCGGCGTGTCAGGGTTGTGTGGAACAGTGGTCGTAACGGTGTCGTCGACCGCATTGGTCGCTTGGGTTGTCGGCCCGGGCTGGGTGCCTTGAACGAGAAACTGCGGGGCGACGAGCGAGAACGATGAACTCGCATCGGGAATCAGGCGCACCGAACGAGTTCCTTCGAAGATCGTATCCGAGAGCGTTGGAATCCTTGCGTCCGTCGCCGTCAGCGCATTGCGTGCCATCGGTCCGCCAGCAGGTCGACGCTCGAATCGGGCAGCACGTCGACCAGATCCGCCATCGCCTCTTGCGGGGTCTTCACCGCCGGCTTGCCGTCGTCGGTCGACAGGATCAACTGCCGGATCTGCTCGCGGCGTTCCTCCTCCGGCACATGGGCGAACATGCCGGTGCCGTTGGCCAGGTCGCGAACGTCGGCCAGCAGCCGCCGGGCTTCGTTCTCGACCTGCGATTGCCGCCAGACGGCGCAGCACGTGCCGGTGACGGCGATCGGCGTTCCACAGTCTGGGCAGCGGGCCTGGGCCGGGCCGGCAGGGATCGGATTGGAGGCCGGGGACGTGGACGCTAGGATGCTCATGACGACCTCCCTATCAAGGGTTGTCCGGGTCCGGGGTGT
>DASXMX010000414.1:0-6128 GCA_036495445.1 Tepidisphaeraceae bacterium
AGGATGATTGGCGCCGCCCCATCATCCCATTGAGAGGCGAAATACGCGTATTCTCGGGGAAACTGCTCCAACTGGATTCGCCCATTCGATTCCGCAAGATGCGGCTGCACCTCGCGCTTCCAGAAGTCGAAACAATCCGCCTCGGCTACCCATCTGAGCTCATGACCGACGTTCGCGATTACAAAACGCACTTTCGTCGACCGAAGCAGTTCGCGGATCGTTTCCGCGCCCAAGTCGTAACGGCGAATCGCCTCCCCACGCGGAGTGGACAGACGCTCAAGCGGAAGCCTCTGAACGATACTCATTCGCTTGCCTCTGGAATCCGAAGGTGCTCTCAAGCGAAAGCCGCCAGCGCGGACGAATCACCGTCCCCCGCTTCTTCGAGTCTTTCAATCGCGCCAAGTTGATCGGCCGCAGCGCGGTTCTGGCTCAGCTTGAATTTGCCCTCGACGCGATCGATCGGCATTCGAAATGCCAGCACGGAGGCGACCAGTTTATCCAGAGCCTCTCGCGAGAGCCGGGTTTCCCAAGGGCGAACGGAAGCAGGTTCGAATACGTCAAGGAGCCGACGGAGGATGGCCTCGACTTCGGCCGGCTCGGAGATCAGCGACAGCCGGCCCCACGCGTGCATGACGGCGTAGTTCCACGTCGGGACGGCGGGCGAGCCGCTGCGATACCAGGACGGCGAGATGTACGCGTGCGGGCCGTGGAAAATCGCCGCGCTGGATTGTCGGGCGTGGTCCAATTGCCAGTGGGGATTGGCCCGCGCGAAATGGCCGAGCAGAGTGCCGCGGTTCCCGTCCGACTTCACGAGCAATGGCAGGTGCGTGACGAACGGCTCCTCACCGGCCGCAATCAGCGTGGCGAAGCTGTGCCGCCGAATGAAGGCGTTCAACACAGCGGGATCGTCGACGCGGAGGGCAGAGGGGATGTACATCATTGGCTCCCGCACCACTCCATGACTTCTGACGCCGTTTGGTCACCGCGGCCTGCCCCTCATCGAGCATCGCCGGACTGCCGCTTGCGGTGTCGCGCCGGGCGCGCCGCCCGATTGCACCCATTCCGTGACAGCGTATCTCACAGTGAACCGAAACGCATCGACCCTCCCGCCTCCCAAACAGGTTCATCCCTGCCCGGTCTGTGGCTAACATTCCTTTTCTCCGCGTCCTCGGGGTCTCTGCGGTGAATCGTTTCTGTGGGAGTGACATGGCCCTCGAAATCGAAGCGAAGATGAAGGTGGACGACTTCGACGCCGTGCGGGCGAAGCTCGTTGAGTGCGGCGCCACGCGGGTCGGGGCGGTGTTGGAGACGAACACGTTCTTCGACACGCCGGACCGCTCGCTCCTGGCCGCCGACCGCGGGCTGCGCCTCCGGCGCGCGAAGGATCTGGCGTCGGGGGACGAGCGATTCGTGGTCACGGTAAAGGGCCCCGCCCAATCCGGGCCGCTCAAGACGCGGGAGGAAGCGGAAGTGAACGTCGACGACGGCGAGCGGGCGATCGCCGTCCTGCGGGCCCTGGGGTATGAGCCGCAGCTCTCGTTCGAGAAGCGGCGCGAGACGTGGGAGACCGGCGGGTGTACGGTCGAGCTCGATGAGCTGCCGGTCCTCGGCCGCTTCGTGGAGATCGAAGGGCCGGACGAGCGGTCAGTGTTGCACGTGCGCGAGGCGCTGGGACTGTCGGGGCTGCCGCTGATCAAGACGGGGTACATCACGATGCTCACACGTTTCCTGAAGGAGACCGGCGACGCCCGGCGGTCGATCACGTTCTGAATGAATCAATGCGCGTCGGGTCGGAGTCAAGTGTCCTCGCGGGTGGCACGGACAAGTACTCTTGTCCATGGCGGTTCATGCGGGCCCACGCCACGGACATGGGTACATGTCCGTGCCACCCGAAAAGGCGCGGTCAGCTCTTATCCGAACAGCCCGCGCAGTGGCTTCACTTCGGGCGTTTCCATCCCAAGAATCCGCTTCATGCGGTTGCACGTCGCCACCGAGTACCCGGCGAAATCGTTGTTGAAAAAGCCCCAGACGGTATGGATCGTCCTGGCGGCGAGCGCCCGCTCGACCTGCGCCTTCCACCATTCGAGCCGGTCGGTGACGTCGACCTGTTCGTAGTTGATCTCGGGAAATCGCTTGTGGACGCCGATCCAGCGGAGGTAGAGGAAGTCGGCCGTCGGCGTCGCCGGCTTCTTCTCGTCCAGGTAGTCGGCCCAGACCCACGCCACCCGGTGCTTGGCGAGCATCCGCGCCACCTCATCCCCCTGCCACGATACATGACGGAACTCGGCGGCCAGATCCACGTCGCCCGGCATCTGGCTGAGGAACTGGTCGAGCCGGCTGAGTTCGCGAACCGTGAAGTGCGGCGGGAACTGCAGCAGGACGACCGCCAGCTTCTGGCCCATCGACTCCATCACCTTCAGGAACTCCGTCATCGCCCCGACGCCGCGATCGATCGGCTGGTCGTGTGTGACCGCCCGGGGCGCTTTCGCGCAGAAACGGAAGTCGGCCGGCGTCGCCTCCGCCCAGCGCCGGACCCGCCCCACGGGCGGGGTCGCGTGGAATGTCGTATCGAGCTCGACGGTGTCAAAGTGCCGCGCGTAATAGCCGAGGTATTCGGCGGATTTGAGGCCCGGCGGATAGAAGACGCCGCCCCACTGCGGGTAGCCAAAGCCCATCGTGCCCAGTCGCCAGCGGGTCATTGGGCCCAATTCTAGCGCGACAATCGTGCGTTAACTCCTGAATTCGCAATGACGCCGGGCGATTGGTCCGATAAGATCTTTCAACCGCCCCGCGGGCCGGGTCGGGCCGTGGAAATTGCGCCCGACCCAACCTTATGATGCGGGAGAACGTACAGATTACATGAACGCCGGCGCAGGGATTGCGCCGGCCGCCTCTTACCGGGGGCTTTGACCCCCTAGGCGAGGAAGCACCTTTATGTCCGAACAACGACCCGACCGGCCCGGTTCCAAGCGGAACCGGCCGGGACTCAACAATGGCGGCATGAAGTTCGGCCGCGGGCTGCTGGGCTGGCTGATCTTCGTCGCGGTCGCCGCCCTGCTGTTCGTCTGGCTGAAACAGGCTAACCCCGGCGCCGCCACCATTTCGCTCAGCGACTTCTACCAGCAGGTGAACACGGCGAACATCGAGAAGCTCACGATCGATGACGCCGAGCTCGATGGGAAGCTGAAGAAAGCGACGGTGCTCGGCACTCAGTCGGTCACGAATTTCCGCGTCTACATCCCGCCGCAGATGGGCACGTGGGACTTCGTCCGCGACGTGCTGAAGCAGATCGGCGGGTCCGCGGACGTCCGCGCCGAGCCGACCAACAACATCCTGATGAACTTCATCCTGCCGTTCATCCCGTGGCTATTGATCCTGGCGTTCATCTGGTTCTTCGTCTTCCGCCAGCTCCGCAACAGCGCGGGCGCGGGCGGGATGCTGGGGAACTTCGGCAAGAGCAAGGCCCGCGTCACGAGCAAGGAAAACACCAACGTCACGTTCGACGACGTGGCGGGCGTGGAGGAGGCCAAGGAAGAGGTGATGGAAATCGTGGAGTTCCTCAAGAACCCCAAGAAGTTCCAGCGCCTCGGCGGCCGGATCCCCCGCGGCGTGCTGCTCGTCGGCGAGCCGGGCACCGGCAAGACCCTGCTGGCCAAGGCCATCGCGGGCGAGGCCGACGTCCCGTTCTTCTCGATCAGCGGTTCCGACTTTGTCGAGATGTTCGTTGGCGTCGGCGCCAGCCGAGTCCGCGACCTCTTTAAGCAGGCGAAGGACAACAGCCCGTGCATCATCTTCCTGGACGAGATCGACGCCGTCGGCCGACGCCGCGGCAGCGGGTTCTCGTCCGGCGGGCACGACGAGCGCGAGCAGACGCTCAACGCGATCCTCGTCGAGATGGACGGCTTCGAAACCAACGACCAGGTGATCGTCTGTGCCGCGACCAACCGGGTCGACGTGCTCGACCCGGCCCTCACCCGTCCCGGCCGGTTCGACCGGCAGATCTACGTCCCGCTCCCTGACATCAAGGGCCGCATGGACATCCTGCGGGTCCACAGCCGGAAGGTGAAGCTCGGCCCCAACGTCGACCTGATGCGGCTTGCCCGTGCGACGCCGGGCTTCAGCGGCGCCGACCTGGCCGCCATCATCAACGAGTCCGCCCTGGGCGCGACGCTCGCCGGCAAGGAATACATCGAGCAGGACGACCTGGAAGAGGCGCGCGATAAGGTCCGCTGGGGCCGGGCGCGCAAGAGCCGGGTCATCGACGAGAAGGACAAGATCGCCACGGCTTACCACGAGGCGGGCCACGCGGTCGTCCAATACCTGACCAAGGACGCCGACCCCATCCACAAGGTCACCATCATCCCCCGCGGGAACTTCGGCGGGGCGACGATGGCCCTGCCGGAGAAGGACCGCAACAACTACTCCAAGCGGTGGTGCATCGCCACGATCAAGACGACGTTCGGCGGGCGCATCGCAGAAGAGATGTTCTGCGGCGACGTGAACACCGGCGCGCTGGGCGACATCCGCCAGGCCACCGGCCTGGCCCGCCGCATGGTCCGCGAGTGGGGCATGAACGATCGACTCGGCTTCGTCTACTACGGCGACGATGACAGCAAGCCCAACTACTTCGACTTCGGCGGCGGCCGCGAATACTCCGAGGAGACCGCCCGCGCGATCGACGAGGAGATCAAGAAGCTGATCGACACGCTCTACGAGGAGACCCGCCAGCTTCTGGCCGCCAACAAGGACCGCGTCGAGGCATTGGCCCAGGCGCTGCTCAAGTATGAGACGCTCGACTCCAACGACGTCGACCGGATCATGCGCGGCGACAACCTGACCAAGCCCACGGTCGGCGACCTGCTGGCGAAGGAACAGCAGTCCCGCCGAACGACGACGATCGCCCCCGCCGACAACCCGGCCGAACCCGACGTCCAACTCGGCGGCGGCCCCCTGCCAGCGCCGGGGTGACCGCAAAGCCCATCGTCATGGACGAACCCCTCGGCGGGGACGAGCCCGAAGCTCGTCCCCGCCTCTGTTTTCCTCCTCGGATCCCCTCGCTCGGCCCTTCCAGGTGGGGCAGACGTTCCTGTCTATCCAAGCTTCAGCGAGTTGCTGGCGTTGCACCGCCAGTCGATGCCGCGCTCGGAGTCGATGCCCTCGAAGTAGCCGACCAGGAGGCAGCGGAAGTAGATGCCCGGGGCCAGCCCGAGCCGGCCGCCTTGCTCGCCATCGTCGTAGAACTTGGCGCACCGCCCCTCGGCGAACGGGCCGAAGTGGTGGGCGTCGAGCACCCGGCTCCGTGAAGGGCCGCCCGCAGGTTGACGCCACCCCGTCACGGATTCCAGTGGCCAAAGGGGGTTTCGACACGGGCTGCTAAGGAAACCCCCTAGTCGCGGCGACAGGTCGCAGGACGGGGAAAACCTGATGGCGATGAGGCAAGCGGATTTTAGGATTCTTGGGGATGGGAATCTCTCGTTCGTCCGTTGCTTACCGGTCGGGCGACGCCTCGGGCGAACGGCGGCTCGCGCGGAGGTGATCGCGGTGCAAGACTGGCGGGAGAGCATTCGCGGGTGTGGCAAAGGGCTCCGTACCCTCTTTGAAGCCTTCGCCCGAACGCTGGAGGCCTTCATCGAGTCCAATGGGGTGGCCGAAGCCTCAATGCTCTGCCAATCCGTGGATGATGTGGTCGCGGATCCGGCAGCGCGGGCCTGGTTCGATCGCGTCCTGGCATTCGAAATCGGCGGCTGGAAACAGGACGCCGGGGTCGATCGGGCCAAGCAACATCGGATCGAGGGGATCGAGCGACTCGTGCGGCAACAGGTGGCCGAACGGGCCAAACGACGGCAGCACCGATGAACCACGCGGGAGGGACGCGGGACATCCCGCCTTCCATCATCCGAAAGGCGGGACGTCCGCGCGATACACTCCTTCCGATTGCCGAGCTCAGGCCTTCTTCCAGACCGTCCCTTCCGGGTCGCGGAGGGTGCCGTCGGCGTTGCGGAACATCTCGATCGGGATCGGGATGTGGACGGTGATCTTGTCGTCGCCGTTGATCTCCCACGTGATATCGCCCTTGTTGCCCATCGAGTCGAGCGTCCCCTTGTGCTCAGTCTGCAGGACGAGTGTGG
>DASXMX010000415.1:0-19586 GCA_036495445.1 Tepidisphaeraceae bacterium
GCAAACCCCCTCCCTACCCTCCCCCGGAGTACCGGGAGAGGGGAAGCGCTGGAAAGCCCTTGGATCAAACGGTCTAATCTTCCTTCGATGCAGTCGCACGCGCCGAATGTTGTCCCGATTGACGCTCCTTCCCTGCGCTCGCCGGCCGAACCTTGGTCGCGGCTGGCTTGGGGTGCGGCGTTGATCCTCGCCGGCGCCGGCGTCTTCACGGCCTGGTGCGATACGCCGATGATCTGGGACGGGGCCTATCAGTTCGCCTTCAGCCTGATCGAGCAGAAGCCGTACTTTTATCTAACGCGGTTCCACTCCTACATCCTCTGGACGCCGATGGTCTGGCTGAGCCACGTCACGACCAACCTCCGGATCCTGAAGATGGCCTACGGCCTGCCGTTCACGCTCGCCCCGGCGTTCTCGGTCATGGCGAGCTGGTGGGTCGTGCGCAAGCGCGCGCCGCACCTGATCCTGTGGGCGATCTTCGGTGCCGCGGCCGCCCCGCTGCCGGGGCAGATCTTCATCATCAACGACAGCATCTTCCAGCAGCACATGTTCTGGCCGGTGTTTCTGGGGCTGCTGGTGCCGCTGGAATGGCCGCAGATGATCGCGCTGGCGCTGCTGGTCGTCTTCCAGTTCGCGCACCAGATCGGGCTCGTGCTGCTGACCGGCGGCGCAGGCGCCGCCGCCCTGCTCGCCTTTCGCGACCACGAGAATCGGCGCGACCTGCTGATCAAATCCACGTTCGCCTTCGTACTGGCCTTGGTCGCCCTCTGGAAAATCTTCCACTTCCCTGATTCGTACGCGCAGCGGGAATTCACATGGGATGCGGCCCACAACGCCTGGACGTGGGGCGTCGCGGGATGGCCGTTGCGAGGACTGGAACTGATGTGGGCCGCCGGGGGATTGGCACTCGTTGCGCGCTTGCTCGCCGGTACCAAGTACGAGCCCTTCCGTAAAGATGCCTGGCTCGCGGCCGTCCTGTGCATCGTCGCGGCAATGGTGCTTTGGATCTTCTGGGCTTCGAGCCCCCACCGCTGGACCACCGCCGCAAACTACCGGCGATGGGTGGTGCCGATGACAATCCCGTTTTATCTGCTGGCCTTTCTCGATCAGTTCCTGAAGGTCCCCGCAGGCACGGAGCCGAAGCCGACGCGCGCGCCGGTCCTTGCGGTTGGCTATCTGGTCGCCGCGACGTTCGCGGTCGTCCTCTCGATCCAGAGCGTGAGCTGGCTGCGACTCACGCGCCACCTGCTCCGCGACGTCGAGCCGTATCCCGAAGCCGTCATTCCGTGGAGCACGGTCTCCTGGACCGCCGACACCGCGCTCTACCACTGGGGCACGGCATCGTACGTTTTCGTGCTCGAGGGCCGCGTGCCCCGACACATCGTGCTCGACCCGCTCACCCCCGACTCCGACAAGCAACTGCAGATGCTTCGCGCCAACCCGCCGAAGATTCCCCTCGCCAGTTTCACGCCGGTGGCTCCCGCGCCCGGCCCCGCCGGGTGGTTCGATTTCCGGCCGATGCTCGAACGCATTCGCCGCGAATCTCAGTAATATCGAGGCAGGGCATAGGGCATGGCGGAATCCCTGCTACTTCGCGAGCGTCTTCAACTCGAATTTGGGGTTCTCCTCGAACTCGAAATCCTTGAACCGCACCTCAGTCGGCCCGCCGGCGTGGATTTGCAGGCCGAAAAGGCCCTTGCGGACGTACTTCGGATCGTCCACGTCGACGCAGAGGTGGCCATTGAGGGCCATGCGGACCTTGGATCCGACGGCGACGATCTCGTAGGTGTTCCAGTCGTCGGGCTTCACGATCTGTTCGCCGGCCAGATTCTTGCAGAGCGTCTTGTTGCCGAAGTTCTCGCCATAAAGGCTGCCCCAATACCCCTTGCCGGCGTCGGCCTGCGGGCCGCTCATCTCGTTGCCGTGGAACGGCTCGGAGTGGAACTGGATGCCGCTGTTGGCCTTGTCCGGCACGAGTTTCATCTTCACGATCAGGCGGAAGTCGCCGTAAGACTTTTTGCTCTTGAGGAACTCGTTCTGCTTGATCCCCTTCTCCGTCGTCCCGACGATCTGCCCGTCCTCCACGTGCCACAGGCTCATGTCGCCCCACCAGTTCGACAGATCCTTCCCGTTAAACAGCGGCTCCGCGCCGCCATTCTCCCGATCGTCCGCGCGCAAGCAGACGTTCGAGGCCAAGACGATCAATCCCAGCAACGCGATTCGGTGAAGTTTCATCGGAATCCCTCGCTAACCGTCCAGGTTCATTAGCGATGACGCAGCGCGTTGTCTCTCATTCCTTCGCTTCGGGTGCGGCGTCGATCGCGGGTTGTTGGTTGCCTTGGATCCGGGCGACTTGCTGCGCGGCCTGCTTCACCGCGTCGGCGCCGACCAGTACGGCGAAGTCGATCGCGACGTGGCGTGTGCCGCCGGGCGGGAGCTTGGGGACGCGGCCGAACTGGCGTTCGATCCGGCGGTTGTAGGGGAAGTTCGTCCCGGGCTCCAAGCCCGTCACGTACCCATCCTCCTCGGCGGCCGTGTTCTTCCAGAGCGTGAAATACGGGAGTTCCTCCGGGAACCACGTGAGCGACACCGCACGATCGCGGTTGCGGTTTTGCAGCATCACGATCGCGCGGCCGTCCTTGCCCGCAAGCGGGACCATGTCGTACACCTGCTCGATGAAGCCGAGCCGCGGCGGGCCGTATTCGATGTAGGTCGATGTCCCTTTCGCGGCGTTGGCGTTGAAGGGCGTGATCCGCTTCACCGTGCCCGGGAAAGTCGAGCCGTCTTCCAGCAACGGGCGGCCGTAGTTGCAGTGGTACAGCAGCTCGAATTCCTGGTCGGACGGGCCGTGGTTGGTCACGACGTCCTCGATGCGGAACGTATCGGAGCCCGGCTCGGTGGACAGGTCGGTCTGGACGGTGAGCTTGGGGCCGTAGAACATCCGCTCGTCGACGCGGCCGCGGACGTGGATGCGGTATGGCGCCTCGCGGTCGACGACGATCTCGACCTCGCTGGCGGGGATGTTGCCGATCCGGCCGTGCAGCGTGAGGTCCATCGTCGCCTCGACGCCGACGTTGTTGACGAACTTGTCAGTGCCGGGATGCCCGTTGTATTCGAGCCCGCAGCGGACGATGTTCTCGTTAAACCCTTCGAGCCACCCGAGCCCGCCGCGGCTGGTGAGGTTGATAAAGGCGGGGTTGACGATTTCCTTCACCGGCGAATCCCACCCCAGGCGCAGGTCGCCTAGCGTCACCGAGACGATGTTCATGCCGCGCGTGGGGACGATCAGGAGTTGGAGTTTTCCATTGTCCAGGCGGATGACGTCGACGCCCTCCTGCTTGCCGCCGTGGAGGCGCGACTTCTGAACCGACCACGCGACGGGGCAGCCGGGCGTCACCGCGTGGCTCGTCAGCGTGAAACTCTCGACGTTGAGATTGTGGCTGGCGCTGATGAACGGCTGAACGAACGATTCGGCCTTCGCAGAAATGCCGATCAGCGCGACGACGATGAACGCGAGCTGAACGTGACGGAACATGGCGCCTCCCGATGGTGGCGGCAGTATACCTGTGAGTCGATGCGGCCCCTATGCGCCGCGAACAGAAAATGCGCCGCCAAGACGCCAAGGAAGA
Organism: Tepidisphaeraceae bacterium; assembly: GCA_036495445.1. Taxonomy (GTDB): domain Bacteria; phylum Planctomycetota; class Phycisphaerae; order Tepidisphaerales; family Tepidisphaeraceae; genus DASXMX01. The sequence continues at coordinate 3,627 of DASXMX010000415.1, forward strand.
CAAGAGGGAGGAAGACGAAGAGACAGTCGAACGAACGCCTTCCGCGCGTTCCCACTGTTTCTGCTCTCTTGGCATTCTTGGCGTCTTGGCGGCACTTGTCTTCCAATGCGGGGGAGTTACAGCGCGTCCCCGTGAGGCTGGGTCGTGGGTTCGGTGGTTGGGCGGTGGCGGTCGCCGCCGTGACGGGGGCGGGGCATGCCCATGCCGGGCGGCGGGCCCATGCCGGGGCCGTGCCGGTCGCGCATGTCGCGCATCTTGTGGAACTTGTCGCGCTGCTCAGGAGTCAGAATCTCGTCGCTCTTGTTGTACGCCGTCTCGGCCGCAACATGAGCTTGGTCGTCCAAGTCCTTGAGCTTCGCGTCGTAGTCGGCTTGGATCTTCTTGTATTGCACGAGTTGTTCCGGCGTCAGCAGGGCTTCGAAGGCGGCGCGGCGCTCTTCCCCGTATTGCCGCCGCTGGGTAAACAGCTTGTGGCGCGTGTCATTGAATGCGCTCCAGATCGCTTTCATTTGTTTCTGCTGCTCGGGGATGAGGCCGATCAGCAACGGATCGTGCGGGGGCGGGACGACCGCCGGTGGATGGAGCTGGCGGTCGACGGCCGTCCCCACCACCGCGCCCGCGGCGCAGACGACGACGAACGCAAGCACCAGGAGCGGTTTGGCTTTAGTCATGGCTCCCACTTCCGCCGCCCGACGCGAAGCTGGTCGCGACGTAGTCGGCGAACTGCGGCTCCGCCTGGGCCTCGGAAGGGGTTTCCGAAGCCGTGACCATCGCGACTCGCCAAGTAGGCACATCGGCGTCGGCGACGACCGGCGCGGTCCGCTGCGGGCGGTTGACCATCATCCACGCGGAGACGGCGATCAGCACGGACGCGGCCAGGGCAGTCGTCCACTCGGCCAGGCGGATGAAGCCGGCCTCGCGCACGGTCGGGGCGAGCTGATAGAGGTGCTGCCGGGCGGACTCGGGAAGGTGCGGGATCGGGGCGGCGACGACCAGCGCGGAAAGCCTTCGCCATTGTTCGAGCTCAGTCGCGCAGGCCGGGCAGGCGGAACCCAGGTGCTCCTCGAGCTGACGCCGCGCCTCGCCGGTCAACTCGCCGTCGTGGTAGGCGCTGATCTGCGGGCTGTACGGGCACGTCTCCATATCGATCACCTCACTGCCGCGAAGAACCACCGAGGTCAGGTCAGGTATCCTTCATATCGGCGTTTCAGCTCCTGCCTGGCGCGGTGCAGCCGCGACTCGACCGTCCCACGGGGAATCCGCAAGGCCTCGGCGATCTCGTCATACGACATCTGCTGCAGCTCCCGCAGGACGATCACCTCACGGTGCTCCGGGGAGAGCGACTGCAGCATTTCGTTGACGTCCACCCGGCTCTGCACTGCGGCGGCCGGGGAGGCCGAGGCGTACTTTTGATCGCCTGATGCCGGCCCCAACTGTTCCGGCAGGCTCTCGGCCTTTCGCACGCGTCGGGATCTGCGCAATTTCGACGCGTGGTTCAACAGGATCCGGACCAGCCACGTCTTGACCGACGACCGGCCCTCAAACGCCGACAGGCGGTTAAACGCGCCGAGTAACGTCTCCTGAAGAATATCCTCGGCATCGGCGGCGGAGCCCATGACCGAATAGGCCATGCGATAAAGCCCGTCGGCATGACGGTTTACCAGCTCACCGAACGCCGCTTCGTCGCCGGCGCGGATACGGCGGACGAGTTCGGTGTCTGTCACCTGCAACCGGCTTGCTCCCTGTCCGTCACGCGCCGCACTGGCTTTACTCCATTGGTCCCGCAACCCCCCGGGTTTCTTCCGTTTGCACCCGGTTTGCTCGGGCACTGACCGAAGGTTTGACTCGGCCATCGGGACGTCCCAGTATAGCCGACCAGACCCGGGTTCACGATAGCGCAGAGGGTGCCTGACATGGTGGGCGTCGAGGCGAAGACGAGTTATTGGCAATCAAAAGGCTGCTATTCTCCAGTTGAACGGATGGAAGCCCGGATGTTCCTGTCCACCTGGTATGTCGCGACGACCGGGTCCGATTCCCATCCCGGGAGCCTGCGGCAACCGTTTCAAACCATCCAGCAGGCCGCCAACGTCGCCCAGCCCGGTGACACGGTGATGATTCGCGGCGGAACCTACCGCGAAACGGTTGTTCCCCCACGATCCGGCGCCGATGGCGCGCCGATCACGTTCGAAGCGTTCCGAGGCGAGCGGGTGACGATCGACGGGGCCGATCCGATCAACCAGTGGTCGAACGGAAGCAGCGGCATCCGACAGGCGACGGTCGCCTGGGATCTGGGGGCCGGCAGCAACCAGTTATTCTACAACGGGCAGGCGATGACCGAAGCGCGATGGCCGAACACCAAAATCGGCACGGCCGCCCTGTGGCAGCCGACGTTCGCCCAAATGTCGGGCGTGACGCCCGGCCCGTCGTCAGGCACTGCGGCAACCGCGAAGATCTCCGTCCCGCAGTTGACCGATCCGGATGGCGCGTGGGTCGGCGCGACGATCGACTTCGCGGCGGGAAACGAGTGGGTGTTTCAGAGCGGGACCGTCACCGCGTCGTTGCCCGGGAGCCTCACGTTCACCTACACGCAACTTCTGCCAACCGACGGCCAGACGCTTACGGACGGGAACCGCTTCTATCTGACCGGCACCCTCCGGGCGCTTGATGCGCCCGGCGAGTGGTACTTCGATCCGACAACGAATGCGCTCTCGTTCCTGCCCCCTGCCGGCGGAACGCCGCGGGCGGGCACCGTCGAGTTCAAACACCGTCAATTCGGCTTCGACCTGAGCCGCGTGTCGTACGTCAACATCACGGGCATCACCCTCTTCGCCTGCACGATCAACACCGACGCGGATTCCACGCACGATACCCTCAACGGCATCGCGGCCCAGTACGTCTCGCAGTCGCCGGTCGAGGCCGACCCGTGGGCCGACCAGTTTGCGCCGCACACGACCGGCATCATTCTCAATGGATCGAACAACACGATCGACAACAGCACGATCCATTTCAGTTCGGGCGACGGCGTCTTCCTGGGCGGGAATAACAACACGGTGCAGAACTGCGTGATCGGCGACGTCGATACGATCGGCGCCGACGAAGCGGGCGTGACGACGCTCGGCTCAAACGAGCAGGTCCTCAACAACACGATCTTCAACTGCGGCCGCAGCGGCGTCGTTTCACGGTATACCGCCGCCTCGACGATCGCACACAACCGGATTTACGCCTGCGGCCTGCTCACGACCGACCTGGGCGGCATCTACGCCTTCGAAACCGACGGACAAGGCACTCGCATCGAATACAACAAGATCTCCGAAATCCATACCGTCGCGTACCGCGGCGTGGGGATCTACCTCGACGAGGGGTGCAGCAACTACGTCGTGGACCACAACGTCGTCTGGGACGTCGACACCGGCGTGAAGCTCAACCCCGTTTCCGAAAATAACCTGGTTCAGAACAACACGTTCGCCGGTTCGGCCGACAGCGTCGGCAGCGGTCCGACCGGGCTGACCGGTTCGATCCTGGCGAACAACATTTTCATCGGCCCGGCGCAGATCGCGTCGGACGCGACCCAGGAGAACAACCTGTCCGATCCGCCATCGAGCATCTTCCTGGCCCCCGAGGCGGGCAACTTCCAATTGAGGCGTGCCCTGTTCATGCGCGCGATCGCCCACGCCAACGCGCCCACCGGGATGAACCCGGACGTGGGCGCGTTCGCGCTCGGGCAGCCGCCGTTCACCGCGGGTGCAACGATTAGGATGAAGGGAGTGCGGTTACGATAGGACGCGGTTCGGTGGCTTACCATGACGTCCGCCGCGCGGCCTGCGCGGCTTCGACCGCGATCCTCAGGTCTTCACTACAGTCCCCTTGGGTTGGCTCACGCGATCTGCTTCAACCGGCTGGCGCGGGTGGCGCGTTGGATGCCGGGGATGACGTAGTCGCGGGCGACGGCGTCCCAGCTCATCTTCTGGGCCAGCTCGTGGCCGCGCTCGATGAACTGCTCGAACTGCTGCGGCGTGCGGGGCAGGCGGTCGAGCAGCTCGGCCGCCACCATCTCCGCGACCGTCGCCTCGATCGCGTCGCGCTGCGGCTGGCCGATGCTCATGAGCTGCTCGGGGCGCAGACCCCGTTCCGGCAGCTCGGTGTAGTCGGCCACGATGACGTTCAGCGTCGGGCCGCCCGCCGCCTTCTCGACGAAGCCGGCGCAGCCGCAGACATTGGAGAAGACGCAGATCCCGCCGAAGCTGATCGGCTCGACCTGGGCGATGCCGAACGGCTCGTAGATGCTCTGGCCGAACTCGGCGTCGGAGCCCTTGCGGATGTCCATGAACTCCATGTCCGCCGGCATCCGGTTGCCGCAGACCTTCCGCTCCCAGCCGAACTGGTTCACGAAGACGATCTTGATGTTGCGGCTCTGGGCGTTGAACTCCTGCACGCCCTGGTAATACGCGGCCTCGCCGCCGGACAGGTCCGGCAGGCCCTCGCGGTGGACGACGGGCCAGTGGTAGTTCTGCTCCATCCGGCGGATGTCGTCGCCGCGGCGTACCGGCACTTCGGTGCTGAGCGTGAAGAGCACCGCCGTTTCGTTGCGGGCGCGGAGCTGTTCTTCCATCGCCTCCAGCACGCGCAGGTCGCGCCACAGGCCCTTGCTGGGCACGAGCCGCGTCACGTGGCTGAAGACGTAGGTGGGGTCGTACTTGAGCAGCGCCTTGCAGTACTCGCGGAGCTTGCGACGGCTGTCCATCTTCTCCTCGACGCTGATCCGCCAGCACGGCACACCGTTGTAGGCGAGCTGCGCCTCGACGCTGGCGAAGTCCGCGCCGAGGAACCTCGCCTCCTTCAGCGTGTAATCCCCCACCGCGAAGATCGAGTCGCAGAACCGGGCGGCCTTCACCAGCGCGTGCTTGTAGTATCCACTCTGATCGCCAAACACGTCTTCGACGTAGTGCCCCTGCGCGATGGCCGACCGCATCACGTTGTAAAACATCGTGTCGTGGCCGGGATGGCCCTCGACGATGCGCCGCATCGTCGCCACCTCGTGGGCGTAGAAGATCGTGCGGAAGTTGTACCGGTCCTGCTCGAGGATCGCCGCCAGGGCGGTCGGCATCCCCATGTACTCGTGGGAGAGGATGACGCACGGTTCGATCGAACTTGTCGCGCCCAAAGCGTGCAGCGCGGCAATGGCCGGCTGGGCGAGGCGCATGTACTGCTCGAAGTCCCAGATGTTGTCGTACTTCGAGCTCTCGATCCCGAACTTTTCCCAGAGCTGGAACTTGAACTCGCCGATCCGCTGCATGTCGTAGTGACCGACGTCGATCAGCAGGACCTCCGGCGTGCTGGTGACGCCGGTCTCCTTGTCGGTGTAGCGACGCCGCCCGTAGACGATGCCGACGTCGTACGTCTGCTCGATCTCTCGGAACCGCTCGGACAGCGGCGAGCGGTAGAGGCTGTCGAGGCTGCTGTAGAGGACCTCGCCCATCGGCCCGAGACGTCGGTCCCCGCCCTCATCCGCAGGCCAGAACGGGCCGACCAGGATGTTCCGCGGCGCGTGATCCAGATACTGCCGGCTCGTCAGCAACCCCTGCAGCACCGCGCCGATGCCACCGATCTTCGTAATCGCCTCGTGAGTCACATGGACGACGGTCTGCATGATCGTGGTTTTTCCTTCTAAGGCAGGCTCGCGCGCCTCGGGGCGCAGATTCGCCCCGCGGAAAACGGGCCGGCGTTTAACGTCTATCGGCGGTTAGTCATGGCGTGCCCACAGCCCGAGGGCAAAACGCCATTTAACACTGCTCCCTACGCGAATGGGACGTGCGGGTTCGAGAAGAACTAACGCGGATGGACTCATGCATGCCAGGCGTCGATGCCACGGGGGAGTGCGACATCACTCGTAAACTAAAACCGCTCAATCGGATCTCACCGCGCCCAAGACTTGGGTCCGGGCCGCGTTGAAATCCGATTGAGCGGTTTCTCTCAGGTCCTGTTCGCGAGCTCACCCCGCCTTGGCGGGATAATGCCTCGTCGGGTTCGCGGGGTGCGGGATCGTGTCCGCGTCGGCGCGCGGGTGCGCGGCGTCGTAGGCTTCCTTCATCCGCGCGGTCGTCAGGTGCGTGTAGATCTGCGTCGTGCTCAGGCTCTGGTGCCCCAGCAGCTCCTGAACGCTCCGCAGGTCGGCGCCGTTGTTCAGCAGGTGCGTCGCGAAGCTGTGCCGCAGCGTGTGCGGGCTGATCCCGGGGTCGAGCCCCGCCGCGACGAGATACTTGTCCAGCTTGCGCCGCACGCTCCGCGTGCTCAGCGCCTCCCCATGTTTGTTGAGGAACACGCGCCCCGCGTCCCGGCTCTGCTGGCAGCGCGCGTCGGCGCTGCGCATCTCGAAATACCGCTGCAGCGCCTTGATCGCCTGGCTGCCGATCGGGGTGAGGCGGTCCTTGCGGCCCTTGCCCTTCACCCGCAGCACGCCCTCCTGCAGGTCCAGGTCGGCCGTCTCCAGCTCGACCAGCTCGCTGACGCGGATGCCGCTGGAGTAGAGGACCTCGAGCATCGCCTTGTCGCGGGCCGCGAGCAGGTCGCCGTCGCCCGGGGCGTCGAGCAGCTTCTGCACCTGGTCGAGGTCCAGGCACTTGGGCAGCCGCTTCTCCTGCTTGGGTGTGCGGATCGTCGACAGCGGGTTGGCCGCGACAACGCCGCGACGGATCAGGAACTTGTAGAAGCTCCGCAGCGTCGCCAGCTTCCGAGCGGTCGTGCTCTTGGTGTAGTTCTGCCCGTACAGGTAGGCGAGGAACTCGCGGATCGTCAGCGGCTCGCACTTGACGGCCTTGTCGTCCACCTGTTGGGGCGTGAGCTTCCCGGCCGGCTCGGGCGCGCCGATCGGGCGGCCGATCTCGCCGGCCAGGTACTGGCCGAACTGCACGAGGTCGGCCCCGTAGCTCTTGACCGTGTAGTCGCTGAAGTGTCGCTCCAGCTTCAGGTATTCCAGGAACTGGGCGACCAGCGGGGTGAACGATTTGTTCAGCGGATTGGGGTTGGGGCCATGCGCGGCAGCAGACGGGGTTGCGGCGGCGGGAGCCAGGGTGTCGGTAGTCATACGTACCGGTCGCGATCCGGGGCGCACGCGCCGTTGAACGGCAGCGCGCGCGGGCCAGAACCTGTATTACCTGCCACGCGGCCGGCGCGTCCGGGTGGCCCTCTTGTAAGACGATCCTCGTCTCACGATGTGGGTGGGGTAGTTGCCAGTTGTTAGTCGCCGGTTGCCAGCGGGTTGTTCACTGGCAACTGGCAACTAACAACTGGCAACTAACTCTTTCACGCTGCTTTCTTCGGCAAATACGCCTTCAATTCTTTCGCCAAATGCTGGCCAAGCTGGTGGGAGAGGACGGCGGCGTCGAACCAGTCGAACGGCAGGTCGCGGCGATTCACCATCTCCACCAGCGACTCCAGCACGCGCGCCTCGTCCCCCACTTCGTACCGAAAGCAGAACTGATGACGTCCCTTCACAAGACTCAGCATCTTGATCTCGCCTGCCATGTGGTGACCTCCTGGCGCAAGGCCGCACTGCGCCTCGCACACACGCGTCCCGGGGATACGAACCGGGCCGCGGCATTTTCCCTTTCATCCCTCTTTCAACATCGACCGCAGAAGGTCCCCAATCAACTCGTGATAGACAAAGCCGCTGTAACGATCCATGTTGAGCACGTATTCGCGCGTCCCCAGCGGCCCGACCGGGTCGTGCCGCCCCTGGACGTAGGAATTGAGTTTTTCCCGGACCGTCCCGTTCGTCGCGTCGAACATCCCCACCGTCTGCTTGAACGCGGCCTGCTGCGGGGTCGGCAAAACCGCGGTCGGAGGCGGCGTCGCCTCGCGCGATAACTCGTGGACGTCCACGTTCGGCGGCGCAGCCGTCTTTTCCTTGCGGAACAGGTTCAGCGCCACCCCGAGCTTCGGCGGGTCGTACGGGTCGTAGATCGTGATCGTCGGGATCACCAGCGCGTCGCACCCGAGCTGCTCGCAGACCAACGCCGCCTGCTCGGGCGACTGGATCTTCGACAGATGCAAGGCCGCGAACACCTCAGCGGTGCGATTGACGGGGATCACCGTCAGCCCGTGAACCTGCTGCAATTGCTGGAAGAGATCGTCGGCCTGGATCAGCGGATCCACCTGCTGCCCGCTCAGGTTGAGCGCCGGCGCCACCGCCCACACCTGCCGCTTGTGGCTTGGCAGAAAGACCTGCTCTTCGGTCCCATACGGCCGTGATTCCGGCCCGCACCCCGCAAGCAGCGAGGCGAACAGGGTTCCGATGATGATGCTCCGCATCCTCGTCATGGCTTCGTCCTTGAAGCGTGTCGCCTCGTCGATTCCTCCGTTTAGCCGCCCCGCTTGCGGGGCGCTTTCCTTCACGCCCTCAAGTGGCACCGCTAACTGGAGGATGGATTGTTAACGGTCCGGCCCGCGCAGGTCGGCGTCCTGCTGTTTGATAAACGGGTCCTTCTTCTGAGCGACGCTCGCCCCCCGGCTCGGGTCGGCGCGGACGCTCCAGATGCATTCGGCGCCGCCGCGGTCGCTGACGAAGAAGACCCGCTCGCCCGACCAGTACGGCATCAGGTTCGTTCCCGTCCCGTCGGTGAGGCGCTGCCGGTCGGTTCCGTCCGCGTTCACGACCCAGATGTCCGTCCGCCCCTTGCCCTTGGCCGCGATCTGCTGCGTGGGCGACATGACCGTCGCGAACGCCAGGCGGCTGCCGTCCGCGGTCCACGTCGGGGAGAGGATTGCGGCGTTGGTGCTCGTCACCACCTCCGTCGGGTGCGTCGCCTCCCCGTTCACCAGGTCCAGCGCCCAGAGGCTGAACCATCGTGACCCGCGTTGCCGCGGCTTCTGGTAGGCGATCCGGTCCACGTCCTTCTGCGGCGACCAGGATGGGAACAGCCCGTACCCGATCATCCGGTTCTCGTGAGTCTCAAGATTGGTGACCCAAAGCTCCCACTGCTGACTGCGGCTGCCGAGGCAGCAGTAAACCAGTCTCGTTCCGTCCGGGCTCCAGCTCGGGTGGATCGCCTGAAGCGGGCCAGTCGTGATCTGCGTGACGTTCTTGCCCGACACGTCCATCACGAAGATCTGCCAGTTCCCCGCGCGGGTCGACGCGAAGGCGATCTGCTTCCCGTCCGGGCTGAAGCTGGGCGATGCATCGTCGACGTTCTCGCTGGTCAACTGGATGACCGCGGTCCCGTCGACCTTCTGCATGTACAGGTTCGAGTGCTCGCTGTCGCGGGTGCTGGCGAAGACCAGCCACTTGCCGGTCGCATCCACCGCCGGGTCGGCGTCGTAGCCCTGGTCGACGAACGTGTGCTGCTGGAAGTTCGAATCGCCGACCGGCTTGACGGGTCCGGCCTTGATGCCGCGCATCTCGCCGAACACGTTGACGTTCCCCGGATCGTTGGCCTCGGGGTTGCCCGACTCGGCGCCGAAGTGAACGATCTGGTTGGCCCGCGCGATCGTGGTGGGCGAGGTGGCGGCCTTGGCCGGATCCGGGTTGTGCTTGAACCAGCAGGCGCAACACCCCGGCGTGGCGGACACGCCCGCCAGCAGGGCGAGTGTTCGCCCCACGGTTCTCAGCACAGCCGCCATCGTCATCCGCCTTCTCCTCACACCGGGCGCAGTAAGCCCTTGTGAGCGGTATCGGCTGGGCAAACTGTGCGGGTGAGGCCCGGCCGGTCGGAACAGGTGCCCGAAACGTTATCGGACGCGACCGGAGACGGGCTGCAGATTTGGTTTACTGCTGCTGCTGCTGCCTCTTGGCCGGGAACATCCCTTCGACGTCGCTGGGGCGCCAGACGCCGCCCGACTTCTCGAACGAGATGATCAACCGTCGGGGCTGGGGATTGTTGGCGTGATGGAAGAGGGCCATCGCATACCCGAGCACGATGCCCGTGTCCGGCTTCTCTTCCGTGTAGATCGACTCGTGATTCCACTCGATCGACTGGATGGGGCCGAGCTGGGGGACGTTGTTGAACTCCTTGAACGCCTGCTCGAATTTGGGCAAATCGACACGATCGCGGAACGATTGGTCAAAGGCGCCGTAGGCCTTCTCGTAATTGCCGGCGGCGATGTCCTGGCCGAGTTGGTGCATGATTTGGGCGATCTGCCGCTCGTCGGCGGTGGTGCGCAGGCTCATATAGGCCGCGTACCCCGCCCGGCCGCCCCCGAGGCCGACCGACAGCACCAGGCCGAGGATCGCCAGGCCCTTGCCGCCCTGCGTGCCGTTGCTGTGGCGGATCTGCACCAGGGCGATGATCGCACAGATCAGGCCCGCCGCCGGGATCACCAGGAGCAGATCGGTGAACATCGCCAGGACGCTGCCCAACCCCAGGATCAGGGCGGCGATGGCAGTCGGGTTGATCGCCACGTACTCCTGCGTCCCGACGCCGGCGGTCGTGGACATGTGATAGAGGCCCGCCAGGGGATCGGGGGCATCGCCCGGGGGCGTCGCGTCAGGTTGGGTTTGGGGCTGCACTTCTGGCATGGCTCCGCGCGGTTCAAGCATTCCGGCGCCACCGTCCGATGGGAGGTTATCCGCGTCGGCCGTCGCCGGCGCAAGCCGAAGTCTCCCAGGCAAATGGCCCGCGAAGTAAGGAAAGTAAATCTGCCATGAGCAAACGTCAACTGATCGACGACATCCGCCGCTACAACACCACCGCCCAGCCCGAGTTCCTGGCCCAGTTCGACGAGGCGGCGCTCAAGCAATACCTCGACCACCTGGAAGGCGCGTTCCGCAAGCGGCTGCACATCGCATCCTGGGTGCGCAAGCGGCCGAAACTCCGTATGGTGGGCTGAGCCGCACCAGGGGCCGCGACGCGTTCGCATCCGTACAAAAAACGTAAAGACGCAAAACGTAAGAAAACCTCTTACGTTTTGCGTCTTTACGTTTTTTGTATTGGAATCCGGCGGTCGATTACCGCACGTTCCAAACCGTCAGTCGGCTGGAGGGGCGCAGCAGCAGCAGGTGATCGAAGTCGTCGCTCGCCTGCTTGATCTCGTAGTCCCAGTTGCGGGCGATCCGCTGGTTGCGCTCCTCGGCCGTGTACCCGGGCGTCGCGCAGCCGACGTTCACGAACATGGCCCCCGCCACCAATCCGATCAGCGCAAGACTCTTCATGGCCTCGCCTTCCTGTGTTGAGATTCCTTGGGTGTCTGACTCCGCGGCGCGCGACTTTCGCCGATGGCGCTGGATGGGGAATGTACCTGCCCGCCGAGGGGATTGTCAAAGTCGAGCACGCCCAAAAACACTCGGGGACCGGCTCCGCGTCAATTCCTTTGAAAGCCCGCCGGTTTTGACTTGCCTCTTTTCCGCCCCGCTCGCCACAATAAATTGAATGGCTTGGGATGCATCAAGGGGCTAGCGCCTGGGACCCTCGCCGCGAAGCCCTCTCGATGCTCCACGAGCCCGCGCGATCGGCGCGTGAGTTGTCGCTTACTTTTTTCTTGTCCCGCATTTGCCGCAAACCGGGTAAGTTGAGGATCGGCCGAAAGGGAAGGCCGCCGACCCGGGAATGGCACCCGAATGGATTCGCGAGACAGGGAGTTCCTATGGCGCGCGCTCACAGCCAAACCGCGGCAGGCACCGCACTGATCACCGGCGCGTCCAGTGGCATCGGATACGAGTTCGCCCTGCTCTGCGCCCGCGAAGGGTATGACCTGGTGCTGGTGGCCCGGAACCGCCCGGCGCTGGCCTCCCTGGCCGAACGGTGCCGAAGCGAGCATGGCGTGAACGTCGAGGTCTGCGTCGCCGACCTGTCGCAGCACACCGCCCCGGCCGAGGTGTTCGCCGAGCTTCAACGGCTGAACATCGCGGTGGACGTCCTGATCAACAACGCCGGGTTCGCCATGCAGGGGCCGTTCGCGGAAAACGAGACCGCCGCCCTCATCGACCTGCTTCAGGTCAACATCGTCGGCCTGACTCATCTCACCCGGCTCCTGCTGCCCGGCATGGTCAAGCGCGGCCGCGGGCGGATCCTGAACATGGCCTCGATCGGCTCGTACATGCCCGGCCCGATGATGGCCGCCTACTTCGCCAGCAAGGCCTACGTGCTGTCCCTCTCCGAAGCACTGGCCAACGAACTGCACGGCACCGGCGTCACCGTCACCGCCCTCTGTGCCGGCCCCACCCGCACCAAGTTCGCCCAGCGTGCCCGGCTCACCGAGTGCCGCGCCTTCCGCGGCAGCCTGATGGAAGCCCCCGACGTCGCCCGCGCCGGCTTCGCCGCCATGATGCGGGGCAAGCAGGTCCTGGTCACCGGCCTCAAACTCCGCCTGCAAATGCTCCCCACCCCCCTGCTCCCCCGGCGCCTGATGGCCCACTTCGCCCGCCAATACCACGAGACGCGCCCTGCCCGCGGACACCAACCCCAAACCGCCTCCGACTGGGCCAGCGCCGACACGCCGCACGCGGCGCAGTCCTAGCAGTGCGTCGGGCCGTACCAATCGCATTCCGATACCGACTCTGATCGGCCGATGTCCCAAATGTCCCAAAATGTCCCGGAATGTCTCGCTTTTTGCGATGGGTTGGCCGAGTTATTATCGTCTGCGGTATCAAATAGATATCTCGTTTAACCCCAGTCATTTACGCCTGAATGTCCCATCGAGCCCCGCACCGCCGAGACATTGCCATAGATCTCTCACTGACAAGAGTTTATGTAGAATGTCCCGCGTAGGGCGGGTCTAGGGCCGAGGCGGCGTGCGCATATTGATATAACAAGTGGACGTCGAATCCCAGCAACCGTCGGCCAGGGAACCCGCCGTCCCAAGGGACTGTGATCGATCGCGGTCCGGGAGAATTGCTAAAGCGGTATCCTTGGCTGGTTGACCACCCGCACGTTCATTTCCCGCCGGGTTTGTACGGTCCGAACGTCATCTATGTCGCGGCGCATCGGCTGAACCTGGGGTGCAGTCCCCAGATGGACGTCCCCGGGGCCGGAGCATTCCAACGTTTTGACCCGCGCCTGGTGCTTACTGCGGCGGACGCAACGGGTCGATCGATTTGGAAGCTTCCGAAGTGGTTCGTTGGTGGCAACGGCCGAAACTGGATAACCCAGTACTGCGATCCGAGTCGATGGTCGGAAGTCTCGGATAAGGTTGCGACATCATCTTCGTGGACCAAGCAGCCGCCCGGTCGGGGTCGCCGCCATCGCCAAAGCAATCACCGCGGGCACCTCCGCGCGGGGCATGCGTCACACAGATCAGGCGGAGCGGATAATCGGGCTGATGGCGGCTTTTCCGGTGCGTACCGCATCGGCGAGTTGGATGATGGCGGATTGAAGTCGGCGAAACGATCTACATCGTTGCGCGACCGCTTGCAGATCCAACTCTGCGGTAAGAACGGCTTGGTCGAGGGATTGATCATAGCCGGGCACTAACTTGCGCAAGGCTCCTTTTGCATCCCTTTTGTTTTCGACATCGTAGTCGGGCTTGACCGCGGTCTGCGGAACAGTCCCACGCCCTGCCGCCAATGACGTGCCGCGGAGACTTTCCACGCCGGCAAGCAGCCACGCTTCGAACTCCTTCATCGCGAAGACGACCGCAAGAGAGAACGCCGAGCCCGCGCGGGACTGCTGGGAGGCGTGGGCTAATGTCCCCGCGACGCGATACGGACAGAAATCGGCATTTCCGTATCGCGTCAGGTAGTCGTTCCAGGACTTGGGAACTTGATCCGCATCGCCGTCGAGCACCAAAAGGACCGCGCCAAGGTTCCTCCTCGTCCTGCCCGCGGCCTGAAGCCACCGATGCCAGTCAGCACAATCGTTCTTGACGAGTTTCCCAATGCCCTTAACGAGAAAGGGCTCCGGGTCTACAAAGAGGGCATCGTTGGCTCCGACATCCTTAACGACACGGCGCGCAAGTGCGGGAACGGCGGCTTTGTCGCCTTTGCCTTCAACGAAGAGAACAAGACGCATCGACGGCAACGCTCGCTCCCTCCCTACACCGAGGCTCCCGCCGGGCGTGCCGAATCGACCGTAAGTAACTCGCCCGGCTCCAGCAACTGCGTGCGCAGTGCGTCAGCCTGATCGGGATCGAGCGGCCCAATCCTCGTCAATTGGTGTTCATTGAGATCGACGACCCGCAATTCTTCGGGCGCGAAGCCGTCCAAGAGTTCCGGGCTCTGGGTCGTCAGGAGCACTTGTCCACGAGCGGCGGATGGGGCGCTCTTGAACTCTTCAGCGAGATTGCGCAGCGCACCGGGGTAGATGCCGTTCTCCGGTTCCTCGAACATGAGAACCTGTTTCGGAGGCGTTTGGTAGAGCGCCAGCAAGTGCGCGTAATAACGCCGGAACCCGTCCGATTCCTGCGAGAGATCGAGCCCAATCCGTCGATCGCCCAGTTTGTGCGCCACGACGACACGCTGCGGCTGAATGATCGAGTCGAGTTCCAACGAGTCGACGGTTGGATTGATCTGTTTGATTCGCGCAACGATTTGTCGGCGAGCATGTTGATTGCGGAGATCCTTCGTGATGTCGCGAATGACGCCTAGAAAATTGCTCGCAGAATCGTCCAACCCGTTCAGTTCAGGACCCGTATTCGACGCACCCTGCGTAAACACGGTTGCCGGGAAATCGTGCCAGCCGATTCCGCTTGTCCATGCCGTGTACGCGAGTACCGCCTCGCTGAGAGTGGGAAAGGAGTTAATATAGACCCGCGATTCGGCCGCCGGTGGCGGGCCGTCGCCCGGCCATTTAACCCAAGTCCGCTCGTTGCGATCAAAGATGACGTCCCCGCCGAGGGCGAGCCTTTCGGCGTTCAGGAGTATCGCAGCGGGGTTCTGCGGATGGGAAGCCCAAGAAATGGTATAGCTGAATGGCTTCGTATAACCCGGTATTGCGAACCGAATGGAAAACAAGAGGGGCGCGCGCGTGCCGAACGGCCAGATCCGGGGCCAACCACCCTCCTGTTGAATCGCCGTGTCGCCTCGGAGCAGATAGTTCCGAAGAAATCGGATGGCACGCAGAAAGTTGGATTTCCCGACCCCACTGCGCCCGATAAGCACGGTAACGGGAGACAGGTCGACGCTCACGTCACCGATGCTTTTGAAGTTGCGAATCGTGATGTGCTCAATCATGTGCGACTCGTTGCGCGGAACCGGCACGCGATCGGCTAACGCGCACCTTCTCACTAAGGTAACCGCTTCCGCCCTGATACAAAAGCCGATTAGCTGATTCGCCTCGCTGCCGCCGGGCGCCTCCCAAGCGGCTCCTCCCACCCACCAACTCGCGTTGGGGTGCAAAATCAAACGACCGGATTCCGAAAGAGGGAAATTCCGAAAGAGGGAGAGTCACGAATTTGAAGGGCTCGGCTCCCCACAGATGGCACGAAAATCGCAGATTGGATGAGGCCGGTAAATGTGACCGTCCCGTTTTGTGTGCTCTGACTGTACCGTTTGTGTGTTCCGGAGCGCGAAAAACGTAGCCGATACCTCGCGTTCTGGGGCGTGAGCACGCGGCCGGGCGCAGGACTAAAGGTGCCGCCGGCCTCGAAGTGGCGCCGCAACCAATTCGAGCGCCCACCGCGTAAGTACCAGTTTACCGGGCCGCGCCGTGCGGCCCCTTAGCAGCCAGGCAACCCACCGGTCGCGCAGCGAAGGTCGTTGCGGGCATCGAGTCCTCCGCCTGGAGCGATCGCGATGGCCGTTTACGAACGATGCAAAGGTGACATCCACCAAACGATGCAAAGGTGAACGATGCAAAGGTGACATCCACCATAAACGATGCAGGCCCAAAAAATGGACGCTTCTGGATTCTGCGAGGCATGCGAAAACTCAGAAACGTCCCGGTTTGTTCGGCTAAGCTCATTCCTTCTCCGCCGGGCCGGCACCCTTGAACGGAATGAAGTCGGCCTTTCCGAGTTGGTGGATGTAGACAATGGAGTCTTCGGGACCCTTGAACTCTTCGTTGTGCATCTGCCAGGCCGGCTGAAAGACGTACG
>DASXMX010000416.1:0-14227 GCA_036495445.1 Tepidisphaeraceae bacterium
GGTCGGTTGCTCCTTCACCTGGCTGACGACGTAGATCGCGTTCGTGGACCGGTCGATGACGGGCGTGGCCGTGATGCCGTAAATCGGCCCGACGCCGTTGTTCTCAACGTCCTGTTCGGGGACGGGGGTGATGCCGTTTGCCGGGTCGATGAAGCTGGTCTGCCAGAGGATGCCGTTGTGCCGCGGGCCCGCGGTCGGGTCGTTGGAGTCGAAAGCGTAGACGCTGTCGTTCTCCGTGGCCACGATCAGGACGTTGTGGACCTGGCCGTCTATATTAAGATTTCTGACCACCAGGGGCTGGGCATAGACCTGGCCGTCGACTGTGTAATCGAAGAGCTTCCCAAAACTTGACGCGTTGACGTTCTGCGGCGTCAGCGTCGTCTCGTTCAGGTTCGCCCCGGTGCGGGAAGTGTCGTTGTGATAGGTGAGGACATCGACTGGCGATGCGCTGAGCAAACATCGGGCTTCGAGGTTCTCAAACGCGCTGCGAAAGTGATCTCCTCTACGATTCTTGCGAAACGTCTTCATCAAACTTTCCTTTCGTGGGTGCGCGACTGAATTGATCGAACGGCAATCGCGGGCAACTCTGCCCGGAGTGGTCGAGCCCCAGAGCGAAGGCCATGCCGATCCCGCGGCCCGTCGATCTCCGGTGCGTGATGTTGATGAGCCCGTGGTAAAACTCGAACAATCGCGTGCGTTGGGAGTTTGGTTGGAAAAGAACTCCATCCGGTGGATTAGGCGGTGGCTCAAAAGTTGTTCCACTGCCGCGCTGAAGGGCGACGGCTTTAGCGATATACTCCGAGACACCCGATGTTTCGGGCGGGAGGGAACGGCAATTGTCGGCGGCTTTGGTTGGCAAACATTTCGCGCAGCCGGATCAGAAGTCTGCCCGTGGAGCACGTTGAACCCTGAAAACGAACACTGAAAGCGGGACAAACCCTGAAAACGGGACAACCCTGAAAACGGGACAGTCACGTTTACCGGGCTCATCCGAGTGCTCAATGGGTCGGCCAGCGCGCTGGCAACCGAGCCCATCAGAATCGTGACTGTCCCGTTTTCTTCGCCCGAATATCAAATAGGTCACTGGTGGGCCACTGGCCATCCCCATTGTTGAGGAGGAACGCCCGCCGGACCGTAGCCAATGGCATTCAGACGTTTAGCTACATCCCATAGTGTAGTCCACGGTATCAAGAATTGGGGATAGTTCCCGCGGTACTGCCAATAACCGCTACTATTTATCGCCTCCCACGGGCTTCCCGTGATTCTCCATCATCGAGAAGCAGCAAGCTGCAAGAGGAGATCGCCTTCCATCTGAATGATGCTTGGGACAACGGGCTGATCAGTGCTCAGCTTCTGTGTCTCGTCCCAAAGCTTTTCCAGTTCAGGGCAACGGTCGTCATTCGCGTTCTCCGCTGCGGCATTTAGCTGGTCGAATTTCCCCTTCAAGGCTGCAGCGACGGCCTTTTGAGCTGCTTGCGCGACATCGGAAATGTGCTGTCTCACTGGGAAGAACAACCGGGACGGGGAAGAACAACCGGGACGTTTCTGGATTTCGGACCCCAGACGGCAAAACCGGGACGGACGGCAAAACCGGGACGTTTCTCATTTTCCGGGTCGACTCGCCGCCTTCCGTGGCCGTCCCCGCTTCAGCGGCTCGCGCCAGCCGAGGGCCTTCTCCATCGTCTTGAGCCATTTGTCCTCCCCGAACGGGCGGCCCTCGCGGATGCAGCGAAGGAGCGCGGCCTCCTCGGCGGCGGTCTGCGGCCGGTCCACCCACGCACGCCAGTCCGGCCGGGCCAGGTGCGGGTGCTTCTCCAAGGGCAGTCTCAGCTCGGCCGCGAGGTCGGCCTGTCCCGCGCTGCCCCACGCCCAGTCGCGGCTGCGCTTGGCCGCGCCGGCCCGCACCGGGTTGCGCTCGACGTAGCGGCAGACGGTGCTCAGGTGCGGCCCGTCCTGGATCGCGAAGCTCTTGTACCGCCCCTGGTACAGGTGCCCGGTCCCGATCTGCCCGCGGTGGATCAGCCACCGGCGGGAGTGGGCGACCGTCAGCCGCAGCATGAACCGGGCGAGCTGCCCGTCCCGCTCGGGCCAGAGGACCAGGTGCCAGTGGTTCGACATCACGCAGTAGGCCAGCACGCGGATCGGCTCCGCCTCGACCGCACGCGCCAGGCACCCCTGGAACGCCTCGAAGTCGCGGCGGCCCCGGAACAGCGTCGCCCGGCCGGCGGCGCGGTTCAGCACGTGGTAGATGAGGCCGCCGGGGGCGTGGCGGGCTTTGCGGGGCATGGCCGGCAGGTTAACCGTCAAACGCCGAACGAGCAAGGAAATTCAGAAACGTCCCGGTTTTCCTCGGCTTTTCCTCGTCCACCGCACGACCAACGCCCGGCGTGGACCGTGTGGTCCTATCCGAAACTCCGAGGGCCGTTCATGCGCGTCGCGGCGTAGCCTCTGCTGGCACAGGCGTTCGCGGGCCACGTTTTGCCAACGGCCACGGGGCCTCTCAACGGCGTTGTACCAGTTGATCTGGGAACCTTCATCAGGCAGGACACTGCATGTAAGACTTTATACGAACAATGTTTACGTTCTCCATCTCGCGCGACAAGACGATCGGGGCCGAGGGTGAGACATTTCGGCATAAACCATTTTCAGACAAGGAGATAACCTGTTAACTATCGAATGCGATATAAACATCCCCAAAAGCGAGACATTTAGGGACAAGTGAGACATTGGGGACAGGCGGCACGCTCGTCGCCGGACGGGGATGCCGTGCGACACTTGGCCACGGCGATGAGGGCGGATCGGGGGTTCCAGCAGGGTGGAGGGCGTGCCGATAATCTTCTAAGCGGCGACGGGCTGGGGCGTGGTTGGGGGGCGTGGGTGAGACTAAGATGGTCGCCCGCCGGGACCGGCCGTGGCTGTGCGGTTTGGCTTGGGAGAGAAGAGGCGCTTCGCGTGGGTTCGCCAGTCGTTTCCGTCGTGATGCCTGTGTACAACGCCAGCCGGTACCTGCGGCCGGCGGTGAAGAGCATCCTCGCGCAAACGTTTGGCAAATTCGAACTGATCGCGGTGGATGACGGGTCGACGGACGAGTCGCCCGCGATCCTGCGGGAGTACGCGGCGAAGGACCCGCGGGTGCGGGTGATCAGCCGGCCGAATTCGGGGATCGTCGGGGCGCTCAACGACGGGCTGGCCGCCGCGGGCGGCGAGTTGGTCGCGCGGATGGATTCGGATGACATCTCGATGCCGCAACGGTTCGAGCGGCAGGTCGCGTTTTTGCGGGAGCATCCGGACCACGTGCTGGTCGGGTCGCAGGTGATGTTGATCGATCCGGCGGGGGCGACGCTCTGCCCGAAGCAGGATACCGAGTACACGCACGAGGCGATCGACCAGGCGCTGCTCGCGGGACGGTGGCCGCTCGTTCACCCGACGATCATGGTGCGGCGTGAGGCGATGACCAAGGTGGGCGGGTACCGGGAGAAGTACCAGTGGCTTGAAGACCTGGACCTGTTCCTGAGGATTGCGGAAGTCGGGCGGATCGCGAGCCTCAAGGACGTGCTGCTGCAATACCGGCTGCACCCCGCCAGCGTGTGCGCGACGCGGGACAAGGACCAGGACCAGATCCGGCCGGCGCTGGAGGCGGAGATGTATGCCCGGCGCGGGCTGCCGGCCCCGCGGGGGCCGCGGACGGTGCACCAGGCGACGTTCGAGTCGCCCAATGACCGGTTCCGGGTGTGGGGGTGGTGGGCGCTAACGGGCGGGAACGTCGCGACGGCGAGGAAGTACGCGCTGCGGACCTTTCGCGCGGCGCCGATGAGAATGGAGAGTTGGCGGTTGATGTATTGCGCACTGCGCGGGCGGTAATAGCGCCGCTTGCGGCTTCGCGAACGAAGGGATGCAATGCGGCGGCCCCGCCAAACGCAAGCGGCGATCCGGCGCGTGACAACCAATGTGATCCAGCGAGCGACCTTGACGCATAACGCGAAACAACCCGCCCCCCTCTCCGTCGGCCTCTTCACCCAAGGCTGGCCCCCGGAGAAGATGGCCAACGGCGTGACGACCTACGTCGCCACGATGGCTCGCGCCCTGCGCGCCGCGGGCGTCGGTTGCCAGGTGATATCAGCCGAGCAGCGCGATCCCGCGGCCAAGCCCGACCCGCTCGTCCACGTGCTGGATCGCGATAACCATTCGCTGCTGGCCAAGGTGATGTGGCGGCTCCGACCCGAGATGTGGCTGCACCGATCCCACGGCACCGCCCTGCTGGGCGAGGTACGACGGCTCCATCGCGAGCGGGCGATTGACCTGATCGAAATGGAAGAGTCGTTCGGCTGGCCGCGGTATCTGGTCGGGCGCTGCCCGGTGCCGCTGATCGTGCGGTTACACGGCCCGTGGTTTTTGAATGGCACCGCGAACGGCGCGGTCGAGGACGCGGAGTTTGCCAAGCGGGAGCAGTGGGAGCGGGCCGCGATCGAAGGTGCGGACGCGATCACAGCCCCATCGAGGCACGTGCTGGATTCGGTTCGGCGGCGGTATGGGATCGCGTTGCCCGGGGCGGAGGTGATCCCGAATCCGGTCGAGCCCGTGGAGGCCGCGGACCGATGGAACCTACAGGCGTGCGACCGGAATCGGATCGTCTTCGTCGGCCGGTTCGACCGGCACAAGGGCGGCGACACGATGATCGAGGCGTTCGCCCGGATCGCCAGACAGCGCCCGGACGTGCATCTGGACTTCATCGGACCCGACCGCGGCTGCCAGGAGCCGGACGGGCGGAAGATCACGATTGAACAGTATTTACGCGACAAGCTGGGCGAGGCCGAGCGGGCACGCGTGACGTATCACGGCTTTCTGCCGGCCTCGGCGGCGGCCGAATTTCGAAAACGGGCATTGGTCACCGTGGCCCCTTCGCGGTATGAAACATTCGGGATCGCGGCGGCCGAGGCCATGATGGCGGGGTGCCCGCTGGTCGTCGGCGCGGCGGGTGCTCAGACCGACATGATCCAGGACGGGCAAAATGGTTTGACCGCCGTCCCGGGCGACCCGGCCGATCTGGCCGATAAAGTGTTGGCCCTGCTCAACGATCCGGCGCACGCGGCGACGCTTGGCCAGCGGGCGGCCGCCGATGCGGCCGAACGGTATGCGCCCGACCGCGTGGCCCGGCAGACGATCGAGTTCTACCGGCGCGTTCTCGCGGGCGCCCGGCGCCTGGCGAAGTCCGGGTCGCAGAAATCGGCTGCGCCCCCGAGGGCGGCGAGTGTGTCTGTATGATGAATCAGCCAGAGATCTCGGTTTTCGGGCTCGTCGTCCTCTTCGCCTGGGTGCCGGCGATCCTCATCATGTTCGCGCTGATGCGACCGCGGTGGGCGGTCATCACGGCGTTCGTCGTCGGATACCTGTTCCTCCCGGAGCAGTCGTTCCGGTTTCAAACGATACCGCCGATCGACAAGGTCTCTTTGACCGCCCTGGGCGCGATCCTGGGGTCGTTTATCTTCGATGGCGGGCGACTGCTCTCCGTTCGCTGGCGGCTGATCGATCTGGCGTGGTTCGTCCTGCTGACCTCTCCGTTTGCCACATCGATGGTCAACGGCCTGGGCCCAATGGACGGCATCGCGGCGAGCCTCACATTGCTGTTCCGCTGGGGCCTGGCTTACTGGATCGGGCGGGCCTACTTCACCGACTGGGAGGCGGTCCGCCATTTGGCCATGGGGATCATCCTCGGCGGGCTGGCGTACGTGCCGCTGTGCTGGTGGGAAATCCGCATGAGCCCGCAGCTCCACGGCGAGCTTTATGGGATGACGTTCCTCAGCTTCCGCACGGACTCGTACCTGTTCGGCGTCAAGCTGTTCGGCTGGCGCCCCAACGTGTTCCTCGCCGACGGGCTGCGGGTGACGATGTTCATGGGCGTCTGCTCGGTGCTGGCGTTCTGGGCGTGGATGACCGGCTCGCCGCGGAAACTGCTGTTCATGCCGATGGGGTGGATCGCCCTCGTGCTGATCGTCACCACGTTCTTCTGTAAGGCCCTCGGCGGCGTCATGCTGATGTCCGGGGGCATGAGCGTGCTGCTGATGACCCGATGGTGGCCCAAGACCCGCCTGGCCGCCCTGCTGCTGATCCTGGCGGCGCCGACGTACATGGCGGTTCGGTCGGCCCGCGACTGGTCGGGCGACACCTTGACCCAAATGGCCAACGTCATCTCCCCCACCCGCGCCGAATCGTTCGCGTTCCGGCTGAAGATGGAAAACCTGCTGACCGAAAAGGCGCTGGAGCGGCCGATCCTGGGCTGGGGCGGGTGGAACCGGTCGCACGTGTACGACATCTTCGACAACCATGACCGGACGATCGTCGACGGGTTGTGGATCATCACGCTGGGCGAGTTCGGGTTCGTGGGATTGGGCGCGCTGACGATCATGATCATTGGGTCCGTGCTGCTGGTGTGGTGGCGGATCCCGACGCGATTCTGGAACGATCCGGCTTGCGCGGCTGCGGTCTCCCTGTCCGTCGTGCTGGCCTTGTACATGATCGACAGCTTGTTCAACGCGACGTTCAACCCCGTGGCCTCACTTGCGGTCGGCGCCGTGGCGACAATCGGCGGACTTTCCAAGACTGTCTTCTCCCGGCGAAACCTGGCGCAAGCGGCAGATGCGGAGCGCACGGGCCGTTCGCCTGCCGCACGGCCTGCCGCTGCTCGCGCGGGCTTCGCCGGCGCGCCGGCATTTGCCGGCGCGGGCAACGCGGCGGTCATCGCTTCCCCGAAGGACCTCCCGTATGTCTATTCGCCCCGCCGATCGTAAGGTGCAGCGGCGGGGGCAAGCCGGGAGCGCTAAGCAACTGCTTCTCGCAACACCATGACGACGACGGACGCCCCACCTGCGACCCGCCATACCGGTGCCCCACCGGTCGGCCACGGCTCGCGCAACATGAACCCGACGGGAATCGGGTTGCTCGCCCTGCTGCGCGAGGACTTGCGCACGCATGATGGCAACATCTTCGAACAGGGGTTCTGGGCCATCGCCGTCCACCGTTTCGGCAACTGGCGGATGGGGCTGCCGAAGGTCTTACGCGCGCCGTGCACGCTCCTGTACGGGTTCCTGTTCAAGTGGGTCGAGTGGACGTGTGGGATCACGCTGCCGTACACGGTAAAGATGGGCCGGCGGGTGCGGATCTGGCACCATAGCGGGATGATCCTCCACGCCGAGGCCATCGGCGACGACGTTCACATCCGCCAGAACACGACCTTTGGCGTCTCGAGCCGACAGAGACTTCATCAACTGCCGAAGATCGAAGATCGGGTTGACCTCGGCTGCGGCGTCGCGGTCCTCGGAAACGTGACCATCGGCCACGACAGCGTGATCGGCGCGAACGCCGTTGTCGTCACCGACATCCCCCCGCGCTCGGTCGCCGTCGGCGTGCCGGCGAAAGTGATAAGTTCACTGTAAGCACTAATTCTCCCCAAGAAGCACCAAGCAAATAGATGAGCGACATCGGCGTCATCGTGATCGGCAGGAACGAAGGGGAGCGGCTGCGCCGCTGCCTCGCGTCGGTCGTCGGCCGCGGGGGGGCGGTCGTGTATGTCGATTCGAGCTCGACCGACGGCAGCGTGACACTGGCGCGGTCGCTGGGGGCGGAGGTGGTTGAGCTGGACATGTCGCTCCCCTTCTCCGCCGCCCGGGCGCGGAACGCGGGGTTCGAGCGGCTGATGCTCGTCAATCCCGAGGTGCGATACGTCCAATTCGTTGACGGGGACTGCGAAGCGGTTGCGGGCTGGATCGAGCGCGCACGGGCCGAACTTGACGCGCGGACCGACGTCGCGGTCATTTGCGGCCGACGCCGCGAGCGTTTCCCGGAAGCCTCCGTCTACAACCGGCTGGCGGACGTGGAATGGGATACGCCTATGGGCGAAGTCGAAAGCTGCGGCGGCGACGCGATGACGCGGGTCGAAGCGTTTAAGGCGGTCGGCGGGTTCGACCCCTCCGTCGCCGCGGGCGAAGAGCCGGAACTATGCCGGCGGATCCGCGCCAAGGGGTGGAAGGTCGTGCGGATCGATGCCGAGATGACGCTGCACGATTCGGCGATGCTCCGCCTGGGCCAATGGTGTCGGCGGGCCGTGCGCAGCGGGTACGGTGCGGCCGACGTCGCGGCCCGATTCGGCCGGGAGGGGCTGTTCGCCAGGCAGGTCCGCAGCACGCGCCTCTGGGCGATCGGGTTTCCGGCCGCCGTCATTGCCACGGGCATCCTCGTCGGCCTTGTTGCCGGCGCACAATGGGGCGTGTTGGCGTCGATCCTGCTTGCACTGGCGCTGCCGGCGCAGATGCTTCGCATCGCCGTGCGGTGGCGCCGGCGGCTGCGAAGTAATTCGGACGCAATCGCCCACGGGATTTTGACGATGCTTGGCAAGTGGCCCGCGATGTGGGGCGAAGTGCGTTATCGGCACGACCGCCGCCGCGGGCGGAACACGCGGCTGATCGAGTACAAGCAACTGGCCCCCCGCCGGCCATGCAGCAGGATGAAGGACCCCGACTGGCAAGCCGATCTTCAGCGCCTGTCGCCCCGGCCGATGCTCAAGGAGCAGTCGGCTTGGGCGCTGTGGGTCTACCGCTTCGGCCGACGCAATGACCGCCGCGCGACGGGACTTCGCAAGCGCTTGGGCGACCGATTCTATTGGCTGCTCTACCGCGCCACCGAAACGCTCACCGGCATCAGCATCCCCAAGAGCGTGGAGGTTGGACCCGGTTTGCGGATCTATCACTTTGGCAACATCTTCGTCCACGCCGACGCCAAGCTCGGCGCCGGCTGCACGCTTCGTCAGGGCGTGACGATCGGCAACCGCCACGAGGGCGGACCGGTGCCGGTGTTGGAAGACGAAGTGGACGTCGGCGCGTACGCGCAGATCCTGGGCGGCATCCGCGTAGGCCGGGGGGCGAAGATCGGCGCGATGAGCGTTGTCCTGCAGGACGTGCCGCCCGGCGCGACAGCCGTTGGCATCCCGGCGCGGATCATCGATGTGGCACAGCCGCCCTCGGCTGTGTTCCGTCGACAGGCGGAAATCATTTCCGCTTCGCGGGACACCGCCGAGGGCGGCTGTGCCACATCGCTTGACAGTCCTTCCGTGTGATTGGAGAACTCCCCCAGATGGCTTCGGCAACTTCGGCGACGACGACTGACAACGCTCCCCGCCTGCGTGCCGCCGTGATCGGCACCGGCGCGATCTCCGAGGAACACCTGCGCTACCTCAGCACATCGCCCGGCGTCGAGCTGGCGGGCGTCTGCGACCTCTCCCCCTCGCTGGCGAATTATGCCGTGATGCGGTTCAAGTCCGGCCGGGCGTTCACCAACACGGCCGACATGCTCGCCTCGGCAAAGCCCGACGTCGTGCACGTGCTGACGCCGCCGCACACCCACGTGCCGCTGGCCACGCAATGCCTCGACGCCGGGGCACACGTGATCGTCGAAAAGCCGGTCGCACCGAGCAACAAGGAATTCCACGATCTCTGGTCGCACGCCCGGTCCCGCAACAAGTGGTTGATCGAGGACCACAACTACCGCTTCAACGAGCCGATCCTGCAGATCGGTCAAATGCTCGACGAGGGCCGGCTCGGCGAAGTGCGCGAGGTCGAAGTGCGGATGGCGCTGGACGTGATGCAGGACGGGAGCCGCTACACCGACGAGAACATCCCGCACCCGAGCCACAAGATGCCGGCCGGGATCATCCACGAGTTCATTACGCACCTGTGCTACCTGACGCTCCGGTTCATGCCAAGCTGGGACCGCGTCGCGGCGGCCTGGTCGAAAAAGGGCGACCATCCGCTCTTCAAGTACGACGATCTCGACGCCCTGCTGATCGGCCCCAAGGCCCACGCGCGGATCCGCTTCTCCACCTACACCGCCCCGGACGCGTTCACCGTCACGGTGCGCGGGACCAAGGGCTGGGCCGAGACGGACCTGTTCCAGCCTCATGTGAGGACGAACGTCTCACGGCCCGTCGGCAAGCAACTGAACCCGCTCGCGAACCAGTTCCTCGGCGGATGCGGACTGGTCCGCGCCAGCGTCGTCGGGTTCCGAAACAAGGTGTTGCAGAAGACGCCGTACGAAGGCCTGGCGACGTTCCTCGACCGAACCTACGCCGCCCTGCGGCGCAACGAACAACCGCCCGTTGGATTCGACGACATGGACCGCGCGAGCAAGCTGGTCGATGCGCTGTTGAGCGACGAGAATCAGGTTTAACCTGCGGGCTTCGCTGCGATGAATGGATCACGATTGAACCGACTGCTGGAAGGCTGCACATGAAGTTTCTCGTCACGGGCGCGAGCGGATTCCTCGGCAACTACATCGTGCGCGAGGCGCTGCGGCAGGGCCACGCGGTCCGCGCGATGGTCCGGCCGAGCGCAGACATCTCCAAGCTCGGCTGGCCGCATACGGACAAACTGGAGATCGTCCGCGCCGACCTGCGGTCGCGCAACGGCTTGGTCGACGCGGTCGGCGGCGTCGACTCGGTCATCCACCTCGCCGCCGCCAAAAGTGGTGACGTTTACACGCAATACGCGGGCACCGTCGTCGCCACCGAGAACCTGCTGGCCGCGATGACCGAGGCCGGCTTCCGCCGGATCGTGGCGATCAGTTCCTTCTCCGTCTACGACATGGTCCGCGCCTCCCCGCTGGCCGCGCTGGACGAGCAAACCCCGCTGGAATCGGACGCGTTGAACCGCGACGCCTATGCCCACACGAAGCTCGTCCAGGAACGTTTGATCCGCGCCCATGCCGCGGCGAATAAATGGAGCCTTGTCGTCCTGCGGCCCGGGATGATCTGGGGCAAGGACAACCTGCTCAACGCCTGGATGGGCATGCCGGCCGGCACGCGGTTCTGGATCCGCACCGGGGCGTGGGCCAAGGTGCCGCTCACGTACGTGGAGAACTGCGCCGAGGCGATCGTGATGGCCGCGACGTCCGAGTCGGCCGAGGGCCAGACGTTCAACATCGTCGACGACGGCGCGCCGACGCAGCGCGCGTTCACCCGCATGGTGCTCCGCCGCCTCACGCCCCGCCGGCGGGTGATCCCCGTCCCCTACGGCCTGCTCCGCCTCACCGCCGGCAGCATCGCATTGGTCAACCGATGGTTCCTCGGCAACCGCGCCCGCGTCCCCAGCCTGCTGGTCCCCTGCCGCCTCGCCGCCCGCGGCCGGCCGCTGAACTACTCCAACCGGAAGATCAAAACCGTCCTCGGCTGGAAGCCCCGCTACACGCTCGAGCAGGGATTGGATCGGAGCCTCAGCACGCCGTCCCAGGAACAACCGCCCCCTCCCGCCGGCACGCCCGCGCCCTCCGCCGCCGACCTGCAGACGGCGTAAGCCATCTCGGTGCGACGAAATGTCGATGCATCAGGACGTAGCACAATGTAGCACGAAACAACCGACCTTGATGCAGGACATTCCGGTCCCCTCTTTCCTCGCCTAGAGGGTGGCGATCGCGCGACCCCCCGAATCTGTCGCGCCCAGTCGCGCAGCATCGACCGACCTGAATACGTAATCGAGCGTCATTGCATCGGTCACATCAAAACGACAAATTGTCCCGCGCGCGACACCCTCGA
This sequence comes from Tepidisphaeraceae bacterium, assembly GCA_036495445.1. Taxonomy (GTDB): domain Bacteria; phylum Planctomycetota; class Phycisphaerae; order Tepidisphaerales; family Tepidisphaeraceae; genus DASXMX01. The sequence goes on from DASXMX010000416.1 coordinate 11,576, forward strand.
ACCAAGATGCCACATCTTCCAGAGGACCTCGAGCCAGCGCATCGCCAGGCAGCGAGCGCAGGGCGGCGGCGTGGCCCATGCATGCCCTGCTCGCGCTTGTGCCGGTAATACGCCTCGGCCCACGGGCACTTGACGCGGCTGCGGTCGGCCCACAGGTGGGTCAAGTCCAAATTCGTCTGTAAACGTAGCGGCCCGACCGGCACGTTCGATCAGGCGGCAAACAGATCACGCACCTTCTTGCCGCTAGCCTGACGCACGCGGATGTAGGCCTCCAATTGCCTTCGTTCGATCTCGGTGAACTTGACCTTCAGCCATCTCTGGCTGGCCCGCCACAACACGGCGAAGACCAGCTTCAAACACTCCTTTTCGGTTCGGAACTCGGGGATCACCTTCGAGCGTCTGCGTTCCTCCTCAAAGCCGCGTTCGACCAGATTGGTCGTGCGGATCGATTTGTGATGGAGACTGGGCAGCTTCAGGTGATTGAGGCTCGCTTCCAGGTCCTCCTCGAAGCAGGCCGCCGCGCTGGGCAGCTTCGATTTGTACTGCTCGATGAACGCCTTGGCCCGTGCTTGTCCGATGGCATGATCCGGGGCATCGCGGATGTCGAACGGCAATCGCTTAACCGTCTCCCGCTGCTCGTCGGGAACCTTGTCCAGGACGTTGCGCATCTTGTGTACCCAGCACCGGATTCGCTCGGCCTCGGGCCACATCCCCTCGATCGCCTTGATCAGTCCCGGCGCCCCGTCGCTGGTCACCGTCAGCGGCGTAAGCATTCCCCGGCTGACCGGCGAACGAAAATGCTCGAGCCAACTGTCGGCGCTTTCCTTGTTCCCCAGGCTCATGTGCAGCAAGACTTTCGATCCATCGCGTAAAATGCCCCACGTGACCAGCACCGCCTGGCTGCAATTGGCCTGCTGCTTGAGGCTCTCATGCACGGCGTCGGCAAACAGGTAGACCACGTCGAAGCTGCTCAACTCCCGCTTGGTAAACGATTCGTACGCCTGCCAGAGCACCTCGGTCACCTCGCTGACCGATGACTTGCTCAGCAGCATCGTCTGGCCGTCATCGCTCAGCTGCTTGAGCAAATCCTCGATGTCTCGCACCGACAGGCCGCGGGCGTACATCTCGGTGGCCAGCTTCTCCAGCGACACCGACCGGCGGCCCAGGCCCTGCCAGATCAGCGAGCGGTAGGGATCTTCCAGGCCGCGGACCTGCGGCACCTCCAGCTCGATCATTCCCTCGCCGGTCCGCAGCGTGCGGGCCTTGTAGCCGTTGCGATAGCCGCCCTGGCCCGACTCCCGACTCCCGACGCTCGCCCTTGTCCCGTCCCAACGATTCGGACACCTCGGCCTTGAGAAGCTGCTCGACCATCAGCTTGCCCATCCGGCAAAAGAAGCTGCCGGCCAGCTCTTTGCCTTCGGCCAGTTCCTCGCGAGCTTCACGGCTCATCTGTGCCAAACGTTCTTCCAGTGATACATTGTCCATGGTCTGGTCTCCTCATCGTTCGGGATTTAACAACACGCCACCGAACGTACGGCCAGACCACTTTTATTTACAGACAATTTAGGACATCACCAATACTCGTTGAGCGCCGCCCGGAGCTGGTTGACCAGCGCGCCGTGCGTTGCCCGATCAGCGCGATCTCGTCGCGGCACAGCAACCGCAGCTCGTGGGTGAGCGGGCGCCTGCGGCCGCAGCACCCGCCCGGCGTGGCCGCCGTCGGTCCGCAGCGCGTCGGCGCAGCAGAACGCGTCGAGCCGCCGGTCGCTCTTGGCGCCCGCGGGGGCCTTGCGGTCGCGATACCGCCGCGGCGGCCTTGGGGTTCAGCGGGAACACGCCGTATTGCGCCTCCAGCAGCCGCTCGACGGCCGGTCCGGCGCAGGTCTCGATCGCGAAGCCGACGCGACGGCCGGCGCCGAGCCATCGGGGGCCTTGAGGGCCGCCAGCCGCTGCCGCAGGTCGGCCCAGCCCTCGGGCGTGTCCTCGATCCGCAGTTCCAGCACGACCCGCCCGGCGGCGCCGACCACGCGCACGTCGTGATGCCCCCGCGCCCAGTCGACCGCGCCAAAGTGCGTGAGCGAGCCGTAGGGATCGGGCGGCGACGCGGTGCCGGCAGAGGGGTCCGGGGCGGGGGCGGCGGGCGTGTCCATCGGTTCTCCTTGTGAGTCCCGCACGGCACGCGCCCGTCCCGCCTCGCCCGGCCTGCCGCCGGTCGACCGGATACGGGGCCCTCGCTGGGGCGGTGTTCTCTTGGACGTCTGGGCAGGCGCCGCGGCGCGGACCGCGGTGATCTTGCTCGCGAGGCCTCGCGGGCCCAGGGAAACTCGACCGTGTCCGCGCCTTGGCGTCGGCGGGGACGACCGTGCCTGCATCGGGAGGCCGCACGTTACACGCTTTGCCCGCCGTCGGACGCGGCGATCCGGCCGGCGACAGCTTATTCACCGCGGCAGAGCATGCGCCCGCCGAGTTACCCACAATGCCGCTGCGCCGGCGGCTGGAGCGCCGCTGCGCAGCATCATGGATAACGTCGGAAGGGGTATCAGGGATACTCCTGTGCCAGTAAAGGCACCAAGCCGGGAGGGCGAGGCTCCCGCCGAGCCGCGGGTCGTTTTGCACAGGCTGCAAGCCTGCGCCACAGCCCCCCGGCTCGGC
>DASXMX010000417.1:0-2106 GCA_036495445.1 Tepidisphaeraceae bacterium
ACAAGTACTCTTGTCCGTGGTGATTCGAGGCAACCGACGGCACGGAAAATGCCGTGCTAGCCGGTTGGGTCCGCGGTGAGACACGGGCATGAGTACATGCCCGTGCCACCCGATGCCGGCCCGATCGCGTTGTTGGCCACATGGGATCGCCCTTGTGTGCATTGGGCAAGCGGCGGCCCGCAGTTGGCAAAACGCGTGCGGCAAACTACCATTGTTTTCGGGCCATGATTGTTTTCGTCTGTCACGTCTGCCGCACGTCTCTGTCGGCCGAGGATGCCCAGGCGGGGCAACTGGTCCGGTGCCCGACGTGTTTTACCACGTTGCGGGTGCCGGCGGCCGTGCCGCAAGCCGCGGCCGTCGCCGCGGGCGTTTCCGGCGGGGGGCGAGGCTCACCTTCGCCTTACCCCTCCCAGGCCGCACCCGGCCAGTTCCCCGGCATGCGCTCGGGCGGCAAGCGCTACGGGTTCAATTGCGGCTATTGTTCCAGCCGGCTCGAAGCCACCGAAGCCATGGGCGGGCAGGAGGGCCAGTGCCCGACCTGCGGGAACAACATCACGATCCCGATCCTCGACCGCTACGGGCGGCTGATCGACCCCAAGACGCGGCAGATCATCAAGCAGGACCCGCACCCGGTTCACGCCTATGCCGCGGCCGGCGAGCGGGCGCCCGCCATCATGCGAGCGAAGGACGGGAAACAGTCAATCCGCTGCCCCCGCTGCTCGGCCATCAGCCCGATCACCGCCAACAATTGCAAGAGCTGCGGCATGCCCTTCACCATGGAAGGGACCACGATCGAAGCGACCGGCTCCAACAACGGATTCTGCGTCGCGTCGCTGGTGCTGGGCATCATCGGCCTGATCCCCTGCACGTTCCTGATCGCCGCGTTGCTGGCCATTATCTTCGGGGTCATCGGCTACAACCAGGTGAGCAAAGCCGGGGGCGAGGGCGGGGGCAAGGGAATGGCCATCGCCGGCATCATCCTCGGGGTAATCGGCGGTCTCATCTTCGTTGGCATGTTCGCCAGGGGCTTCTGAGAGATTCCGACCGCGCCAAGAAACGATTTCGGCACGTTCTCTGTCTCGATTTCTGCATTCTTTGCATTCGTCGCTCTCCAATCACACCGCGCCGCTAGGCTCACCGTCATCAAGGCAAGGGCCTCGGTCCAGATCACCCCGGCCCTCTTTTGGAGACATGTGATGTTCGATCGACGGTTCAGTGAGAGCCGAACGCGGGCCCGGGTCGAGGGTCTGGAAGCGAGAGTCTTCCTCGCGGCCCAGCAGCCGCTGGTGGCGCAGACGAACCTGATCTCCGACCAGGCGGGCGTTGCCCTGGTTCAAGACCCGAACCTGCTCAACCCGTGGGGCGTCGCGTTCGACCCGGCGGGCGGCGAGTTGTGGATCTCAGAGAACAATGCGGGCGTCGCGTCCCTGTACAACGTCTCGGGCATTTCGGCGCCGACGCCGCTCACGCCCACGGTCATCGTCCCGGGCGGCGGCTCGACGCCGACAAGTGCGCAGCCGAGCAACCCGACCGGCCAGGTCTTCGCCGGCGGCACCGGGTTCCCGATCACCGAAAACGGCGTCACGATGAACTCGTTCTTCGTCTTCGTGGGCGAAGACGGCGCGATCACCGGCTGGAACCCGTCGCTGGATTTGAACCACGCCGTCATCGCGGTGGACAACTCCGCCGGCGGCGCCGTCTACAAGGGCGCGACGCTGGCCCAAACAAGCAGCGGGACGGACCTGTTCGTTGCGAATTTCAACAGCGGGCACATCGAGGTCTACGACAGTTCGTTTGCCAACGTGACGCCATCCAGCGGGTTCAGCGACCGTACGATTCCCAAGGGATATGCGCCGTTCAACGTCCAGGATGTCGGGGGACAGTTGTACGTGACCTATGCCAAGCAGGACGCGCTCAAGCAAAACGATGTCCCGGGCGCGGGACACGGGTTCGTGGACGTGTTCGACACCAGCGGCAAGCTGATTCACCGGCTGCAGCGCGGCGCGTTCCTGAACGCCCCGTGGGGCGTGACCGTCGCGCCGTCCACCTGGGGCAGGTTGGCCGGCGACGTCCTCGTGGGCCAGTTCGGCAGCGGCCGAATCGACA
>DASXMX010000418.1:0-8742 GCA_036495445.1 Tepidisphaeraceae bacterium
GCGATGACGCGGTCTTGCCCACTTGCTTCGACCGGTGGCGGCACCGCGACCTTCCAGCTCCTCGGCCCCGACGCGGTCATGCACGACAGCGTGACCCGGGACGGGGCGCGACCTGGCGCGCGGCCGAAGACGGCGAGCACGTCGCCGTCGAAGACCGGCGGGAGTTCCGCCAGCGTCTGCACGTCGCACCCGTCCCAGTCGATCGTCACGTCCGTCACCGGGGGCGACGCGAGGCGGCCGAAGGTGCGGAGCACCTTGTCGTCGATCCGCTCGCCGGCCGAGATGAACTCGGCGGCGCCGCCCGTCGCGCGGGCGATGCCTTTGACGAGGAACGCGCTGGCCGCGGCGCCGATGCCGAAGGAGAAGATCCGGTTGTGCGCGCGGTGCCGGCGGGCGAGGTCGATCACCGCCGGCTCGTTGGTCACCTGGCCGTCGGTCAGCACAATCACGTTGCGGACGGTGCCGGCCCGCGGCGGGACGGAGAGGATCGCCTCGAGCGGCGGGTAGATCTCCGTCCCGCCGAGGTTGGCCCCCTGCCGCACGTACCGGATCGCGCGATCGAGCGTCTCCTGCGAATAGACCAGGGGCTCAGAGGCGAGCAGTTCCCAGGTCGATCCGAACCGGCAGACGTTGAACGTGTCGCCGAGGGACATGCTGCGGAGGCAAAGTTCCAGTGCGGCGGTCGCCTGGGCGATCGACTCGCCCGACATCGAGCCGGAGCAGTCGAGGACGAAGACCGTCTCCGCCGGCTTGCGCTCAACCAGTTCCGATTCGTCGAATTCGGGGACGAACGTCACAGCAAGATACGTCTCCCCCTCGCGGCCGGGCGCGGCCTGGACCGACGGCGCGTGTTCGCGCTTCACCTCCAGCAGCAGGACGACATCGCGATCCATCTCCCCCACGCCCCCGGCGAACGTCACGCGGCACATGCCGTTGTCCCCGTTGATCACGTCAATCCGATGGCTCGGGGACGACACGCGGGCCAGTTCGCGGCCCAGCGCAATGTCCACTTCCATGCTGAGGCCGTACGGCACGCTCAGCACGTGCGGCGGGTTGAGCGCGTCGCCGTCGATCGCCGCCGCAATCGGATCGGTCGCAGTCGTAGTCTGGTAGCGCGGCGCGATCGTCGTTGGGAAGGCGACGCGGATGGAGCGGTCAATCCGGTCGAGCGCGCAGACGTACGTGAGCCGGATCGTCGCGGCCTGCCGCGGTTTGAGGTTGCCGACGCGGGCGGTGAAGACGTCGGGGCGGTCCTGCTCGACCATGAACGCGCCGTGGCCTTCCGAGATCGCCGATTCGTACTGCTCGACGGCCTTGTCGGATTCCTCGATGACGCCGGTGAGGACGTGGTCGCCCGTGATCACCTCGAACCCGCAGACGGCCGCGCCGTCGGGGAGCGGGAACGTGTAGACCGCCTCGATCGCCCGGGGCTCGAGGTTGACAAACGTCTGCTCGATCGTGGTCTTCTGGCTCATGCCGCTCAGGCGGGCGTGCACGTGCACGCCGCGGAGGGCGATCCGGTCGGCGGCGTTCGTCGTTCGCAGTTCCGCTTGCATTCGCGTGCCTCTCATCGCGGGCTCCTTTCATCTCCCAGTTCCAACCACTAACCCACACCGTCAGGACAATCGCATCCGACCGCATTGGGGAGGGCGAGGCTCCTGCCGAGCCGAGGCTCATGCGAGAACTGCGGCTCGGCAGGAGCCTCGCCCTACCGTTCACACGTATTGCACCGCCCATTTATGTCGTCACGTTTCCTCGTCGCTCACCTCATCCTTCTCCCGGGCAAAGACCTCACGAACCACATCACGTAGCGCCAACAGCTTCTCAACCTCCGGATTATGCCGGGCGGTGTCGAAGTGGAGCTCGACCCCTTCCATCAGCTTCAGGCGCGTCCACAACTCGGCGGACAAGTTCGCCCGCGGAAGACGCCTCGTTGGCGCGGCAGGCTCGGCAACCGCCCGCCCATCCAGAATCCGGCGGATCGCGTCCAGCGAATGCCCCGCCTGCTGAAGCTCCAGGATCCGCCTGAGCCGGTCGAGGTGCGCGCCGTCGTAATGGCTCCCTCGCCCCCGCCCACGAGGCGGCGGGAGCAGCCCCTGCTGGACGTAAAACCGCACCGCCCGCCGACTCAGCCCTGCCGCGTCGGCCAGGTCGGCGATGCTCAACTCGGCCGAATTCATGACGGATATTATGAGACATTTACTGTCGCATTTCAACTGTCATTTTTCGAAATCCTGTGGGACTGCCCCGGCGTCACCCGATCGGCTTCTCGAAAAACAGGCTGTATTGGACGGCGTTCGGAGGCATCGTCGCATACGCGCCGAAAGCGGCACAGCGACGGAATCCCGCCGTTTCATAGACGCGAATGGCAGCGTGTTGGGCATCGCCGGTCTCCAGGACGAGGCGCGTGACGCCTCGGGCGCGGACTTCTTCCTCCAGCCGGGCAAGGATCGCCCGGGCGACCTTGCGGCCCCGCGCCCGCGGGCGCACGTACATGCGCTTCACCTCGGCCAACCCGTCCTCGAATGCGATCCCGCCGCAACCGACCGGCTCGCCATTGAGGCGGGCGATGAAGAACAGCACGCTGGGCTGAAACAATCGCGCGATGCTCAAGCCATGACGGTTGTCCGGCGCATATGCCCCGTTCAATTCGGCGTCCAATTCGCCGATCAACCGGCGCACGTCGTCCGTCGGCGCGGCGACATGTTCGAGCACAAGTGCCATGACTCTCCTTGGCGGAATGACCCGGATGAGTCCAACGAATCGTCCGGGTGGCACGGACATGTACTCATGTCCGTGGGCGCGGCCACGGAACGCCATGGACACGAGTACCTGTCCATGCGACCCGCAGACTTCCCCCGACCAGGGGAGAATTCTGAGTCCTGTTGGATATCATGCCCCGCCTCTATGGGTTTATACGACTGGGTCCGACCGATTCTGTTCTCGTTGCCGCCGGAGGCGGCGCATCACCTGGGGATCGGGGGCCTGCGATCGTTTGGAAAGCCGCCGATGCGCGGGATGCTCGCGCGGCGGTTGCGCGTGGACGATCCGGCGTTGCGGGTGACGCTCGGGGACGGGGCCGTGGCGCTTCACTTTCCGAATCCGGTCGGGCTGGCGGCGGGGTTCGACAAGAACGCGAGGGCGCTGCGGGGGCTGGAGGCGCTGGGGTTCGGGTTTCTGGAGGCGGGGACGATCACGCCGCTGGCGCAGCCGGGGAATCCGAAGCCGCGGATCTTTCGCGTGCCGGAGGCGCAGGCGCTGGTGAACCGGCTCGGGTTCAATAACGACGGGATCGCGGGCGTCCTTAAGACGCTCGAACGCACGCCGCGGCTTTCGATCCCGTTGGGGTTCAATGTCGGGAAGAACAAGGTAACGCCGCTGGAGCGGGCGGCGGACGATTACGTGAAATGCGTGGAGGCGTTCTTTCCGCGGGCGGATTTCTTCGTGGTGAACGTGAGTTCGCCCAACACGCCGGGGCTGCGGAACCTGCAGGCACCGGAGGAACTGGAGCCACTGCTGCGGGCCGTGTCGGAGCGGGCGGATGCGCTGGCAGCGCAGCACGGGCGGGCGCGGCCGCCGCTGTTCGTGAAGGTGTCGCCCGACGAGGAGTTCGGGGAGGCGGTGGTCGAGGTCGCGGTGCGGCAGCGGTTCGCCGGGATCGTCGCGACGAATACGACGCGGAGCCGCGAGGGAATGCCCCCGAGCGCGCCGACCGATGGCGGCGCCAGCGGCGCGCCGCTGCGGGCGCGGTCGACCGAGCACGTTCGCAGGCTCTACCGCGCCGCGGCGGGCAGGCTGACGATCATCGGCGTCGGCGGGATCTTCTCCGCCGAAGACGCGTACGAGAAGATCCTCGCCGGCGCGACGCTGGTCGAGATCTACACGGGGTTCATCTACAAGGGATTCACCCTGCCGCGGGACATCAATCGCGGGCTTCTCGAGCTGCTTCGTCGGGACGGGTTCCGGTCGGTGAGTGAAGCAGTCGGAACGAAAGCGTAACGCCCTTCGAAGCAACCGATGCGTGGATCTCGCAGGTGCGGTCGAATGCGGTGATCCCGTCGCGCCACAAAACTCGCGGCCCTTCGGGCGCGCCGCGGAACCTGGGATCGCGTTCCGGGCGTTCCTCCGTTCGAGTCGTGGATCCGATCGCTGCGGTTTCCCCTCCGTCCATGTTCCGGGTCATCCGTGACCTCCGTGGTTGAATGAGGTTCGAATCCGTTCAAACCTGTTTCGTACAATAATCCATCAGCCTCGCAATTTCACTGCGCAGGTCCTTCCGGTGGACAACAAAATCGACGAACCCGTGTTCCTTGAGGAACTCGCTGCGCTGGAATCCCTCGGGGAGTTCCACCTTAATTGTGTTCCAGATCGTTCGCGGCCCGGCGAAGCCGATCAGGGCCTTGGGCTCGGCCAGGATGAAGTCGCCCAGCATGGCGAAGCTGGCGGTCACGCCGCCGGTGGTGGGGTCGGCCAGCAGGCTGATGAACAGTTGCTTGGCGTCGTCGAGGCGGCCGAGCGCGGCGCTGGTCTTGGCCATCTGCATGAGCGACAGGGCCGACTCCTGCATGCGCGCCCCGCCGGAGCAACTGACGATCAACAATGGCAGCTTGGCGTCCACCGCGTCCTCGATCGTCCGCGTGATCTTCTCGCCGACGACGCTGCCCATGGAGCCCATCATGAACGTCGGGTCCATGACGGCCAACATGATCGGCCGGCCCTTGATGAACCCCTTGCCGCAGATGACTGCGTCGGCCCGGCCGGTCTTCTGCTGCTCGGACTTGAGACGGTCCTTGTACGCCTTGCGGTCGGTGAACTTCAGCGGGTCGGCTGGCTCGAGGTCGGCGTGGCGTTCCTCGAAGCTGCCGGGGTCGATCAGTTGGTCGATCCGCTGCTGGGCGGAAATGCGGAAATGGTACTGGCAGTTGGGGCAGACGTAGAAGGCTTCTTCCACCACTTTGCGGAAGAGCATGTCGCCGCACTCCGGGCAGCGCATCCAGAGCCCCTCCGGGATCCCGCCGCCGGTACTGTTGGTTTCCTTCTGCTTATCGTTTGCCTGCTCGGCCATCATGACCTTTCGAACGAAATACGAATGCGGCCGCCAAGACGCCAAGAGCGCCAAGAAGAAACAGAAAGAATTACTGAGCGCTGCGCCAAATGGTGTGATTTCTTTAGTTTTTCTTGGCGTCCTTGGCGTCTTGGCGGCGCCGTTTCTTCTCGGCAGCAAATCCTACCGGATCCGCTCCCTCAATTCCGCGATGGCGACGGCGCGGTCGGGGTGTTCGAAGATGCCGCTGCCGACGACGAACCAGTCGACGCCGGCGGCGGCGGCGGCGCGGATCGTGTCGCGGTGGAGGCCGCCGTCCATTTCGAGGCGCTGGTGCGGGCGGAGGCGTTTGCGGACCTCGCGGGCCTTGGGGAGCATGTCGGGCATGAACTTCTGCCCGCCGAACCCGGGCTCGACGGTCATGATCAGCACGACGTCGACCTCATCGAGCGCCGGGAAGAGTCGCTCGACCGGCGTCCCGGGCTTGAGCGTGATGCCGACCTTGCACCCGTGCTTCCTGATTTCCCTCGCGGTCGCCGCAGGGTCGGACGTCGCCTCGACGTGAAACGTCAGGTTCTGCGCCCCCGCCTTCACCATGGCCGGTGCGTACCGCACCGGCTCGTCGATCATCAGGTGAACATCGAAGAACGCGCTGGTCACCGGCCTGGCCGCCGCGATGATCGGCGGGCCGAAGCTGATGTTCGGCACCATGTGCCCGTCCATCACGTCCAGGTGCAGGAAGTCGCCGCCGGCCGCCAGCACGTCCTCGATCTCCGCGCCGAGCTTGGCAAAGTCGGCCGACAGGATCGACGGCAGGATCATGCGGTCGGTCGACGTGAATGGATCATTTGTCATGGCGAATCGGAATTCAAAAAATGCGCCGCAAAGCCGCGAAGGTCGCTAAGACGGCCGCAAAGAAAAGAGGATTCAGTTGATCCATCTCCTCTTTGCGGCCGCATTCCGCGTTTTCTTCAATCGAGAATGTCCAGCGTCGAGAAGTGCCCCTTCTCCAGGAATTCGAGCGACGCCCCGCCGCCGGTGCTGACGTGGCTGACCTTGTCGGCCAGGCCCATTTGCTCGATGGCGGCCGCGCTGTCGCCACCGCCGATGATGCTGACGGCGCCGTTCCTGGCCGTCGCGTCGGCGACGGCCTGGGCGATGGCCCGCGTCCCTTCCGCGAAGGGCTTCTTCTCGAACACGCCCATGGGGCCGTTCCAGACGATCGTCCTGGCCTTGGCGATCTCCGCCTTATAAAGCTCGCGCGTCTTGGGACCGATGTCGAAGCCTTCGAGGTCGGCCGGGATGTTCCCCTCGACGACCTTCGTCACCGCATCGTCGCTCATCTTGTCGGAGACGACGTTGTCGACCGGCAGCTTGATCTTCCCGCCAGCTTTGGCGAGCAGTTGCCTGGCGAGGTCCACCTTGTCGCGCTCGACGAGGCTCTTGCCGACTTCCTTGCCCTGGGCGAGGAAGAACGTGTAGGCCATCGCGCCGCCGATCAGGAGCGTGTCAGCCTTGCCGAGCAGTTGCTCGATGACGTTGATCTTGTCCGAGACCTTGGCGCCGCCGAGGATCGCGACGAACGGCCGCTTGGGGTTGCTGATCGCGTCGCCGAGGAACTTCAGTTCCTTCTGGATCAGCGACCCGATGACCCGCGGCCTGCCCGCCAGCACCTGGGCCGCCCCGAACGTGCTGGCGTGCTCGCGGTGGGCGGTGCCGAACGCGTCGTTGACGTAGATGTCGCCGAGCTGGGCGAGTTGCTTTGCGAAGTTCGGGTCGTTCTTCTCCTCTTCCTTGTGGAAGCGAAGGTTTTCGAGCAGCAGCACGTCGCCATCCTTGAGCCCATTGGCCAGCTTCTCCACCTCCGGCCCGATCGAGTCGCTGGCGAACGTCACGTCCTTGCCCAGGAGCTCCCGCAACCGGTCCGCGGCGGGCTTGAGCGAATACTTGGGTTCCGGCCCGCCCTTGGGCCGGCCCAGGTGCGACATGAGGACGAGCCGACCGCCGCGATCGATGACGTTGCGAATCGTCGGCAGCGCCTGCTGGATCCGCCGGTCGTCGGTGATCCGGCTCCCCTCCAGCGGGACGTTGAAATCGACCCGCATCAACACGCGCTTCCCCTTCACGTCCACGTCGGCAACCGTCTTCTTCGCCATGATCCAATTCCTTCGCTCGCTCGCGCCGCTGTCGCGTTGTTCAGCCTGCTTCAATGCGTTTCCCCCGCCGCGCAGGCCAGCGGGAACCGGGAAAGCGGGGATGCTAAGCGGGCGGGAAAACGTGTCAAGGCGAGGAAGGCCCGTGTGATCGCAGCGCGGCCGGATCAAGGGAGGGCGTGGGACCCGCCGAGCCGAAGCCGGTTCGATAACCGCGGCTCGGCAGGAGCCTCGCCCTCCCGATCACAATCACCGCCCCGACGTTAGAATGCCATGGGCATGCCCTCCATCCCCTCACCCTCGTTGCTCAACCGCTTCCGCGGCTGCCTCATCGCGCTGGCGATGCGGGAGCCCGTCTTCGATCCCGCTGCATTCTTTGCCGAACTTCAGCGGCAGGCCGCGACCGAGGAATTCGCCGACGCGCTCGCCCAGGCCGCCGGCCTCATTTCGAGCGGCGAGATCGGCCTGCTCGGAACGTCCCTCGAAGCCAATCGATCCGTCACCACCGCGCTCGCCTGTTTCGCCAGCCACCCCGACTCGTACCCGGATGCGGTCTCCCGGGCAATCGGCCTCGGCGGCGACACCGACACCCTCGCCGCCATGGTCGGCGCGCTGTCCGGCGCCCGCCTCGGCGTACAGGCCATCCCCGCCCACCTGCTCGCGATGCTGGAAGACGGCCCCAATGGCCGCAGCCACATCGACAATGTGGCCCATCGTCTCCATGCAGTATGGGAGCAAAGCAAAGCCGGCCCGCAGGGCACGATTCCATAACACGGGGACGAGGGCCTCGCAGCTCGAAAGAAAGGCGCCGCCAAGACGCCAAGGGCGCCAAGAGGAAGCGAGAGACGCGGAGAAGTCGTCGGACCCGTTCCTTCCCCGCGCCTCTTGTCTTCTTGGCGATCTTGGCGTCTTGGCGGCACTGTTTTTTCGGACGCGCATGGGCGAGGCGGCCGTGCCACGGATCAGGCGTTGTCGTACGCCCGCTGCAATTCGTAATGGTCCACTTCCTCCTGCGTCGGGCAGTTGACGACGAAGGAGACGGCCTCGGTGAACCTGGAGACCGGGCCGCCGTTGAGGGCGACGAAGGTTTAGCCGTCGAGCTGGAATTCGACGGTCTGGATCGGCACGGTGTGCTCCTTCGTTCGAGGGCGTTTTGAGGGAGAGCGCTCTCCCTCATTCATTGCCTTTTTAGTCGAACGTGAAACCCGCAAATCGACGGGCACGGGATTTGACATAGGGGCAGGACCCTGTTCCTGCCCTCTCCTTCTTGTATTTGTAGGGGCAGAGCCCTGTCTCTGCCCTTTTCTTCGCCCACGAAAAGGAAGAGGTCAGGCACGGGGGCCTGCCCCTACGAGAAGGCGGACACGGGGGTCCGCCCCTACACGCGCCTCGGTCGGTAGGCTTCGCGGACGCGCTCGCAGTATTCGCGGAGGGCGGAGAGCGGGTCCGGGCCGGAGATGAGCGGATGGCCGATCACCATGATATCGGTGCCGAGGCTGGCGGCCCGCACGCCATCGTCAATTCCGAACGTGCCCGCGCCGATCG
>DASXMX010000419.1:0-23884 GCA_036495445.1 Tepidisphaeraceae bacterium
CTGCTTAGGCTGGCGACGGTCGAGCTGCTCCAGCCGCACCTGGATACGCCAGTCAACGTCATCAACGTCGAGCACCTGGCCCGGAGCCGCGGGATCGAACTGGTGCAGGTCCACGAGCCCGCCCCGCCGGCGGGCCTGGTGGGCGACATTGTCGGCATTCGCGCCGACAGCCCCAACGGCGAGTCCCACCGCGTGCTCGGTACCGCCTACGCCGACGGCCTGCCGCGCGTCCTGCGGGCGGACGGGTTCTCGATGGACATGGTCCCCGAGGGGAACATGGTCCTGATCCTCAACCGCGACGAGCCGGGCGTCATCGGCACCGTCGGCACGACGTTCGGCGACGCGAAGGTCAACATCGCCGACATGGTGATCTCCCGCAGCTTCAACAAGGACGGCACCGCGACCGCACTGATGGTCCTGAAAACCGACAGCGAGCCCCCCGCGACGCTGCTGGAAACGCTCCGCACACGCCCCAACATCATCCGAGTGAAGGCGCTGGCGCTGCCGCCGCGCAACGCGTAGACGGTTGCCGGGATGATGGACACTCTCGCGTAGCGGTCGGACCGAAGGTCCACCCGTTCTCTCGGTGGAGGGACAGGTAGACCTTCGGTCCGACCGCTACGCGGGTTATCGCGTGCCCTCAATGTCCCCCGACGCCCGGACTACTCGAGCGTCTTCTGAAATGCGCTCCGCAACGATGCGTCGGCGCGGTGCGTGACGACCTGCGAAAGGCGCTCGCGCAGGGCCGTGTTGTTCCGATGGATTTGCAGCGCCTTGACCGCGTCGATTGCCGATTCCGGGCGGTCGGTTTCGACGATGGAGACGAGGAAATCGATCGCGTCCGGGAAGCGGAGGCTTGCGAACGCGGTAAGGAGCACCTGACGGAGCCGGCGATCGCGGGCGCGGGGGTAGGTCCGGCGCAGGATCTCGAGCGCCTGCGGCCGCTTCGACGTGCCCAGCGCGAGGGCCGCTTCCTCCTGCAAGACCTCATCGGGTGATTCGAGGAATCGTTCGACGAACGGCAACGCCTCGTCCGGTTGAAGCAAGAGCAGCGCTGTCAGGCACTCGCCGACCACGGCGGGATTCGGGTCGCCGCTGATCGCCTTGAAGCGCAGGACCAGCGCCCCCTCTTCCTTCCCCGCATAGGCCAGCGCCCGCACCGCCCCGATCCGCGCCTGCGGCTCACGGTCGGCCAGCAGTTCGGCCACCTCGTTCATCGCCCCGCGGCTTCGCACCTGCACGAGGCCCAGCGCGCACAGGCCTCGAAGCTCCGCGGCAACGTCCGAGGGCCCGAACCCTTCGATCTGGACGTGACGGATCCCGAGACGGAACAGTTCCTCGTCCGGGCACTCCAACTCCAACGCCGCCCGCGCGATCGCCGTCTTGGCGGCACATCCTTTGTCCGGAGATTTCGAGTCCCGGAGAAATCGAACGAACGCCTCGCCCAACTGGGGGCCGAGCCCCGGGACCTTCAGTTCCCGCGCGATGTCCGCCGCCTTGGCGGCGACTATGTTCGCCTTGCTCGCCAGTGCCCGGGCGATCTGATCCCTCGCCTCCGGTTCCGCGGGCTGACCACGCAGCGCCGCGAGACTTGCAAGAACGTCGTCAATCCCGCGCGCCTTTGCCATCACTCCTCCACCGTTTTCTTCCGAACCGTTTAGCCGTCCCCGCTTGCGGGGCGTGTCCGTCGCGCCCCGCAAGCCGGGACGGCTAACCTAGAAGAGTGCTCCGCACGCGGTCCATTGTGTACAGCATACCCCGCCCGCGGTTCGCGTCACGCGGGGGATTCGGATACAACGGTCGCACCGATGACCGCCGCGCACGCCATTCTGTTGGGGCTGATCATTCCTGCCTATCTGCTGGGCTCCGTCCCGTTCGGACTGATCGTCGCCCGGACCCGCGGGATCGACCCCCGGAAGGCCGGGAGCGGCAACATCGGCGTGACCAATGTGGGACGACTGCTCGGCGGGAAGTTCTTCGCGATCGTCTTCACGCTGGATCTCTTCAAAGGCCTGGTGCCGATGATCGCGGCCGGGCTGGTCCTCCGCCTGTTCGTCGGCGATCCGCACTCGTACCGACCGGCCGATTACGGGCTCTGGCTCCTGGTCGGCTTCGCCGCCATCGCGGGGCACATGTTCAGCGTGTTCCTCGGCTTCAAGGGAGGCAAGGGCGTCGCCACGAGCACCGGCGTGATCCTCGGGCTTTTCCCCTACTACACGCTCCCGGCCGGGATCGCGGTCCTCGCCTTCCTCGTGCTCTTCATCGCGACGCGCTATGTGAGCGTCTCCTCCATGATCGGCTCGATCATCTTCGTGCTGGCCTACCTGGGCATCGGTCTCGCCCTGCGTTGGCCGGTGTTCGGCTCGCAGTGGCCGCTGCTCGCGTTCGCCGTGCTGATGGCCGCGTTGATCGTCTACAAGCACCGCGGCAACCTCGCCCGCCTGCGGGCTGGGACGGAGCAACGGATCGGATCGGAACCCAGGGCTGAGCAGAAGAAAACGCGCCGCCAAGACGCGGAGATCGCCAAGGAATCCACGACGGGGCGAGGCGCGTAGGGTCGGCTTCAGCGGACGGAATTCACGCCCGCGCGAGCGAGGGTCCCGTCCGCGAAGGCGGACCTGCGCTACAATCCCAAAGCCGAGAGGGTCTATGCGCCGCGCGCCCTTTGCCGTTTTGCTGGTGCTGGTTGGATTTGCGATCCTGACCGGGCTGTCCTGGATGCGCCGTGCCCACGAGCAGGTTCCCTGGCGGACGGACTACGCCGCCGCGGCGCGTGAATCCCGGGAGACCGGCAAGCCGATGCTGCTCGACTTCACCGCCGAGTGGTGCGGCCCGTGCCAGGACATGCGCCGCACCACCTGGAGCGACCCCGCCGTCGCGCAGGCGCTGCGGGGTTATGTGCCCGTCCAGATCGACCTCGACACCCACGCCGACCTGGCCTCCCGGTTCGGCGTTTCCGCGATCCCACACATGACGGTCCTGAATGCCGATGGCACGGTCATCTCGGCCGAGGAAGGCGAGTTGTCCCCGGAGCAATTCCGGGAGTGGCTGGCGACCGTACCTCCCGACACCGCAACTCATCCGGCAACGGCCGCTCAATAAGCTCGCTTGTCGCGGACGTCAGCCTTCGTCACGCCGGCGTGTTCCCCGCCTTAATGCGGTTCATCCGGATGCAGATCGCGTTCACCGACGATCGCGCCGAATGCGTGCTGATCCCGTCGCCGGGCGGCGAATCGCTTGCCCTGATCGAAGACAACCTGCGCGACGCGATCGGGCTTCCGGTCGTCACCGCGTGAGGCTTGACGCGCCGCGCGGCGGGACGGGCCGGGGCAGCAGCCAGGCGACCCAGGCGTTCTGCAGATCCGTTAGCGACATGCGTGTGACCGACTCCAGCGCCTGGCGTCCCGTCGAGTCCTTCGAGTAACCCGCGGTGTAGGCGTCATAGAACGGCTTCAGAAGCTTTCGTTCATCGAGGTAGAGCAGGAGACTCCCCGACTCGCCGTAGGCCAGGTCGGCGCGGGTGGTGAACGCGGCGCGGTCCATCTTCAGGAGCTTGTCGAGCGGAATGAGGAAGTCGTGCTTGGCGGCGGCCTGGACGCGGGCGAGCCGCCAATTGTCGGCCGGAAAGATCCGTGTCGCTCCGGGCTGTGTGGCAGACGGTGCGGTCGCGGGCCCGGTCTTGGGGTATTCGTACAGGGTCGCCAGGCCTTCGCTCAGCCAGACCGGGTGCTCCTGCCCGAGCGCGTGCTGGTCGGCGGCGTGGAGGGCGTGGGTGAACTCGTGCCGCAGCTCGGGGCCGGGCCGCTTCACGAGGATCGTGCGGGTGGCGTCGTCGTAGTGGCCGCCGACGTCGACGCGGTGCTCGAGCTTATTGAAGTCGATAGACGACGCGATGATCACGCGGGTCAGCTCTTGAGGCGGATGCGAGAAGATCTGCTCTTCCTCGCTCTCCTGCTCGACGCGGAGCCCCTCGGCCGCCTCGTCGAGCGCCCGGCGGTCGATTTTGGCGGCGAAGACGAGCTTCTGCGGCTCGTCCAATCTGTAGATATAGCGATCGCCCAGCTCGGCTTTCAGTTGTCCCAGCATCCGCTCGGCCGCCGCATGACGGATCTCGTCCTTGCGCGCCAGCAATCGGCGAAACCGCGGCAGATCGCGTAGCGGGACGAACGCCGGGGTGTTCTGGAGGAGCTCGAAATCGGTAAACCCGGCAGCCGTCGCCCGTTCCAGGTCCTCCACCGCCAGTTCATTCCGATCGGTCATCGCGTGGACGAGCGCCAGGTTGTAGAGGCACACGTAGTTGCCCGGGACGAGGGATAAGGATTCGTTCAACGCCTTCTCCGCCTCGGCCCACTTGCGTGCCTCGACGAGGTCCGTTGCCTTGCGCGACAACTCGAAGGCGCGGCCGCGGTCGGCTTCCGATGGCCGCGACTCGGGCATCGAGTTGTTGGCTGGCGCGGCCCGCAACAAAGGCATTGGGCCCAGGATCAATAACACAAGCGCGACGACGGCAATGGGTCCGATGCGTCTCACGATGCGAATTGTTTGCATGGCGGCGGCCGGAGGGCAAGTGCCCGCCGGCATACTTTTTTAGCGCACGCTGCCGGGATCGGGCGCGTTTCTCGAGTGGCCATGTCGCATAACCTGGGTCCGGCGCATCATAGTTCGTAAACTGCCGCGGAATCGGCGGCCATCGACATGGAGAAACCCGTATGGAAAACGCATCAGAAGACGAATCGCAAATCGAGGCCGCGCTTCGGCAGGCGCGAATGGAACTGCGGGGGATCGATTCCATCCGCCGCAACGTGCAGCGGCGGGTCGAGCGTGTTCGCATGCGGCCGGGCGTGCCGCGATCGCTTCTGTCGGTCGCCGGAATGGTTTTGGTCGGCGTTGCGGTCGTGTGGGTCGGGCGACAGCGGGCCCGGCCAGCGGCGCGGGCAGAGCCGCCGAAGCTTGTGGCCGGTAGCGAGCCCTGCGTCGTGCTGGATTTGGGGGACGTGCGATTGACCGAGCATCTGGCCGCCTTCGTGGATGACCGGGCGGTCGTGGTGATCTGGACGTCCAAGGGGACGAGCCAAGTCCCGGCTGCAGCGGGGAACGACGGTAATTATCAGGAGATTCCCCTGGCCCGGGCGCCGACGCGCGACGGGCAGACGCTGCGGTGCGCCCTCTTTGTGCCGCAGCCGGGAACTCGGCCCGGGTTAGACCCGCCCGAGATCGCGGCGAGGCTGCCGGGGAATCAGGTGGTCCGGCTTTCGGCATTGCCGGCGGTGATGACGCGGCGGGACCTCGGCGGCGCCATTCGCGCCGCGGCACGATCCGCCCACGCAGAGGGCCGGGGCGACGAGCTCGCCGCCGCCGTCGCACGGGAGATGCGGTGATTTCCTTTTCCTTTATATGACGCGGCTTCGCGTCGGGAGGTTTCAGTGACGCTTCGCAGGCTGATGATCGAGTGCCTTGTCGGGATCGGAATCCTGGCGAGCGCGGCCCATGCGGAAGACAAGTTGAAGTACAAGATGACGGCGACGGCCACCCGCGAGGCGGGGGACATCAAGATCGCCCTGAAGCTGGAGACGGAGGCGTTCGACGCCAAGGGGATGCGCCTCACGACCGAGTTCAGTTCGCCGGCCATTAAGATCCGCGAAGGACAGGAGGCCGTCCTGGCAATGAATTCGCCCGAACGCGGCGCCGGCGATCAATCCAAACCGGCCGAGGATCCGATGACGACGGGCGTGAAGATCTCCGTTTTCAGTGTGAAGGGCGAAGATAACGTCCTGGTCGTCGGCGCATCGCTCGTAAAGGGTGTCGTCCTCTGGGACGACGCACAGCGCATCCTCATTCGTTCCAAACCGTGACAGAAGCGGATCAGCGTCAAGGCGATCGCGTGTCAGCGCAATTTGGGAGGGCGAGGCTCCTGCCGAGCCGGAGTTCATCATAGAACTCGGCTCACTCGGCCGGAGCCTCGCCCTCCGATGTCGTTGGGGACGCTTGGGATGGTTCCTAGCGAACCGTCGGCGGCTCGGGAAGCGTGAGGACCATGCCGATCTGAAGCCGGGTGGAATCCGGGCCGATCACCTGCTTGTTGGCAGCATAGATCGCCTCGTGCTTTTCCCCGTCGCCGTAGACCTTCTTCGCAATCCGGTAGAGGCTGTCGTTCTTCTGGACCGTGTAGGTTTTTCGGTCGGCCGAGAGGGGTGAGGCCGAGGATGAGCTACCGGCGGCCGACGTCTTGGACGACTTACGGCTTTCTTTCACCTGCGAGGCCGGCGGGAGTTGGATTGTCATGCCGGGCTTGAGCCTGCCGGGGTCGACGTTCGGGTTGGCGTCCTCGATCGCCTTGAAGTAGCGGCCGTCGCCATAGACGGCGCGGGCGATCGAGACGAACGTCTCGCCGGCGGCAATCGTGTGAGTGCGGCCGGATTCCCTGGCGGGCCTGGGGCTTTCGGAATTGGCGATCACGACTGGGGCGTGCCGCGGCGCCTCTGCCGGGGCGGCAGTGGTGGCTTCCAACGGGATGTTCGCCGCGGCGTTTTCCGCGGCCGGGGTCTCATGAACCGGTGCGGCCGCAGGGGCGTCGGCCGCAGGGGCGGCGTCGGCCTTGTGCCGCTTCTTGCTGTTGTTCTTCGCCTTGGACTTGCCGCTGGTGGTGAGCTGCGCCTTGATCGGGTCCTCGGCGGTGCTGTTGAACAGCGCGTCCCACTTATCGCCCTTGTCGGCCGGGTCCACGGCAGCCGCCGGCTTCGGGGCGGGCGTGCCCTGGGAATCCGCGTGAGCGGGCGTCAAGGGTTGAGGATTAATTGGCGTGGGCGCCGCCGCCGCAGCCGGCGCATCCGCGGCCTTGGCCGCCGGGTCGGGCGTTGCCGTATCGATCACCTGCCCCGAGTTCTTCCCCGGATCAGTGTCGAGCGAGACGGCCTTGTTGGCGTTCTTGTTGCGGTGGAAAACGAGCACGACCACGACGAGCACCGCCAGCAGCACGCCGCCGACGGCAAAACCCATCCTCACATCCTTGCGCATAGTGGGCATCCTTTCCCGGAACAGGTTGTTTCGAGGGCCTCAGGCCCTCGGGGGGATATGCGGTTCAACGTCCCCGATCGAGTATCGGTTCGATTCACGCACAGGGGGCGGGCAACGCCCTCCCGCGTCCAACTGGCGGGCAGCGCCCGCCCCGCGTGCGTGCTCTCTCTTATACAGACTGACGACGACTCTTGCGAATTATGCCCCGGTCCGCTGCAGGCTCGTCTGGCGCCCCGGTTGTTGCCCGGCCGCGGGCGCCGCCTCGCCCTTGTTCCCCAGCAACAGAATGGGAGCGGCGATCGCAACGGACGAATACGTTCCAACCAATATGCCAATCAGCAGCACGAAAGTAAAGCCGTGGATGCCTTCGCCGCCAAGGAAGTACATGACGGCCACCGTCAGCGTCGTCGTGCCGCAGGTCAGCAAGGTTCGCGACAACGTCTGGTTGACCGCGTCGTTGATGACCTGCCGGCTCACGTGGCCGTACTTCCCGCGGTTCTCGCGGATCCGGTCGAACACGACGATCGTGTCGATCATCGAGTAGCCCATGATCGTGAGAATGCCCGCGACGACGGTCAGGTTCACGCGGAACGGCTCGAGCTGGAAGATGTCCCGCAGGAACGGCACGTTCACCAGGTAATGGGCGAAGCCCAGGGCGGCGATCGTGAACAGCGTGTCGTGCAGCAGCGCGACCATCGTGGCCGTGCCGTACTTCAGGTTGCCGAACCGCACCCAGATGTAGGCCATGATCACGAGGATCGAAAGGCAGAGGGCGAGCAGCGCGTTGGTCTGCGCGTCGCCGGCCACCTGGGCGTCGAAGTTACGGACTTCCTTGAGCTGGGCCGGGCGGTCCACGCCCTCGACCACCGTCTTCCATAGCGGGCCGGCGAAGAGTTCGCCCCACTGCTTGGCGTCCTTCTCGTACGGCAGGTTCGGATTTTTGGAGAGGACGATCGCGAGCGTCGTCGGCCGGTCCGCACCGGCCGGCGAGTCCACGACGAACGGATATCGCTCCGCTCCCTGCTGGTCGGCGGTGGTGGACTGCAGGAACTGGCGGTTGATGCGATCGGTGATCTCGGCCGGCGTCAGCGGCGGCTCGAGGTTCTGCAGCACGATCGCCACCCCGCCCTTGTAGTCACCCCAATCGTCGGGCCGGAACGGCTTGCCGTCCGGGCCGGCCGGCCACTTCGCGTCGTCCGTCACCGGCAGCACCGCCTTGCCCAGCACCTCGTCCAGCGTCGGCGCCGTCCCGCCCGGGCCGGCCCCCACGAACGTGGAGGGCAGTTCCAGCTTCAGGTCGTTCTGCAACGTGCTCATCACCGCGTCGCGGACCGCGACCGCGTTGGTGCTGGGCGTCAGCAGGTCGAAGGAGGTGTATTTCCCATTCTCCGCATTGCCCAGCGCGACCGGGTTGGCGCTCTTGAGCACGTCGAAGCTCGAGTGCTGAAGCCGATTGGCCAGTTCCTCCTTGCCGATCGGCTGCTTGACGTCGAACTGCACCGACGTGCCGCCGGCGAACTCGATGTCGAACATCTGCCGCTCGTGTACCTTGATGCCGAACAGGATCAGGCCGATCGTCAGCGCCACCGCGCTGAAGGCGTAGAAGACCCACGCGAAGCCCATCCAGTCGATGTTCGGCTTGAGGAACTTGTCCCACTTGGGGAACGTCAGCGGCAGGCTGCTCAGCTCGCGGACGCCGAACTTGTCGATCAGCACGCCGAAGATCGTCCGCGTGACGAACAGGGCCGTGAACAGGCTGGCCAGGATGCCGATGACCAGCGTGATGCCGAACCCCTTCACTTCCTCGGTGCCGAACCAGATCAGGAAGACCGAGGTGATGAACGTGGTGGCGTTGGAGTCGAGGATGGCGCTCATCGCCTTGTCGTAGGCGTTGCGGAGCGCCATTCGGAGCGACAGCCCGCGGTGCTGTTCCTCGCGGAGCCGCTCGAAGATCAGCACGTTGGCGTCCACCGCCGTGCCGACCGACAGCACGATCCCGGCGATGCTCGGCAGCGTGAACGTCGCGTTGAGGGCGGCCATCACGCCCAGCACGATCAGCAGGTTCATGACCACCGCGAAGAACGCGACCACGCCCGCCAGGTAGTAGTACCCGATGAGGAACACGCCCACGACCGCGACGCCCACCACGCAGGCGACCAGCCCGTGGACCAGGTTGCTGCGGCCGAGTTCCGACTCGACGTGCCGCTCGCTGATCGGCTGGTCCTCGAGCTGGGCGGGCAGACTGCCGGCGCTGAGGGTATTCACCAGATAGTCGAGCTCGGCCCGGCTGAACCCTTCCGACCCGCCGTCGATCTGCCCGCGGGCCGTGATCATGCTGCGGATGTAGGCCGCGTTCACGACCTTCCCGTCGAGCACGACCGCCAGCGGCTTGCCGATGTTGTTCTTCGTCAGGTTGCCGAAGTCGGACGCGCCCTGCGCGTCGAACGTGAAGCCGACTACGAGCTGCCCGTTGGGGTCCTGCTCCGGACTGGCGCCGGTCAGCGCCCACGGCTTCTGGCCCTCGCGGTGGTCGAGCGACTTATCGGGGGTGATCCAGCCGAGGACGTAAGTCTTATTCCGGTATGCCTGCACCACGTACCCCTGGCCCTTGAAGCCCTTGGGGTCGACCAGAAACCACCGCATCTTGTCGCCGGCCTGGACGATCGGCCCCGGGCCGTCCGGCTTGAGGCGGTCGATCATCTGCTGGATCTGCGTCATGTCCTCCGCTTCGGGCTGGACGAGGATGTGGTATTCGAGCACGCCGGACCCGCGGAGCATCCGCTTCAGGTCGGTCGTGTCGTCCAGCGTCGCCCGGCTCTTGTCCCAGGCGTCGTACGCGCTGACGTATTGGTCAATGGCGGCGAGTCGGGCGGGGAAGTCGGCGTTGCGCTTCTTGAGGTCGTCGATCGCCGCCTGCCGGCTCGCCGGTTCGCTCAGGTCGTCGCGCAGACGTGCCACGTCGATGTTGGTCCCCTCGATCTTCAGCTTGAGGTCGTTGTACTGCTTCAGCAGCTTGGCGTTTTCCAGCGGGTCGCGCTGGGCGACCGGCTTCTTGAGAATCGCCTGGATCTGGTCGTAGACCGAGGCCATCTGGTTGAGCAGGTCCAGCCGGGCCTTGTTCCCTTGGGCGAGCTTTTCAAACTCGGCCCGGGTGTGGCCGCTCTTCTGTTCGACGGCGTCGGTGACTTCGGAGAGGGAGACGTTGGTCTGTTCGAGCTTCTGCTCGGCGGCCAGGAGCTTGTCCTGGGCGGCGCGGGCCTCGCCGGTGTTCCCGCCCGAGCTGGGCATCTGGATTTCCAGCCGGTCGGCCCCTTCCGGCCGCCAGACCAGGTTCCGCACGCCCTGCGGGTCGACGCGCCGCTTGAGGGCCGAGACCACCTTCGTCGCCAGGTCCGGGTCATACTTCTGTCCGGGGACGGTCTTGATCTGATAGACCAGGCTCGTCCCGCCGACCATGTCGATGCCAGGCTTCAGGTTCACCCAGCGGGTGATCTGCTCGTTGCGGTGGAACAGCTTCTCCAGCACCGGCGAGAAGATCATCGCCAACGTTCCGAAAAACACGAGCAGGACCACCGCGATCCTGCCGGAATAATTCTGAGACATACCTCGTCCTTATTGCACGCCTTGAGTGGACGACGGTGGAAAGGGTTCAGGGTTCAGGGTTCGGGGTTCAGGTGCGCCAGGAAACGTTCCTCGCCAACCTGAACCCTGAACCCTGAACCCGCTCGCCTCAACCAACTCGCCCGGAGCTAATCGACTCTCCCGGCCTCACTTCGTCGTCGCCGCCGCCTTCGCGTCCTTGGCGTCCTCGGCGGTCACGCTTGCGATGGCGCTGCGGGAAAACCAGATCTTGGTGTTCGACGACTCGTCCACCTTCACCAGCACGCGGTCCTCGCGCGGGTCGACGACCTTGCCGATGATCCCGCCGATCGTCTGCACTTCGTCCCCCCGCTTCATCTCGTTCAGCATCTGCTTTCGCTGCTTGTCCTGTCTGCGCTTGGGCAGGAGCAGGACAACGTACATCATCAGGCAGATGAAGATCAGCGGCCCCCAGACGTGCAGCATGTTGTAGGCGGAACTGTCGGCCCCGCCCGCGGGCGCCGTCGTCGCTTGAGCCAGGAATTCGATCACGATGGAAACTGTCCTTTCGAGAAACGCGCGTCGCGCGCGCCGATGAATCAACCTTCCGCGGTCGACCGAGGCGCGTCACCCGCCGGCCCAAGCTTGCACCGCGGGTCGGTCTGCCGGAACCGCTCGAACGTGCCCGCCGCAATGGCCCGGCGGATGTCCTCCATCAGCCGCTGGTAGAATCGAATATTATGCACGGAAACGAGAATCGGTCCAAGCATCTCGCCGGCAAAAAAGTAATGGCGGATCGCGCCGCGCGTAAACGTGCGGCAGGCGTAACAGTCACATCCCTCCTCGATCGGCCCGGTGTCGCGCTGGAGCTTGCTGTTCTTCATCCGCAGCGGCCCGGCCGCCGTGAACGCGTAGGCGTTGCGGCCGTTGCGGGTGGGCATCGTGCAGTCGAACATGTCCAGCCCCGCCGCCACCGCGGCGACGATGTCGCGCGGGAAGCCCACGCCCATTAAATACCGCGGCTTCTCCGCGGGCAGCCGCGGCGCCGTCGCGTTCAGCACGCGGACCATCGCCTCAAACCCTTCGCCCACCGCCAGCCCGCCGATCGCATATCCGGGCAGATCGAGCGCGAGCAGTTTCTCGGCGCAGTAGGCTCGAAGATCCAGTTCCGCTCCTCCTTGTACGATGCCGAACAGCGATTGATCGCCTGGCCTCGCATGGGCCGCCTTGCACTGCGCCGCCCACCGCAGCGTTCGCTCGACCGCCTCCCGGTGGTATTCGATCGGCGCGTCCGCCCGCGGGCACTCGTCGAACATCATGATGATGTCCGCCCCCAGCGCGTTCTGCACCTGGATGCTCCGCTCCGGGGTCAGGTGCACCATCTTCCCGTCGATGTGGCTTTTGAACGTCACGCCTTCGTCGCTGAGCTGGTTGATGTCGGAGAGGGAGAAGACCTGAAACCCGCCGCTGTCGGTCAAGATCGGCCCGGGCCACGCCATGAACCGGTGCAGGTCGCCCAGCCCGGCCACCACCTGCTCGCCCGGCCGGAGCATCAGGTGATAGGTGTTGCCCAGGATGATCTGCGAGCCGGTCTCGGCCAAGTCGTTGGGCAGGATCCCTTTGACCGTCCCCTGCGTCCCCACCGGCATGAAGGCCGGGGTATCGAACGCCCCATGCCGGGTCGTCACCCGCCCCCGCCGGGCGCGGGAGCCCGGGTCGGTGGCCATCAGTTCAAACGACAGCGGCGGCGCATCCAAGGTCGTGCTCATCCCCGCCCATCTTTGCCGTTTCCCCGCTCCGCCTCAACCCTCCCTCACATCGACCCCAGCCAATGTCCCATAATGTCCCATAATGTCCCGCCGTGGCGATGTATTTATCTGATTATTGCGTGGGACATTGCCCAGCTTCACAACTGCACCCCATTCCGAAACCGCCGGGATTCACAGGTGGGGTCGCAGGACCTTGTCGCGTTGTCGCGTTCCGATGTCTCCATAGCTGAGTTGAGATATGCTATGATTTGGCAACGGAGACCGAGGTAGACGATGAAAACACACGTCCTGCGAGGATCAAAGGCGCAGATCGCGGAGAACCTGGCGAAAATCAGTGGCGAGGTGCGCGAGGCGATTGTGTTCGAGGAGGAGCCGGCGCCAACATCGACCGCGGCCGCCGCCCGGGACATCTTTGACGAAATGCGCCCCTACGAAGCGCAAGGCAATACGGCGGTGGACGACTCGCGCGAGGCGGTCTATTCGCGCGTGGATGGGGAATGATCCTCCTCGACACGAACCTGCTCACCCGGATGACTCGGCCCCTCGACCCGCAATGCGGCATCGCACGCGCCGCGATTAACGCGTGTCGAGCTCGGGGCGATCGGCTTGTCATCGTGCCGCAGAACCTCTACGAGTTCTGGGCCGTGGCCACGCGCCCGCCGGGTCCACCGCCTGCCGGGAGTAACGGACTGGGCATGACCACCGCCCAAGCTGCACAGTGGGTACGCTTCTTTAAACGGCATTTCTCGTTCGTGCCGGATCATGACCAACTGAGCGATCGTTGGTTGGCACTTGTGGAAGCGCATCGCGTGACCGGATTCCGGGCACACGACGTGCGCCTCGTGGCAGCGATGCAGTGCTATGGAATCAACCGGCTGCTTACATTCAACATCAATCACTTTCGCGATCTGCCCATCTCGATTCTCGACCCCGCGTCGGCGTGACGAGTGCTTACGACCACCAGACCGACGACGAGGCGATCGCCGAGGCCGAGGCGGCGTACCGCAAGCGCTCGACCGCCCTGGTCGAGGTCCCGGTCAAACTGCTCCCGGCGGTCCGTGCCCTGATCGCCCGCCGGGCGGGGTAACGATCCGCACCGACTCCTCCCCACAAGGTCAGGTCCACCCAATACCACGTGGGCGCTACAGCTTCTTAAACGGGATCCCCCTGGAACTGGCAAATCTTTCTCCCCTTCCCCGCGTCTCCCCGTCTCCCCGCCCGCCCCGGTCGGATCGCGCGAGCACGCCGCGACGCCGCAGTCGGGCCGAGGCTGTTGATCCGATGAGGCGATGCTGCCTGGTCGGCTCAAGAAGCGCTCGCTCACGAACCTCTACAACGAGCGCCCACAGTGGCTCAAGCTCGCCCACGAAAAGCTCGACCGCGCCGTCCTCGCCGCCTACGCCGCCACCGACCCCGCCGACGGCTGGTCCGAGGACTGGGCCGCCGTCTGGGCCGACACCGGCCCCGGCCAACCCCTCCCCGCGGGTCACCCCCTCGCCGCCGAGCGGCAGCGGGTGGATCAGGCGGTGCTGGCGAACCTTCTACGGCTCAATCGCGAGAGGTAGATGGGGTGAGGCAGGATACGGTGAAGTTGGAGAACGACAACGGAACGCAAGATCCCGATTCCGCCGTGACGCGAACGCACTGCCCCTACGAGCGCGCCGCCTGTTCGTAAAGTGGCGTTCCGTTTGTGCCGAAGCAGAAAAGTACGCTCCGGACCCGTCGAGGGACGCGCCCTTGCAAGCGCGGAACGCAGACCCGGGAGGGATCAATGTCTGAGGGCGGCGAGGCTGTATTGAAGTTTCTCGGTATCACGGGAGATGTCGACACATCTACGCCGGAGAGGCTCGCCGGTTGGGTTCTCCATATCGCAGAACGCATGGGGCTCGTGCTTGCGCGGCAGATTTGCGATCGGCATCCGACCGCACAGGTCCATGGCAGCGACAAGGGTGATTGGGCCGTTATGAGCTTCTATACGCGCCATTATTACACGGCGATCGCGCGTGAGCTTCTGGCCAAAAAGCCCCACGGACTGCTTTGCCGCGATGCGCTGGCACTCGTCATTTCGCACACCCGCCTTGAGCGCGAACAGCGCGCCAGGGAACTCCAGGCCGAGATAGCCGAGCTCAGCTCAGCGTGGGCGACGTTGGCCCCGGAGGTCGCCGAACGCATGCGAGCCAGGGTCGAAGCGCAGAACGCATCCGATTTCAGCGTGTTTGAGGGTTCGAGTATGTCCGCGCTTCCAGGCAAGCTCGCCGATACGCCGCATGGCAGGCTCGCGAATGCGCTCGTCGGGACGTTCTATGCGCCGTCCCAGCGCCAGGAGGCGGGGGAAGCGATTTTCGTTCTCGCGTTGCGCTCCTCTATCCCCTTCATGAAGCTCGCGCTCGGGGCATAGGGCTGATGCGCGCTCGCTATCCCGATGCAGGGCTACCTATGATTTCCACCTCGGGACCGTCGAGGTCGGCGAGTGGTTGGCGGAGCGGCAGGTCATGGCATTGATAATTCCAAAGCTTGTCGTGCTCGACTCGTCGACACTCGCAAATGTCTCGCGAGATTACTGGAACCGAGACGGCCAGGCGCGGGAGAAGGCACGAACGTTCCTGGCGCAAATGCACGATCGGGCAGTATTTATCGCGTTTACGATAACCCACGTTTGTGAATTGCTCAGATATGACGACGTCGAGGTCGTCAAAGATCGCCTTCGATTCCTGCGTGGCATTAGTCTGATCGCTTGGCTGCGGCCATATGATCGGGCCTGGTTTCCGGGAACTATTGCGGATCTGCTTGCACGGGAGCTTCACGCGAGGGTTCACGATTCGGCTGCTGGTTGGCGCGATATCATCGAAAGGGTCCGCCCGGATCTTTGGGAGACTGGCGCCGGGGCCGACATGTTCGTGGATGATCTGCCCCTCTGGCTGGCCGTTCGCGACGAGGCATTGCGCATTCGCGAGCGCGAGAGGTACGTCGCTTCCGTGGCGAGAACGAACCCGGGCGGGGTTAACGATCTGAAGATCGCTGAAGCGAACGCCCTGCCGAGGCGGCCGAAAGCGGAGCATCTCGGCTACGCCGGACGAATGGCCGCCGATTTGAATCGCCAACTGGAGCGAAGGGGGGACAAGCGACTCCGTTCGACCGAGCAAATTGCGAAGGATTTAACGCTTGGGACCCTTCGAGACATGGCCGAGATCCACGCGCTCGGCGGAGATCCACTTGAGTCGATGCTCAAGTTTCGAGGCGTGCCCCGAGAGCTTGTCGGACCGAAAACAACGGTGGGTGACGTAGGCGAGCTCGGTGTCTTCGCGGCCCGGCTAAAACAGATTGGCAGCAAGATCCGGCCCCGAGTCGAGCTATCGGTCCGCGATGTCCCTATCGACGCGCTGCCGTCATACGCTCTACAGCGGCGGTTGGTACGCGTCCAACAAAGCTCGGATCGAGCGAGCGGGAGCGACCTCGGCGATGCGGACATCGCCCCGCTCGTTTTCTACTCGGATGCGGTTCAAGTCGACAAGCGCACCGCCGAATATCTCACGCGGATCCAGCGCGCGCAACCAGAGCTGACCTCGCTGATGGGTCGCTTTTTCCGATCCGCCGATTACACTGAAATACCGACACGTTTTGGCGTCCGATGAGCGCCAGGGATCCGAAGCAGAAACGGGAAAATCAGATAAGCACCTACTTGCCCGCCTCCGGGCGTGGGGCGTTCGCGAGGACGAAGGACCGGGACAGGTTCACTTCCGGACCGGAGAACCGGCATGGATCGGGCGGATGGGCGGCACCCTGACGGCTGACCGAACCGGAGTCGTCCCGGTTTTTGGTTCCGGAGCCATCGGGAGGTTCGATGTTCGAGGAAATCATCCGTGAGATTGAGAAGCTAAGCCGACCGCGACGGGTGAGCATTTCCGTGCCCGTTGACGACGGCGGGTTTTATGACCGCCAGTGCCCGAGCACGGAATGCTGGGGCGCGTTCAAGGTCCATTTCGACGATTGGCGCGACAAAGTCTCCGACGCCCGCGCATTCTGTCCTTTCTGTCGACATGAGGCGACATCTGACCAGTGGCACACCGAGGCACAGGAAGAGCATATTCGCACGGCAGCCCTCGCTGAGATGAGCCGGTTGGTTCAAGGGGCTCTGCAGAGGGGAGTCGCTCAGTCACGGCAGGCGCGGATTGGCGGCGGCCCTTTCAGCATCTCCATGAGCTTGAGCTACCGGCCTGGGCATATCCCCTCGGTAGTGCCGGCCAGCGCGTCCGAAATGCTTCGCCAGAACTTTACATGCGAGGAGTGCGGTTGCCGCTACGCATCGCTGGGCGCTTCGTTTTTCTGCCCGGCCTGCGGCCATAACTCGGCCGCATCCTCTTTCGACAATACGCTGGAAACCGTGCGTAGAACGATCGGTGTTTTGGAGCATCTGCGGGGCACGCTGGAGCAGAATGTAAACGCCGACACGGCACGAGATGCTGTGCGACAGATCCTCGAGGACCAGTTCGCCCGCTTGGTCGGCGCGTTTGAGCGGGTCAACGAGGCACTATTTGACAAACTCCCGAACGCGACGCAGTTCGCAAAAAAGGGGAGCATCTTCCAGAGAGTTGATGATGCGAGCCAGCTTTGGCGAAATGCGTCGGGGGCGGGCTACGACACGTTTCTTTCCGCTACGGAGTTGCAGCGGATGAAGATCCTGTTCCAGCGACGACACGTGCTCTCGCACCGTCAAGGAATCGTCGATCAAGCGTATATCGACAAGTCCGGTGACATGAGCTACTCCGTAGGGCAGAGGCTCGTTGTGCGCGACGTTGAGGTGCTGGAACTCGTAGAATTACTCGCAAAACTCACGTCGGGCCTCCGTGGGACCGTGTAATGAACAGAAAACCCGGTCGGGAACGAGTATTCGGTCCGGGAGGAGATCATGGGGCAACGGCGGCGTGCGGATTCGGAGCCGAGTGAGTTCGAAGAGCTGATAGAGGAATTGATTCACGGCGCCGCGGCGTACCCGTGGATCGGCGTCGTATTGGCGATCGTCCTGTTCGTCATCGCGGCGGTCCTGTGGCGGATGGGCAGCTACTACCCGCTCTTCGGGGCGCTGGCCGGGTTTTGCGCGGTGCTTTTCCTGGTCGCGGCGGGCATCGGAAGCGCGCTGCGGATCGTGAAGGGCCGTCGCCGGCCGCGGGTGAACGCCGGTCCCACGGGCGCGGGTGCGGCCATTGGCGCGCGATGGATCGCGAGCGCTTCGCTGCTGACGCCGGGCGAGGCGGCGTTCTACCCTGCATTGGAAGAAGCTGTGGGCGGCCGGTGCCTAATCTTCGCCAAAGTCAGGCTCTGCGATCTGCTGCAAGACCTGCCCTCGGATCTGCCGGACCGGGCCGACCGCCTCCGGCGTGTGGCGCAGATGCACGTCGACTTCGTTCTCTGCGACCGGCTGCAATATCGGCCACTGCTTGCAATCGAACTCGATGACGCATCCCACGCGCGGCCGGATCGGGCGGCTCGGGACCGCGAGCTGGGCGACCTGCTTCGCCAAGCTGGCCTCCGGCTGGAACGTTTCCCGTGCGAACCGGCCTACGACCCGCGGGCGATCCGCGAGCGGATCGATGGCCGGGAACCGCAACTGCGGACGGTCCAGCGCTGACCGAAAAAGGGGTCAGAGGCCTTGCGGTCGATAACTCGCCCACCATCCGCCTGCCGCGCCGCGTCCAACTGCCGACGGATTGACGACGTTGGCGACTTTCGGTTACCTAGCACCGATGGGATCGCGGAGATGGTTCCGTCTTGAATCGCTGTACGTTCAACGCGCCGCCGATCGCGTGGACATGCGATCCCAACGGCCGGTGTCGATTCCGGATCGCTATTTGCGATTATGCACCAGGCGACAGAGACAGGCATTAAGGCTTCGGCTAGTGCGTGAACTCTCGTTTTCCCAAATCGCAACAAAGCTTGGATGCAGTACGACGGTCGCCCGCAGGCACTATTTGCAGGGCTGGTCCAATCTTGTCGCGACACTTCCCCGGCATCTTCCTGATCTCTCGCGATCGGAGGCTGAGAGGCGGCGAGAAAAAGAGGAGCTGGACGCTCTCCTGCGGTGGATAGACGCCGGCGGGCGAGCATCAGGGAGGGGTTGGCCGGAGGCAAGCAGGCCGGAGAACGGGACAGTCACGATTTAGCAAGTATTTGATATCTTGACACCGCGGCCTACGGGTCGCGGCGAGATGGGCAACGCCTGCCGGCGTGCCACATTGTGCCACAACGTGCCACATGGGCGATTGCCCGGCGACGCGTGAACGGCCGTCCGATTTGCCGGCGGGGTGGGTTTGGGATACGAAGGGAGGCGGGACATTCGCAGGAGGGGATGAGCACGTGACAGTCATGGTTTCGATGGGCTCGATTCCGGCGGATCGCAGTGAGGAATGGCCGTCCCAGTCGCGGCCGAGTTGGAAGCGGCGCCTGCCGTTGCCGGAGGCGCGTTCGGCGGAACCGCGCCGGGCACCGCCCACCTTGCTATACTGAGGACATGGCTGTGCTCACGATTTCGGTTCCCGATGACCTGCGCGACTTCGTCGACCGGCGGGCGAAGGAAACGCGGCATGTCTCCCCCGCCGAGTACATCCAGTCACTGATTCGCCTGGACCAGGGGCGTGCCGAGCAGGAGCGGCTGGAACAGGGGCTGCTCGAAGGGCTCGACAGCGGGCCGCCGATCCCGATCACAAATCTCGACGCTCACTTCGCGGCCAAGAAGCAAGCTTTGCTCGATCGGATGAATAAGGCGAATCGCCCATGACGTTCGGCCTCCGCGTACGGCCCGCGGCCGACACCGACGTGGACGAGATCGCCGCATACATCGCGCGCGACAGCGTCGAGCAGGCGCTGCGGTTTTACGACGCCGTGAACGCGACTTATAAGATGATCCTCGAAGCTCCCCATCGCTGGCCGCTTTACGGATTGACGCATTCCCGTTTAAAGGAAATCCGCAAACGCGCGGTGGCGGGTTTTCCGAACCATCTCGTGTTTTACCGAATCGACGCGGACATGGTCGAGATCGTGCGCGTCCTTCATGGTGCCCGTGATCTCCCTTCCGTGCTGGGCGGCAGCGATAGCCAGTGAGTGACGCGGTTGCGGGCCGCGGCGAGATGGGCAAGATGCAGGCCTCGGGCGCGCCACATTGTGGCACAAAGTGCCACATGGGCGATTGCCCGGCGGTGCGTGAACGGCCGTCCGATTTGCCGGCGGGGTGGGTTTGCGATACGAAGGGAGGCGGCACAACGTCAGGAGCCCTTAACCCATGACTCGAACAACCGTAGCCGTGGCGGCGGATTACGCGGATGCGATGCTCGTCGCACGCCGGTGGAAGAACCTGTTTTTCCTGCTGCTGTTCCTCGGCCTGGTCATCCAGATCGGCGTCTTCTTCTTCCTCCGGTATTACGGGGCCGGCACGGTGACCATCACCGCCGGGTCCACCACCCAGCCGGCGGCTACGTCGACGCATAACGTGACGGTCGGACTCGCATGGCTGACCAATTTCGTCGGCTTCGTCAGCATGATCTGCGTCGTCTCGCTGGCCGTCGTCCTGCTGCTGATCGTGGGGATCATGCTGGTGGGCCGCCTCGTCGGCGTCGCCCATGTCACCAGCGCGTTCGTCTGGTGCGTGGTGCTCGCCGCCCTGTTGTTCCCCTGGCAGTCGCTGTGGAATTACCCCATTGCGGACACGGTACAGACAGCTCCCGAGACAGTCGAACACCTCGAAGTCGGCCCGCACTACGGCCTGCCGGGCGTCCTCTATACCTGGCCCGAACTCGAGCACCGCGCCCATTTCACAAAGGAATTCAATCGGGCCGCCTACCTCGGCTGGGCACGGTTCGTGATCTGGCCGATCGCCGCCCTGATCATCCTCGGCTCCGTCCAGGTCCGCAGCACCCGCGGCCTGCGCTTCGCCCTGGGCGAAGCCGAGATCCAGGTGCCGACGACGCCGACGGTCCCGCCGGCGGGAACGGTGTAATGCGGATCGCAGTTGATTCTCGCGCCCCAACTCCCCGTGTAGCCGGCGAGCTTGCTCGCCGTTCCCGGCGCAACAATCAACTGGGATCCGTGTAATGCGGATTCGAGCGATTCGGTGCCCGCTGCGTCGCTCGTAAGTCGCTGCTCGGCGGGAGCCTCGCCCTCCCAGGCAACCCGCGCAGTCGCGGCTCGGCAGGAGCCTCGCCCTCCCAAGCACGGGCGCAGACCGCATCCGAACCGTATAATAGATGAGTGCCCTTATTTCAGGGTGGCACGGCCGGATTGATCTCTTCCCTTTGACTCTGTGCCCTCTGTGTCTCTGTGGTTAGTCTTTCGGACATTCCCTACAATGCCCCGATGGACACCGCGACACTCCCCGTCAGCACCGCTGACACGATCAACGCCCGCATCCTCTCGGTTTCCGAGGACAAGATCCAGGGCTTTCAGAGCGACCCGCTCGGCGAAATCGCGCGGCAGTCGGGCGTCGACCTGCCGATCGTGATCGAGCGCATCTCGGCCATGCTCGGCGCCGGCACGATCCGCCGGGTGCGGCAGACGCTGCTGGCGACGAACCTTGCGCACGGCGCGTTGGTCGCCTGGCAGGTTCCGCCGGAGAAGTTGACCAGCGCCTTCGAGTACCTGTTTCAGAAGGACCCGTTCTCGGGCCACGTCGTCATCCGCTCGACCGACGGTGCGACCGCGGGATCGAAATATCGCCTCTGGACGACGGTGAAGGTGCCGCAGGGGTATTCGATCGCGAAGCACTGTGACGTGCTGGCGCAGGAGACCGGCGCGGTGCACTACCGCCTGATGCCGGCCAAGCGGCTGTTCGCCCTGGGCGTCGGCCACGTCCGCCGCCGGGGGCTGGAGCCGGGGAGCAAGTCCGAGGCGCTCGCCGAGGTGATCGACACGCATATCGTCGAGCTGAACGAACTGGAATGGCGGGTGCTGGTGGCGCTGAAGCGCGAGTTCGAGCCGCAGGAGATCCAGGTCGACCTCTGGAAGCCGCGGGCCCGCGAGGCGGGCGTGGACGTCGAGACGTTCCACCGCGTCGCCCGCGACCTGAACCAACGCGGCGTGATCGGCCGGTTCTCCACGTTCCTCGAGCACGTCAAGACGCTGAAGACCGGCGAGCAGGTAACCAAGTACAACGCGCTCTTCCACTGGGCCGTGCCCGAGGGCCGCGAGATCGAGACCGGCCGGCAGGTCGGCCGATTCCACGTGATGACCCACGCCTACTGGCGTGAGGGCGGCGAGGAGTTCGCCAACGTCAACATCATGGGCGTCGCCCACGGCACCGACAAGGACCTGGTCCTCGCCCACAAGCGGGCGATCGACGAGCACCTCGAACAGGTCGGCATCCCCGTCGCCTACACCAACGTCTTCTGGGGCGGCCGCAGCGAGATCAAGCCCAGCGAGATCTCCCCCTTCGCCTACGAAACCTGGTGCCGCAGCCGGGGGATCGAACCCGAATCCATGCGGGCCTGAATCTCTCGAGCAACGCCACCCGCCTGCCCCCTCCTCCGGTACTCCTGGGGAAGCGAGCGGAATTGGCGACTGCCCGCGAGCGGGCCGGGGAGGGGGTTTGCCGCGCGACGCGCACTCTCAAGTGCAGTGCCCGACCAGAGGAACCCCTCAGAGCCGGACCGTGTCGGTCCGGGCTGGACCGAAGGTCCAGGGCTGACGTTCCTTCTGCAATTTGCGTCGCTCGTTGAAATGCCTCGGACCTTCGGTCCGACCGGGGCGGCACGCCCCGGCTCTGATGGGACTTCTCCGATCGCTGACTCCGGAAAACCGAAACGTGTCGCGTTTCGCGTCCGCTCGCTACACTTCCCCACGATGACCGCCGACTTTCGCGCGACCTCGCCGCCTCGCAGTCCAGCCCTGCCCCCGCACCGCCCGCTGCCCGGATATTACGCGCGGGGGCAGAACAAGAGCGGGTTCCTGAAGGACATCTTCGACCGGACCGCCTGCGACTACGAGCGGGTCGAGCGGGTGATGGCGCTGGGCACCGGCCGATGGTACCGGCGGCAAGCCCTGCTTCGGGCCGGGCTCAACGCGGGCATGAACGTGCTGGACGTCGCCGCGGGCACGGGGATGGTCGCGCGCGAGGCCGTCACGATCGTCGGCAACTCGGGGCGAGTGATCGGCCTCGACCCCAGCGGCGGCATGCTCGCCGAGCTGCTCGGCCACCTGTCGATCCCGGTCCTCCGCGGCACCGGCGAACGCCTCCCGTTCGCCGACGCCAGCTTCGATTTCCTGAGCATGGGGTACGCCCTGCGGCACCTGTCGGACGTGTCGGCCGCGTTGCGCGAGTTTCGCCGGGTGCTCCGCCCCGGCGGCACCGTCTGCCTGCTGGAGATCACCGCGCCGCAGGGCAAGATCGGGCGGGCCATGCTCCGCGGCTACCTCCGGGGCCTGGTTCCGTGCCTGACCCGCCTGGCGGCCCGCAACGCCGACAGCCACCGGCTCTGGCAGTACTACTGGGAGACCATCGACGCCTGCATCCCCCCCGCCCGCGTCCTCGACGCGATGCGCGACGCCGGCTTCGACGCCGCCCAACGCCACGCCGAGCTTGGGGTCTTCTCGGAATACACGGGGCGGAGGAAATGAGGTTTAACCAAAGAGACACGGAGGACACGGAGGTAAGAAAAGGAGAGAAGAGAATTAGCCACAGATGGGGCACAGATGCACACAGATGAAGTGCAGATTTGAAATCTCAAATTTGAAATTCCCATCTGTGTCCATCGGTGCGCATCTGTGGCTGACCCTATCTTTGTTTTTCTCTCTGTGTCCTCTGTGTTCTCCGTGCTCTCTGTGATTGCATTTTCAAGTAATGCCGCAAAGCAATGTGACGATCGTCGCAGGAAAGGAATTGAGAGACGATGTTTCAAAGGAGTGTATTCGCCGCGCTGGGCTTGATCGCGTTGACCGCTGCTTGGGCCCGTGCAGAGGATCCCGGCTTTTTCCCCCGCGGCACGTGGGCCGCGACGGGGTACGGGACGTACGTCAAGAGCTTCACCGGCGAAGAGGCCAAGATGGGCTCGGGCTCGGTCGGCATCGGGTATTACGTCTTCGACAACGTCTCGATCACCGCCGAGTTCAGCGGCTACTACGACAGCCAGCCCGGCCCCGACGCCCAGATCTACGCCGGGGACCTGGTCCTCCGCGGCCACCTGTTTCACTCCGGCCGCTTCTCGTTCTTCGGCGACGCGCTGGCCGGCATCTCCTACGCCGACGAGCGCGTCCCCGCCTCCGGCACCTACTACAACTACAACCTCGCGCTCGGCGTCGGCGCCACGTTCCAGCTCTACGACAACCTCCACCTGATCGGCGGCGTCCGCTACTTCCACATCTCCAACGCCCACCTCGAAGGCCCCCTGCGCAACCCGAGCATCAACGCCACGCAGGCGTATGTGGGATTATTGTTCAAATTCTGACGAGATGGGCTTGCGTAGGGGCGGACCCCCGTGTCCGCCCTCTGTTGTAGGGGCAGGCCCCCGTGCCTGCCCTTGGATGTAGGGGCAGACCCCTGT
>DASXMX010000420.1:0-4731 GCA_036495445.1 Tepidisphaeraceae bacterium
GGCCGCTGTGGCGACCGCGCGGCCGCCCGGCACCGCTAAGCCGGCCATGCCTGCCTCGCACGACGACACGTCGCCCCCGGCGGGCTCCGGCGAAATCCGCGGCCCGCTCGACATCATCCACGCCGTCCCGGAGGACATGTACCCAAAGACGGTGAGCGAGTGGACCAACGACAGGCAGGCCGCCGTCAACCAGGAATTGAACAAGGCCATCTCGGGCAGGAAGGGGACGTTCCAGGCTGTCGTGCAGGAGATCTACCCCGCCTCCGGCCGGGTCCTCACGCGCAGCGTCCTGGTGGGGAAGATCTCGTTCCACATAATCGTCCACTTCGACGCCGACGCCCGCGGCCCGCTGTCGAGCCTCCGGGTAGGCATGCCTTTCACCGTCACCGGCGAACTCCACTTCCCGCGCTTCACCGGCATGGAACTGGTGGTCACGCTCGATCACTGCCAGTTTGCTCGGTAATTCCCAATCCCCCATCCGGGTCGGTCTTAATCGGATTGTTCCGGGTGACATCTGATTTGTCACGCACGCCACAGAGGATCCGTCGTCCCCAAAACAAGCGTTAGTCGGTCAAGCAATCGCTTGCTAATCTGTCATCTGTCGCAGCAACCCGGTTTCGGGGGCGAAAGGATTGGGCAATGGTGCGCGAAACGAGGCGGGCAATCAGGCCCGTGGCCGTCGAGGCGCTGGAGGGGCGGACGCTCCTCTCCGCCGACATGGTCATTCAGTGGAACCAGACCATGCAGGCCATGTGCCGCTCAGTGCGGCCCGGGATCGGGCCGACGGTCGCGGCCCGCGACATGGCGGTCATGGACGTGGCGGTCTATGACGCGGTGAACGGGATCGACGGCGGGTATGAACAGTTCCTGGTTCACCGAAACGCGCCAACGGGCGCATCGCCCGATGCCGCCACGGCGATGGCGGCGTTCCGTACGCTCTGGGGCATGTTCCCCAAGCAGCGCGGCACGCTCGCGATGGACCTGGTCATGTCGCTAATGCCGCTCGGCAATTCCAAGGCCGTTGTGAAGGGCGTGCTGTGGGGTGAGTTCGTCGCCGACCGCGTGTTGCGATCGAGGGCGCACGACGGGTCCAACAGCAACGTGCAGTACCAGCCCGGCACCGCGCCGGGCCAGTGGGAGCCGGACCCGCTCAATCCCACGCAGCAGGCGTGGGGGCCGGGCGAGGGGATGGTCAAGCCGTTCGTAGTCAGCAGTACCAAGCAGTTCCTTCCCCCGGCGCCGCCGGCGCTGAACAGCCAGGCGTACGCGGATGCGGTGAACGAGGTCGAATCAGTCGGCGCGCTCGACAGCTCGACACGCACTGCCGACCAGACGCAAGCCGGCCATTTCTGGGCCTACGACCGCGCCGGCACGGGCAGCCCGCTGGTGATGTATGACGAAGCGGTGATCACGGTCGCCCGGCAGATGGGCAACACGCTGGAGCAGAACGCTCGATTGTTCGCGCTGGAGGGGCTCGCCGACGCCGACGCGGGGTTCACCGCATGGCAGACGAAGTATCTGTACAATCTGTGGCGGCCGATCAGTGCGATCCGCCGGGCCGACGAGGACGGCAACCCGTTGACCACCGCCGACCCGAACTGGGTGCCGCTGGGCGCGCCGGGCGACGGCGTCGTGCCCGACTTCACGCCGCCGTTCCCGACCTACGTCTCCGGCCACGCCATGTTCGGCGCCGCGACGTTCCAGATCCTCGCCGACTTCTACGGCACCGACTCGGTCCGCTTCACGCTCAAGAGCGATGAACTCCCCGGCGTCACCCGCTCGTTCGACAGCTTCAGCCAGGCCGCCCAGGAAAACGGCGCGAGCCGGGTCTGGCTGGGCATCCACTTCAGTTTCGACAACACCGAGGGACAGGCGGTCGGTCGGAACGTCGCTGATTACGTCGTGGCCCATGCGCTGGGGCCGGTGTAGTCAAGGGCGCACGCGATATGGAAGACAAAGCGCCGCCAAGACGCCAAGGACGCCAAGAAGAAAAAAGGGCACGGGGACGCGGGGACGCGGAGAGGGCATTGCTTTTCTTTCCCCGCGTCCCCGCGTCGTCTTTCCCCCCTTGGCGTCCTTGGCATCTTGGCGTCTTGGCGGCGCCTTCTTTCCCCGAATGCCGTGTGCCACGTCGGCTCAGCGTCCGTCGAGCTTCCTCCACGCGAACCCGGCGAGGAATTGGTCGAACATCGCCAGCACGAGCATGCTCCCCGCCACCCGGTGCGTGGGAGATTCGTGTTTCAGAGAAGCGATCAGCCGCCGATGCGGCTCATTTGTTCGTTGCCGTGGTGGCTGTGGACGTCGGGCTTGAGGCCGACGCAGTCGACCATCGCCTGGGCGACAGCGGCGCGGCGCGATTCGGGATCGGGAGTGGACCGGAGAACGGGCCGGATGTTGACCTCGCCCCCTTCGAAGAGGCACGAGCGGAGGACGCCGTTGGCGGTCAGCCGCAGTCGGTTGCAGGTGGCGCAGAAGGGGGCGGACATCGCGCTGATGAACCCGATCCGGCCGACGGGGTTGGCGTGCGCCAGGCGATAGACGTTGGCCGGTCCGACGCCGGGCTCGCTGGCCCGCTCCACTTCGACCAGCGGCCCCAATTCCCGTTCGATCCGCTCGCGCACTTCGGCCTCGGGGATCAGCGCGTCGGCGCCGCGGTCCTGCGCCCCGCACCCGCCCGCGGGGCCGATTTCGGATTCGTCCACCGTGGCACGGGTTTTTAACCCGTGCCGACCGACCGCACCCATCGTGGTGGGACTTTCCATGAGAGCCGCATCCCCCAGCGGCATGTACTCAATAAACCTTACCGTGAGCTTTCGCACAGACGAGAGCCGGGCGAAGTCGACGAACTCGTCGTCGTTGGTCCCGCGCATGGTGACGCAGTTGATCTTGAGCCCCAGCCCC
Organism: Tepidisphaeraceae bacterium; assembly: GCA_036495445.1. Classification (GTDB taxonomy): domain Bacteria; phylum Planctomycetota; class Phycisphaerae; order Tepidisphaerales; family Tepidisphaeraceae; genus DASXMX01. Next base: position 2,902 of record DASXMX010000420.1, read on the forward strand.
GCCGCCTCGGCGATGACCAAGCCGCGGAGAACCGTCGGCAGATCGCCTGTGCGGGTGATCCGGCGGAAGCGATCAGGGCGGAGCGAGTCGACGCTGACCGTCACCCGGTCGAGCCCGGATTCGCGCAGCGGGCGGGCGAGCTCGGGCAGTCGCATGCCGTTGGTGGTGAGGGAGAGGTCGTCGACGCCGGGGAATCGTCGCAGCATGGCGACGAGATCGACCAGCCCCGACCGGACGGTCGGCTCGCCGCCCGTCAGTTTGAACCGGCGGATGCCGTGGAGTTCGATCGCGGCCCGGACAACGTCGGCGATCTCCTCGAAGCTGAGGATGTCCTCCCGCGGCAGCCAGCGGACGCCCTCCTCGGGCATGCAGTAGACGCAGCGGAAGTTGCACCGGTCGGTGATGCTGATCCGCAGCACGCGGACCGCGCCGATCGATTGCGGGCCGGTGTCGAATCCGGACCGCGTCGCCGACGCAGGCAGTTGGATGACGGGCAGACGCACGGGCGCATTGTATGCGGGATTGATCTTCAGGGCATCTCTCTGGAAGTTTGTGAATTGGGCGCGTCTGTTCGTTCGCGAAGCCGCAAGCGGCAAACTGGGGTAAGCGTGCGTTGTCGCAGTCGGTTCAGGCCGCCCGATTAGAAAGTTCGGATCGAATTCACAATTGGAAAGCGGTTGCGGGGCAGATAGGATCAGCCACGTCTTGCCGGGCATGCCCGGCGAATCCCGGGAACATGAAGGAGAAACAGATGAAACGATTGCATCGGGTCGTTGCCGCCGGGGCGGTGTTTGCCGTCGGGCTGTGCGGCTGGGCGCAGGCCCAGGTCCTCGAACAGGTGCCATCCGACGCGGTGGGCGTGTTCGAGGTCAAGGACTTGCAGGGGCTCAGTACAAAGGTGGCGAAGTTCGCCAAGTCGCTGGGAGTCGACCAATTCCAGCCGGGCTTCGCCGATCCGCTCGGCTACCTTCAGGACGAGTTCGACCTGAAGCAGGGCATCAACAAGAACGGCGACCTGGCGATCGCGTTCTTCGACAAGCCCCAAAAGAACGCGGCGGCGGAGAACGCCCCGGGCGGCGACGCGGACGAGCCGCCGGCGGTCGTCCTCGTGCCGACCGACGATTACAAGGCGTTCCTCACCAACTTCAAGGACGTGAAGGACGCCGGCGACGGCGTCTCGCAAGTGACCGTCCCCAAGAACGGCGAGAAGCTCTTCGTCGTCCAGCGCGGCAAGTACGCGATGGCCGGCATGGACAAGGCGCTGCTCCACGCCGGCAAGTCGGGCCTGAAGCTCGAAGGCCCCGCCGCAAAGGAGGCGCAGAGCAAGGACGCCATCTTCTTCATCGACATCCAGGCGCTGCGGCCCAAGATGCAGAAGGGGCTCAAGGCCGCGCACGAGGAGATGAACAAGCAGTTCGACAACCCGAACGCGGCGCAGAACAACCCGTTCGGCGCGCAGATGACGCCGCAGATGCGGAAGCTGTTTGACAACTACTTCGCCGCCGCCGAGCAGATCGTGAAGGACGGCCGCTCGGCCACGCTGAGCTTCAACATGACCGACGCCGGCATCGGCCTGGCGAGCCTGGCAGATTTCGAGCCGCAGAGCGACCTGGGCAAGCTCGTGGCGCAGGTGCAGAACACGGATCAGCCGCTGCTGGCCGGGCTGCCCGATGCGAAGTACTTCGCCTACTTTGGCGCGAAGCTCACGCCCGAGGTGACGACCAAGCTGTTCGACGAGTTCCTCGAGCCGATGCTCAAGAGCGTCGAGAACGGGAACGGCGGCGCGGATAAGGAGAAGGCGATGGCCGCGATGAGGGAGTCGCTGGGCAG
>DASXMX010000421.1:0-23612 GCA_036495445.1 Tepidisphaeraceae bacterium
GATTCCCACTGGCAACTAACAACTGGCAACTGGCAACCTTCTCCTATCGTGCTCCCACCGTCTGCAACTCGTTCAAGCTTTGGTTGACCAGGTCGCGCTGGTCGTCGGCGTTGAGGTTGCGGCGGATGATCTTCTCGGCCACGCGGGTCGCCAGGTCGGCGGTCTGCTGGTAGATCTCGGACAGCGCCTGTTCTCGGGCGGCGTCGATGTCCTTCAGCGCCCGCTCCTTGCTCTCCTCCGCCTCCTGCTGGCCGCGGGCGCGGATCTGCTTGGCCAGGTTCTCGGCGTCCTGGGTCGCCTTCGCGAGCATGTCGCGGGCCTTCTGTTCGGCCGTGGCCAACTGCTCGTTGTACCGCCGCAGGGCCGCCTCCGCCTTGGCGCGGGTATCCTCGGCGTCGGCGATCTCCTTGCGGATCTTCTCCTCGCGGGCCTTGAGCCCGGCGAGAATTGGCCCCCACGCGTACTTGCCGAGCACCGCGACCAGCAATGCGAAGATGACGATCGTCGCAACCCCGGTAATGAGCCCCTCGCTGGGGGAGTAGAGCGGGCTGGTGGGCCCGCCTTCGCCGGCGGCTTCGGCGGCGACGGCCGCCACGGGCGACAGCCAGGCCGCGGCAACCGCGATCAACAGTGCAAGCATCCAACGTTTCATGGCAAACTCCGCCTTCGCCGAAAGGGCGGTGAAAGGTCAACACCGTCACGTTCCCGCCGGACGCGCCCGCGCCCGCGGGAGGGGCGCGGCGCGTCCGCCGCGAGCTCATCTCCGAACCGGACGTGCGGCCCGACGCGGCGGGGGCGTTAGGGCGTCGTCGGTGCGAACTTGCCCGCCGTCACCCATCCCAACAGACAGACGATCATCGCGAAGAACGTGAACCCTTCGATCAGGGCGGCGGTGATGATCATGCTGGTGAAGATGCGGCCGCCGGCCTCCGGTTGGCGCGCGATTGCCTCGCACGCCCGCCCGCCGATCGCGCCGATGCCGATGCCACCGCCCACGCCGGCCAGGCCCGCACCGATGCCGGCGCCGATCAGGGCCAGGCCGTAGTTCGGCCCGGCATGCTGGGCACTGACGAAGCTGGATTCCCCGGTGGCGGGGGCGTCGGCGGCCCGGGCCGGGACCGCCACCGTCAGCAATACCATGGCCGCGATCGCGGCGACGAACATTCTCATCATGACCAATGCTCCTCATGCCCGTGTGTCAGAATCGGGCGCTTCCCGGCCCGCGAGGCGGCCGTCGTGGCGGCGGGACTCTCCCGCCGCACCTGCTGTTACAGTTCCGGGACGCGCGGTCGCCTCCCGTACGCGGCGCGGCACCCTCGCACGTGCCCGCCGCCCATTACACGCTTACCCCGCCATATGGATCCCGGCCTGCCGCGGTGCGATCGGCAGTTGCTCGCCGTCGGTCAGGTCGCCGCCGCCGATCGGGTCGTGCCGCTCGTCGTGGTGGCCCCCCTCGCCCTCCTCGTGCTTGTGCTCGTGCACCACCAACTGACCGATGAACATCGCGGTCAGAAACACGAAGATGTACGTCTGCAGGAGCGCGACGAACACCTCCAGGCACATCATCACCACGCCGGCCAGGACCACCGCGATGCTCACGCCCCAGCCGAGCCCGACGCCGGCCGCGAACGCCATCGTTGTGAACATCAGCAGCACCGCCAGCACCGTGTGGCCCGCGATCATGTTGGCGAACAGACGCACGGCCAGGGCGAACGGCTTGATGAACGAGCCCAGGATTTCCAGCGGGATCATCATCGGCGCCAGCCAGATCGGCGCGCCGCCCAGGAAGTGCTTCAGGTACGGCCCCAAGCCGTTGGCCCGGATGCCCGCGATCTGCCAGACGAGGAAGGCAACGATTGCCAGGGCGCCCGTCACCCAAATGTTGGCCGTCGCGGTCCCGCCGAACGGGTGCAAGCCTATCGGACGCAGGAACCAGCCCGTCAGCACATCCCACGGCAGCAGCCCGAGAAGGTTGTTGAACAGGATGAAGAAGAACAGCGTCCAGAGGAACGGGAGGAACCGGTCCGTCTCCTCCCCGAGCACCGGCCGGGCGATCTCCTCGCGGATGTAAATGAGAATCGCTTCGAAGAAGTTTCGCGTCCCGGTCGGGACGTACTCGCGGCGGAGATAAGCCTTCGTGATCCGCGGGAAGATCAGCAGCATCAGGCCCGCGGAAATCAGCAACATCACGAGGTTGTTGCTCAGGATCCAAAACCCGCCCGGGTGCAGGATCGGCTTGTCCAGGACGTGATCGAGCGGATTGGTCTCGGCCAGGATTGGGAGGATGCTCGAGAAGGCGTTGATCATGTCGGACTCGATTTTCTGGATCTACCCGCGCGGCCAGAAGAAGCGGCCAAGGACCAAGGCTTCGGCCGCGACCTGAGCCAGGTACGGCGGCGCCAGCATCAACAGCGTGGGCATCGGGGGCGTTCGGAAGATCATCACCGCCGCCAGTCCGCCCAACACGGACGCGATCATCCGCAGCACCGCGCCGCCCAGGTACCCGTAGGCCGCATACTGAACGCTCGCCCACAGCGCGGGCGCCAGCGGCGCCATGGCGAGCAGGGCCGCGATCACGCTGATAGCAGTCGCCGCAACCCACCCGCTCCACCATTCCGGGCGATGGGCGACGACAATCAGCCCGGCGGTCGCGCCGCAGGCCAGCACGATCGCGCCGAATACGCCGGCGATCAGGCGAACCAGCACTCGCGCCGCATCCGACCGGCCGGCGGGATCATTCGGTGTTGGAGCCACGGCGAGGGCCATCGTCAGTTAGTCCTTGAACGCGCTCCGGGCCGCCCGGATCAACAGGGTCAGCCCGGCGGCAAATCCGAGCGCGCCCCCGGCGAGCGTCAGCCAGGGAAACGTGTTCAGCCGGCGGTCCACCCACCAGCCGATCGCGCCGAACACGCAGATCGACGCGAGGAACTCGAACCCGATGCCGAGCAACCCGTAGGCCCGGATCGGGCCGCCGCCGTTCGCGCCGTCGCGGTCCTGCTCGGGCGCCCGGTCCGGCCGATCGTCCTCCGGATCGTGTCCTGCGGCACCCGCCATTGTGCGCGTCCTCACCTTGGATGGAGCCTCCGCGGTCACTTCGTGCTTTTTTGCACAAAGTCGGGCGCTCGCCCGCGCGCCGCAGTCCGCTCGTCAAGGGGGTCACACCTTAGTAGCAACCATCATGGTCGTCAAGGAGATGCGGTTTTGTGACGCACCCATCATTGGCACGTTCCGGATCCCCCGTTTACAATCCGCCTGATCGGGCGGTAGAGGAAGATTCATGGCGGACGAGCGCGAACCGATCGAACTCTCCCTGAGCGGCCACGCGATCATCGCGGGGTTCGGCGTGCCGGGCCGCGCGGTCGCCGATGTCCTGGCCGCTCACGGGGTCGAGTTCTGCGTCATCGAACTCAACCCCAAGACGGTCGAACGCTGCGCCCACACCGGCGTTCACATCATCGCCGGCGACGTGTGCAACGAGGAGACGCTCCGCCGGGCCGGCGTCCACCGCTCCACCTTGCTTGTCCTGGCCGTGCCCAATGACAACGCGGTCCTCGAAGCCGTGAGCGTCGCCCGCCGGATGAACCCAACGCTCCGCATTCTTGCCCGCTGCCGTTTCATTTCCAGCGGGATGGAAGCCCATCGGCGAGGGGCCAGCGAAGTGATCGTTGAAGAACAGGTCGTTGCCAGCGAAATGACCCGCCTGCTCGAAGCCGGTCTCGCCCGTCCCAAGCCTCCCGCATCCGAACCGGAACCTGTCGGCGAGGCGGGGCGATAATCGGCTCCGCACGGCGCGCGATTCGGTGCACCGCAATTCTTGGTCCGTCAAGCAATCATCGGCGTCGATGGATTCAAGTGATCTTGCGTGTCACACGATGAACAGGGTGTCAGGAAGGGGTCCTCTCGATGCACCGTCAGCCGAAACGAATCATTTATCTGGACAACGACGATCAGACCGCCCGACAGGTCGCGCGCGTGTTCGGCGGTGCGTTCCACGTGCTTCACGTCCAGAATCCCCGCCGGATGATCGGGCTGATGGAGACCGACCCGGCCATCGCGGCCGTGATCACCGAGCAGGTGCTGCGGAGCGGCAACGGGGTCGAACTGCTGGAGTCGGTCCGCACCTTCCGCCCGCAGATCCGCCGGGTGATGCTGACCGGATACCCGGACCTGGCGTCGATCGTCGTCGGCCTTCACAGCGGCGCGATCCAGTGCCTGCTGCACAAGCCCGTCTCGGATGCCGACCTGCTCACCGGCGTCTGCCCAGAACTCGCCGAGCGCGCGGGGACGGTTTATCGTCGCGCCAGCGCGTAGCAAGCTGTACCACAATGCCTGATCAAGGCATCGCTTTCACTCCGTTGGACAGCTCATCCGACGAAACGTGTTCCGCTGCCGCCTCGCGGGGGACGCTCACGCGCACCTCGGTGCCCAGTCCGCGTTCGCTCTCGATCGCCAGTTCGGCGCCGATCCGGTCCGCGCGCTCGCGCATTCCTGACAATCCGAACCCCTCGGCTGCCCGTCGCACGTCGAAGCCTTCGCCATTGTCGGTGACGGTCAGCCGCAGCGCGTCGGCGTCGAACGCCAGTTCGATGGCGATCCGCGTCGCGCCCGAGTGGCGCAGCGCGTTGGTTACCGCCTCCTGGGCGATAGGCAGGAGCTGCGATTCGACGTCGCCCGACAGCGGGCTCGGCGTCCCGCACACTTCGAACGCGATCGCGGCGGGGGCCGCTTCGGACAACATCGCCACATGACGCGCCAGCGCCGCGACGAGATTCCCGCGCACCAGTGCCGTGGGCGTCATCGAATGGATGCAGCCGCGCAATTCATCCCAGCACGCCTGCAGCCGCTCCTCGGCGTCGGCGACGTGCCGCCCGGCCAAACCCGCGCCCGGCCCCAGCGCGCCGCGGGCCGCGTCGAGCTGCAGCAGGATGTGCTGGAAGTTCTGCGCGATCACGTCGTGCAACTCGACCGCCAGCCGGGCCCGCTCTCGCAGCACCGCCCGCATCTCATCCGACAACCCGATCGACTCGGCTCCGCCGTCGAAAATCGCGGCGGTTCCCCCGCCCGTTTCGCTTCGCATGACTGCTCCACGTTGAAGGACGCCTGCTGCAGACATAGTCCCCTGAGAGAGACGTTTTCCTCCCCTTTAGACGCACGCGGCCGCCGAAATTTTCTGAAAATCCGGGGGCGGCGTGAGGCCGCGCGACATCACGCCGGATGTGCGCGTATCTGGATCCGGGGCGGCGCCGGGCGTGGCTTTCAGGGGCCGGCCTCTGTCGCGCTCTGCCCCGGCGCGTGCGGAGTTCGTTTGACCAACAGGCTCAAGGCCCAGCAGAATCCATTCGTTATGAAGACACATATTTTTGCGTTATTGGTGGTCGCGCTGTTGCTCGCGGGAAGCAGTTGGGGTGCCGCTCCCGCGCTGCCGAGCGTTCCGGCCAAGACATACAAGATCACCAACTTTGGAGGTGTCGCCGACGGCCGGACCGACAATGCCGCCGCGCTTGAGGGCGCCATCAAGGCGGCAACCGCCGGAGGCGGGACCGGGCAGGTCGAGCATCGGGGGGACTTGCCGGTGCAGATGTGCTTTCCGAACGGGACCATCCGCTTGTTGATCTCGAGCCAGTGCTTGCGGGGAAGGACCTGCTCCAACGCGGCCATCGTCTTGTCGGGGGTGGCGGCCGAAACGTAGCCCCAGCGGTTGGTCACGCGGTCGCCCTCGGCTGTGCCACATCGTCAGTCGTCTTACAACACTCCGCCGCATTACCCGGTATTCATCTCACGGGCGGGTTTCCTGTCCCGGTTGAGTTCGTCCGGTCGAAGTCCTTTCGTCACACGCGGTTTCATGATGCTGATTTGGAGAGGTTGCGTCGTCCCGATCTGGATGCTTGCCACTGCTGCGGCCGTCTGGGGCGCGCCGACACCCGCGATGCCGGTGCCGCCCGCGGCCAGGGCGTTCATTCAGGATCAGTGTATGGACTGCCACGATTCGGACACGAAGAAGGGCGGCTTGGACCTGAGTTCGCTACCGTTCGACCTGAACTCCCCGAAGACCTTTGACCTGTGGGTGAAGATCCACGACCGCGTCCGCGACGGCGAGATGCCTCCGAAGAAGCGGCCGCGGCCGGACTCGGTCGCGCTCAAGACATTCCTGGACGCCATCGCCCAGCCGATGATCCAGGCCGACGAGGGTCGGGCCGCTGCCGAAGGACGGGCCGTCTGGCGGCGGCTCAATCGCTACGAATACGAGAACGCCCTCCGTGATCTGCTCCATGCGCCGGGGCTGCAGATCAAAGACCGGCTGCCCGAGGACGGCGAATCCCACCGCTTCAACAAGGACGGGATGGCCCTTTCGGTCTCGCACGTCCAGATCGCGTCGTATCTGGACGCAGCCGAATACGCGCTGCGGGAGGTGACGCCGAACCAGACCAGGCAACCGCCGACGGTGGTCAAGCGCTATTACGCCCGCGAGCAGCCGTCGTTCTACGGCAAGATGAAGTTCTCGGTGATGAACGGCAGCCCCGAGCGCGCGACGTTCCCGTTGCTCGGCGATCAAGCGCAGCCCGACGTGGCGTCGGGCAACGCGCCGCTGACGGTCGGCGACAAGGACCCCGCCACGCGTGAGAAGGAATCCTTCGGCGTCGTCGCCAGCACCTACGAGCCCATCGAGATTCGGTTCAATCTCTTCACCGCGCCCGTGAGCGGGCATTACAAGCTCCGCTTCAGCGGCTACACGTTCTGGGCCGGCCCGCGCGACGAGAAGCGGTGGTGGGTGCCGGATCGCAATAAGGTCACCCACGGACGACGCAGTGAGCCGATCACGGTCTATTCCGAAACTCCGCCGCGGGAACTCCGCTGGCTCGGCACGTTCGATTTCTCACCCGACCCGTCGGTGCACGAGCTCGACGTCTACCTGCTGGCCGGCGAAACGATCCAGCCCGATGCCGCCCGCCTGTTTCGCTCGCGGCCGCCAGCGTGGCACAACCCGCTGGCCGAAAAGGACGGCCAGCCGGGCGTCGCGTATCAGTGGATGGAGGTCCAGGGCCCGATCTACGACCAGTGGCCGACATCGGCCCAGAAGCTGATGTTCGGCGGCCTGCCCGCGCGCGATCCGGTTCATCCCGGGGAGGGGATCGACGTCGTCTCAAAGGACACTCACGCGGACGCGGAGCGCCTGTTGCGGAACTTCATGCACGCCGCGTACCGCCGGCCCGTGTCGGACGCTGAGGTGCAGCGGTTCGTCGCCGTGGCAGACGACGCAATGAAGTCCGGCGACCGCTTCGCCGACGCGATGAGCGCCGCCTACAGCGGCGTCCTCTGTTCGCCCGACTTCGTCTGCATCCAGGAACGGCCCGGCCGATTGGACGATTACGCGATCGCCTCGCGGCTCTCGTTCTTCCTGATCAACTCCGCGCCCGACGCGGAACTGCGCGAATTGGCCGAATCCGGGCAACTGCACCGGCCGGACGTGCTGCGCAAGCAGGTCGATCGCCTGCTGAATGATCCCAAGTCGCGACGCTTCGTCGATGCCTTCCTCGACTACTGGCTCGACCTGCGGAAGATCGTCGCGACCGCGCCGGACTCCGCCCTCTATCCCGACTACTACCTGGACGACCTTCTGACCGAATCGGCCGAGCAGGAGACGCAACTTTTCTTCGAGGACCTGATCCGGCGCGACCTGCCGTCGAGCGATATCGTCTCGTCCGATTTCACGTTCCTGAACGAACGGCTCGCCACGCACTACGGCATCCCGGGCGTTTCGGGCGTCGCGATGCGGCGCGTCGAGCTGCCGCCGGACAGCGTCCGCGGCGGGCTGATGACGATGGCCAGCGTCCTGAAGGTGACCGCCAACGGCACCACCACCTCGCCCGTGCTCCGCGGCGTGTGGATCCGCGAGCGGATCCTCGGCCGGCCTACGCCCCCGCCTCCGCCCAACCTGCCCGCGATCGAGCCCGATATCCGCGGCGCGACGACGATCCGCGCGCAGCTCGACAAACATCGCTCCGCGGCGTCCTGTGCCGTCTGCCACTCGAAGATCGACCCGCCGGGCTTTGCGCTCGAGAACTTCGACGTGATGGGCGGCTGGCGCGACACCTACCGCGCGCTGGGCGACGGCGGCACGCCGGTCCCCGGCATCGGACACAACGGCCAGCGGTTCACGTTCCACAACGGCCCGGCCGTCGACGCCTCCGCAACGCTCCCCGACGGCTGCTCGTTCCACGACGTCCGCGAGCTGAAAAAGCTCCTGCTTGCCGACCGGCGCCAGATCGCCCGAAATGTCCTTCAGCAACTGATCGTCTACAGCACCGGCGCCGCCGCCCGCTTCGGCGACCGCCCCCAGGTGGAAGCCATCCTCGACCGCGCGGCCCCCAGGCAATACGGCGTCCGCACCCTGATCCGGGAACTCGTTCAAAGTGACCTGTTCCAGTGCAAGTAGCGGCGCTTTGAGGTGGCACGGGCGCCCCGCCCGTGCATTCTGTCGGCGGGCGCACGGGCGAGGCGCCCGTGCCACCTGATCATGGCGAATGCAACGCCCGCGCGTCCGCGAATGTAGAACGAGCAGAGAGAGCGATGGCAAGGCCCGCCGCCCGTGACACGGGTTTCCAACCCGTGCCGAGCCGGTTTCAAATCGAGGAACTCTCTATGTGATACGACATTAGCTCCCCATGCCGCTTGCACGGGTTGAAAACCCGTGTCACGGGGAACGGATTTGTGCCGATCGCGAGGAACAGAATCCTATGAAGACCACCAGCACCGGCCCGATGATCGCAACCGGACGTGCCGTGACCCGTCGTCGCTTCCTGCAAGGCGCGGGCGTGGCGCTGGCGTTGCCGCTGCTGGACGCGATGCGGCCCGCGTTTGCGGCCGATGCGGGCACCGCGCAGCCGCCCCGGCGGATGCTCGCGATCTGCAACAACCTGGGATTGCTCCCCGATCAGTTCTTCCCCACGCAAGGCGGGAAGGACTATGAGCCCTCGCCCTACCTCCAGCTGCTCGAAGCGCACCGCAACAACTTCACCGTCTTCAGCGGCGTCTGGCACCCCGACGTGGACGGCGGGCACCCGGCGGACAACTGCTTCCTCACCGCCGCCCCGCACCCTGGCAGCGGCGGGTTCCGCAACACGATCTCGCTCGACCAGTTCGCCGCCCAGCGGATCGGCAACGAAACCCGCTATTCCTCCCTGACCCTCGGCGTCAACGTCCAACGCGGCCAGCGCAGCCTCTCCTGGACGGCCGGCGGGGCAATGATCCCGTGCACGGACAAAGCCTCCGAAGTCTTCAAGCAACTGTTCCTCGGCGGTTCCCCTGGCGAAGTCGAGCGGCAGATGCACCGCCTGACGCGCGGCCAGAGCATCATGGACGCGGTGGCGGGGCAGGCGAAGAGCCTGGAGAAGAGCCTGGGCGCGCGGGACCGCGACCGGCTCGATCAATACTTCACCGGCGTGCGCGACCTCGAGGTCCGCATGGGCGAGGCTCGCGAGTGGGAGAAGCGCCCCAAGCCGACCGTCAACGTCCCGCCGCCGGTTGATCCGCCCAGCTCCAAGCAGTACATGGACAAGGTCCGGCTCATGTACGAGATGGCGGTTCTCGCCCTCGAGACCGATTCGACGCGCCTCATCACGCTCCTGCTCGACAGCGTCAGCTCGCCCGCGATCGAGGTCGAAGGCATCCGCATCACTGACGGCTACCACAACCTCTCGCACCACGGCAAGTCCCCGGCCAAAATCGCCCAGCTCGAGGCGATCGACCACGAGCACATGAAGCTGCTCGACCACCTCTACTCGTCACTGAAGGCCAAGCGGGAAGGCAACGACACGCTGCTCGACCGCACGATGGTCCTCTACGGCAGCAACCTCGGGAACGCCAACACGCACGTGACCACGAACCTCCCGGTCCTCCTCGCCGGCGGCGGGTTCCGCCACGGCCAACACCTCGCCTTCGACCGCGACCGCAACTACCCGCTCCCCAACCTCTTCGTCTCCATGCTCCAGCGCATGGGCATCGAAGCCGATCACTTCGCCACGAGCACGGGTACAATGCGGGGGCTGGCGATGGCGTAAAGGCGGGCAACCCGCGCACCTGACGGACGGGGAGGACTGCTATGGAGGTTTTCGATTGGGCTGCATTCCTTCGTAAGTGGAACAAGGAGATGCTGGCTTCGCCGATGGCCAAGGACCTACCCGAGAGTGTCCGGGAGGCGGGGTGGTTGGGGTTCCCCCAGGCGACGGAGCCTCAGATTGCGGAGGCCGAACGCCGCCTCGGGATCGCATTGCCACCTTCGTACAAAGCATTCCTACTGGTCAGCAACGGATGGCACAAGACGGGACATGCGATTGACCGGGTATGGCCGATTGACCAAGCTGATTGGTTCCGCGTGACGGATCCAGACTGGGTTGCCTCATTCAGTGCCCCATCATCTTACGTCGAGCGCGAGCCGGTGCCCGACGACGAGTACTTCGCCTATGACCAGTGGGTCGAGGACTTTCGCACGGAGCATCTCGCTGAAACCCTGCAGATTTCCGAAGTCGGAGACGCTGCGGTGTACCTGCTCAATCCGCAGGTCATCACACATGAAGGGGAGTGGGAGGCATGGTTCCTCGCGAACTGGCTCCCCGGCGTTCACCGGTACCGCTCCTTCCAAGAGTTGATGCAATCCCAATACGCCTCATTTGCCGCGACGGAATGGAAGCAACCGGTCGGCATCATCGGCAATCTGCCCAGCGAATACGTTGGCTCCCCTGGAAGCTCGGACCGCCGAATCAAGCCAAGGCACCTTTCGTCGGATGGCCCGGGCGTTACCGAATTGCTGGCAGCGCTCAATGATCCGGAGCTGGCCGTTCGGATGTTCCCGAAATCCAAGAACATCGGGCGGGCCGGCAGGATGTCTCGGATTATGCCACAGAATGAAGCGCGCCGGCGGGTAATCGATGAACTGGGGCGCCGTGGGGACCGGTCGGCGGTGGGACCGCTCATTTCTGTTCTCTCGAGCGAGGAAGACCGCTTGGTCCTGAAATCCGCCGTTGATGCGCTTGGCAGACTGGGCGGCCCAGAAGTCGTTGAGGCGATTTTCCCCGTGCTAAACGAGGGAGGCAACGTAGCCACTCACGCGATGCGCGTGCTGAAAGAACTTGCCCCGGATCGCATTGCCGATCGACTCCTCGACGAGGTTGAGCGCGCGAGCATCATGACGCTTCCGGCAGCCGCGCGGCTCATGGCTGAACTCAATGACCGTCGAGCGCTGCCCGTGCTCGCCCGAATTCTGGTCGAGGAGGCGTCCAGTCCACATTTTGCACATCTGGCCGCAGTCAGCATCGCAGAATTTGGGTTGTCTGGGTTGGAAACGCTCAAGTCGCTTTTGAGTAATTCAGAACCCAAGGTCCGGCAGCTCGCCGCAACGGCGATTCTCAATATTCGGCGGCCCGAAGCACGCGATGTCCTCGAACCACTCGTCGAGGATGCTGATCCAGAGATTCGTAACATCGCAGCAGTCGGTATGGAGGTTCTCCCCACACGAATGAATTGAACCGCGCCGCTCTTGTCGAACAGGTCGCCGCCCGCGCGCAGCTTCTCCGACGGGCTCATTCGCCGTGCCTGCTCGATGTCCTCGCGGTCAAGTTCCGCGAGCAGTGATTCAGAAGGTTCCACGGTGTTATTGTATCGAAGCGACTGTCCGCGTCGAAGGCGAAGAGCGGTGAGGCAGCTTCACTGTGGTGTGGTCGTTGACGGTTGCGCTCTGGTTGCGTCCAATCCACTGAGGAGTCCACAGATGGCCACCGCGACGATTCAACCCCCGGATGATGTCATTCGTCTGGCAACTGCCCGTGCGGCGGCGGCCGGACACCGAAGCGTGGACGAGTACATCCGTGCCTTGGTATTGGCGGACGCCGAGGCCGGGATTTCGCCGGAAGTGGAAGCACATCTCCTCGCCGCCGTGGACACTCCATCTCGCGAAATGACCGCCGCAGATTGGGATGAAAAGCGACGGACACTATCGGCAAAGCTGCAGCAGGAGTCGCGGTGAGCCGGCCTCCGACAGCTTGCTCGAGCAGGAGTAGCCCGTCGCCAATGGGAACTCAGGTCGTCGGTGCTCCCGACGCATTCACCTTCTGTGCCAACTCCCGCTTCAGCACCTTCCCCGTCGGCGACCTTGGCAGATCCTCCACCACGAAGATCTCCTTCGGCACCTTCCACTGGGCCAAACCCTGATCCCGCGCGAACGAGCGGAGCTGATCGGGTTGAACCGTCTGCCCCTCCTTGGGAATGACGAACGCCACGACGGCCTCGCCGCGCCCCGGGTCCTTCTTGCCGACGACGGCGGCCTCGTGGACCGCCGGGTGGCGGAGCAGGGTGTCTTCGATCTCGCGCGGGTAGGCCTTTTCGCCGGCGACAATGATCATCTCCTTCTTCCGGCCGGTGATGTAGAGGAACCCCTCGGTGTCCACACGTCCCAGATCGCCAGTCTTGAAGTAGCCGTCGGGCATCAGCACCTCGGCGGTCTCGTTCGGCAGGTTGTGGTACCCCTTCATGATCATCGGGCCCTTGAGCCAGATCTCGCCGATCTGGCCGGTGGGGAGGGGGTTGCCGTTGTCGTTGACGATCCGCGCCACGGCGCCGGGGATCAACCCGCCCACGCTGCCGGGGCGGTTTCGCCCTGGCGCGTTGATCGCAACGACCGGGCTCGTTTCAGTCAGGCCGTAGCCTTCGTAGAGGGGGATGCCGAAGCGTTGTTTGAAGCCTTCGCGGAGCGCCTCGGGCAGCGCCTCGCCGCCGGCGATGATCGCGTAGATATGGGCGAAGTCATCGGGCTTGGCATCCTTCAAACGTGCGATTGCCGCGATCATGCTCGGCGTGCCGAAGATGATTGACGCTTTGTGCTCCCGCAGCGCCTTGAGCGTCGCGACGGGACTGAATCGGGCGACATAGATGACCGTCGAGCCGAGCTGGATCGGGGCCAGCAGCATGGCCGTCAGCCCGAACGTGTGGAACAGCGGGATGATGCCGAGGAACACGTGCTTGTGCTGCAGGTCGGCGTATTCGATTGACGCGTCCACGTCGCTTTGCAGGTTCTGGTACGTCAGCAGCACGCCCTTGGGCATGCCGGTCGAGCCGCTCGTGTAAAGCAGCACGGCCACGTCCTCCGGCATGGGATGGGGGAACTGCGGTTCGATCTTCGGCGGGTCCTTGGGGAGCTGCATCAGGTCGATCACCTTCAGCGGGAAATCCTTCAGCCGCGGGACGAAGAATGGAACCGTGAGCACGATGTCGATGTCGCTGTCCTGGATGATGTGGGCGATCTCCTTGTCGCCCAGCAGGTAATTGATCGGCACCGCCGTCTTGCCAGCGAGCAGCGTTCCGTAGAAACTGGCGACGAACCCGACGCCCGGCGGCAGCAGCAGCCCGACCCGGGGCTTCTGCGTCTGGAGCGAGATGTACATCCCCAGGCCTGCGGCCATCGCTGCGACCCGGCCGTAGGAGAACCGGCCGTTGTCATCGATCACCGCGACGGAGTCCGGCTGGTCCTTGGCGTGGGCGAAGAGGGGTTCGAAAAGCATAAACGATGTCCGTTGTAGGTTGATTGTTGAACGTGGAGGGTTGCCCGCTGCAACTTGTTCGAAGCCGCCACCTAGCGACCTACGAACAACAAACAACGATCAACCCACAACATACAACCTACAACATACCGATTGGAGCACGGATGCGAAACGCGAGATGGATCTTGCTGACGGCCCTCCTGGTTGCCGGCTGCGCCGCCAATTCCCAGACCACCGAAAACCGCAAGACGCTTCAGGCCGGCTACCAGGCCCTCGAATCGGGCGACTACGACACGGCGATGGCCCAGTCCGAGCAGTTCCTGCGGGACAACCCGACCGCCGGCCGCGGCACGCCCGAGGCGCTGTACCTGCAGGGCCGTGTGCTAGAGCACCGTGCCGAGGCGGCCGACAACGCAGGCCACGAGGCCGAGGCCCGTGCCAATCTGCAAGACGCCCGCAGCACCTACGAGCACGCGCTGGAGCTGAAGCCCTCGCCCAAGCTCGCGGCCCTGCTCCATGCCGGCGTCGCGAACACCGCCTATTTCCAGGAAGACTATTTCATCGCCATGCGCGAGGGGTCCGCCGCCTTGCCCGGCCTGAGCCAGCCCGAAGCCAAGGCGTGGGTGCTCTATCGCCTGGGCCTTTCCCAACAGCGGCTCGGCCGGTTCGACGAAGCCGACCACACGTTCGCCGACGTCCGCAAACAGTTCCCGAATACGGAGCCCGCCCAGCGTGCCGCCGCCCACGAGGGGGCCAGGGCCTTCTACGTCGCCCTCGGCTCCTGGGCGAACGCGAAGGAAGCTGACACCGTCCTCAACGCCCTGCACGCGCAAGGCTTCAGCGCGACCGAATCCACTCACGCCAGCGGCCGCCGCGCGGTGAAGGTCGGCCCGGCCTACAACTACGAACAAGCCAAGTCCCTCCGCGCCCGCCTGCTCGGGGCCTACCCCGCGGCGGTCATTGAGCCGTGACCGCCGGCCGGTCGGGCGAGGGCACCCACCTTTTGATACCGCTAGGCCGCACCGTCGGGCTTCTCAAAGATCTGACGCTCATATTCTTTGCCCGCCCGCATCGCCTCGGACGGATCGGCCGACAGCGGGATGCCGTAACGCTCGGCGATCGGCACGAAGGCTGAAGGGTCCGCGAAAACGAACTCCGCGATTTGGCCGCCGGTGGCCAGAGCGATGAAACGCTGGCGGAATCCGGCGTCCGCCAGCGCAAAATTCAGGGCGTCCGGGACCGCATGGACGTCGTACCAGTCGCCGAAGTTCTCCGCTCCGAAACGGTACAGTCGGCCGTTGAACAGGAACTGAACCGTATACGGGGCGTCGAAATCGTCGTCGCTAGCTGCGTGCCAGATTTGGATCGGGCACTCGGGCCGGAAATGCCCCGCCGAACCGTGCGTGAAAGTCATGATCAACCCGTCGTGATCGCAGGGGACCATTGACGTTTCGACGTCAAACACCGTCAGCAGGTCGACCGTGGCCAATGCACCGTAGATCGTACTGGGCTCCGTCGTGTCCACCGGCTTCGCTTCCCAGCCCAGTTCGCGCGCCCGCCGTACGCCTGCGTCTTGCATCTTCGCCAGCAATGCGTCGGTATCCATTTCAATGATGTGCGCGTCGCGCAACTCGGCGAGTGCCGAACGCAGGTCAAGACCGTGGAGCTTCCACATCGCCCATTGTCTGGCGCCCGGATCGAGAAGGTCGGGACGCGCCTCGAGTGCGCGCCGCCCGTTTGCCCCCAGATTCTCCAACAGTAATCGCGCGAACGACTCCTTCAGCGGACGAGTCGGCGGTCGGTTCTCGGGCGGCAGGACCGCCGCCAATACCCGCTCCGCGTCCGCTTCGGTCGCGGATTGGCGCAACAGATCCAGAAGCATGTCGTACGGGCCATCCCGACGAACGCACTCCAGCACCATGTCCAACGCGCGATCCGGCTCGAGTCGGGCCATCGCGCCCAGTGCGTACCACCGACTCACCTTGTCCGTTGCGCAGGCGTAGATGTCCCGAAGGACCGGGAGCGACGCGAGATCCGCAGTGTCCGCCAGATCGTGGACCAGCGACTGGTCGTACCGAGCGGCTCCCGTGAACGACAACGTGTATTGATGCAGGGCCCTGCGCATGGGGCCGGAGACGCCCGGATCGGGGTGGGCCAAGGCGCGTCGCAGCGCGTAACCTGTCCATTGGTCGTAGCGTTCGGGCCTGTCCTGAAACAGGTACGGAAGGAGCATCTGGACGACCTGCGGCCTGTCCGCGACTTTGGCCAGTTTGAGTGCGAGATCCTGCCGATAGCCGTGCCGCGGCTCCGATCCCCGAATCTCTGACAGGCGCGCCGCAAGATGTTCTTGGGTCCCCGGGATCTGGCGGAACGCGCACAGATCGGCCGCGGTCGCCGCAACCTCCGGATCGGCATCGTCGATCAGCGACAACAGCGCGTGTGCCAGTTCCGGCGCGGCAAAGTCGATTTCGTCGATCGGCCGCCGAAGCACTGTAAGGACCTCATTTCGCATTCGCGGCGATGCCGAGCGAAGCGATCGCACGAGGAATTCACTCCCCTCGCGCTGCTCCAGTAAGAGCAGCGCCTTTCCCGCCGCGCATCGAGCGGCGCCCGCGGCATTCTCATCTCCCATGATCCGCCGCAACTCCGTCGTCGCGCGGTCGAGCCGCGACTTCAACGCCACGATGTCGTCGAAGTACAGCCATTCGCCTGCTTCCGCGCGTTGTACCGCAGCGTCAAACCGCCGCTCGGTTTCGCACTCGTACATCCTCCGGCATTGCTCGATCTGTGCCGGATCGTCGGTAACTTCGCATTTCCGGGAAACCCGATCCGGCGCGTCCGGGCTGCGGGACGGATGATGAATGATGCCCGGCGGAAGCTTTCCCGGGTCGCCAGCAACGTGCTCAACCAGAATCTTCGGCTTCCCTTCGTCGCCCGATCTTTCCGGCTCGGAATTCGCCATAAACACCTTCCCATTGATGCAGCAATGGCGGCGGATGATAACATGCCGAAGGCACCGTTTGGTGAAGGCGGATCACGACTCGCAGCGGGATGGGAAGGCATGCGTAGTTTCCGGGCGCAGGAGCAGGAAAGCCTGTGCAGCGGTCCTCGCTTGCGCGAACGCTACTGACACGGCTCTGAGGCAAGTTCGGAGAGCACAGCGTTATGGCCACTCACCGTCACCCGTCCCCCGAAGTCAGCCGCTACTGCGAAGGGCGGGGCTTTTCGTCCCTCGTTTGCCGAGGCGGATTTGATTATCTGCTTGAAAGCTGGACCCGCACCGTCGCGGCCGTCGAAGGAGGCTACTGGCTCTCGTTTGACGAATACCTCAATGATATGGATTCCCGGAACATCATCGACGAACTGCCGACGTACGCATCTGACGATGAGTGGGCCGGGGTTGAAACCATGCTGCCGCCGCTGGACGCACGGTTTCACGCCGCCACGCGCCAGGTCGACGCGTGCATCTGGGGTGAGTGCAACGAGGAGAAATACGGATATCGTCCGGATCGTCAGTGGTGGTACTACCGCGCTCCGGCAGATATGAGCCGCGTCGCCGACCGCGACCGCTGGGCCGCACGCGGATACGGCACGTGACATGCGCGTCGTGACGCTCGATACCGTCCCATTTCATGCCCTCGCCTATACGGTCGGCTCGGCGATGACAGCGACGTTGCCGTTCCTCCGCGCGACGGTCAATGCGTTGCCGGACGGGCTGGAGGCGATCATCGCAACGGGCGATCTGCAGGGGGTTGTGCGCGGGGCGGGCGACGCGCGATCGGAAAAGCTGCTCGGCGAGGCGGTGGCCGCGGAGTTGTCGGTGCTCCGCAGCCGTGGTGAACTGCCGCCGAAGGAGAAGACCGCCGTCCTGCTGACCGGCGACCTTCAGCCGTCGGCAGATGTAGATGACGTGCGGCGCGTCTGGTTCGCGCTGGGCGAGACCTGCCGGTGGGTCGCCGGCGTCGCGGGAAACCATGACGCATTCGGCTGTGAGCCGCGCGGAACCGAAGTCTGGGAGAGCCTCGGCCGGCCCAACCTGCACTTTTTCGACGACCGCGTTGAGCCAATCGGCAGCGTGCTGATCGCCGGCTTCTCCGGCACCATCGGATACCCCGGCGAGCCCTGGGCCCGTACCGAACCTGAATTCACGGCGGCCCTGGGACGTCTGGCCGCCCGTTCTCCAGACCTGCTCCTGTCGCACGACGGGCCGAACGTCGCTGGTACCGAATTGGCGGGTTGGCCGAGCGTCCGGCGGGCGCTGGAAGCCGCCGCGCCCACGCTCCTGTTCCGCGGCCACGACCCATGGCCAACGCCGCTGGCCACGTTGAGCAACGGGACGCAGGTGGTGAACGTTGAAGGAAGGGTGGTGGTGTTGACACAAGGGGCCGGAGAACGTGGGGATGGGTGGCCTTGCGGAGGTCGCCGCCATCGAGGGTGATGCCGGCGCACGCCTCCCCCTCCGCTTGGGTGAAGACGGACGCTGGCGTGAGCAGGCGCGGGCCGGTCAGCAGGACGTCGCGGGCGGCGATCATCCGCACCGCGGACTCGGCGTTGGTGACGGTGACGAACTGGTTGCTGCCGAACAGCGCGCAGGCGTCGGCCTGGCAGGCGACGTTGCAGTTGACGATGTTGACGTGCTGCGAGTCGTTGAAGTGGAACCCGTCGTTGTTCATGTTGACGCGGTTGTGGATGCGGATGCCGTCGATGCGGACGAAGCGGCACCAGAGGATGCGGCAGCAGTGGTAGGCGCTGCGGGTGAAGAACGCGTCGCGGAGGAGGAGGTTAGTGCATTGATAGAAGACGAGCAGGTGGGGCGGTCGAAGTTCCCGCCGCGGCCGTTGCCGCCCGGGCCACATCGACCCCGCTGCGGCCCCGGCAAGAACCGGACCGGTTGTCATGCCCAGCCAATCCCGTCTCGAAACGCACTGACGATTCTCTGCGCCGTCCAAAGGAATTAGGCGGATCAAGAGATCCGTGATGCGAGGCGGGACTGCCTGCGTCGCTCGGCGGCGTCGAATCGTCTTCGATCCTCCTTCGTCTCCGGTTCGACGGGCGGGATGGCGACGGGCTTCAATTGCTCGTCGACGGCGACGAACGTGAAGTAGGCGGAGAAGATGTGCCGTCGCCCCTGGCTGTGGAGGTTCTCGGCCCATACTTTGACGCCTACTTCCATGCTCGTCCGCCAGACTCGGTTGACGGCGGCCTGGAAGACGATCAGGTCGCCGTGCCGGGCGGGGGCGTGGAAGCGGACGGAGTCAACGCCGAGCGTCAGGCAGACGCGCCCGGCGTGCCGCCGGGCGACGACCGCCGTCACGCGGTCGGCCTGTTCCAGCACGCGTCCGCCGAAGAGCGTCCCGATCGGGTTGAGGTCGTTAGGGAAGACGACGGACGTTTGGTCGTGGATCGCCGATTCGGAGACGCGCTTGGGGCGGAGGGTTTCGCTCATGGGCAAGAGCGTACGCAACCCGTGCGGTGAACGCGACAGCCTCGTCTCGCCCAACTGCCCGCAGGCGGGCATCCGGCCCTCGCCGGCACGCGTCAGATCGGGTGGCACGGACATGTACTCATGTCCGTGGTCTTTCTAGTAAACGCCTAAACGCCACGGACAAGAGTACTTGTCCGTGCCACCCGGAAGGAGCAGGTCCCTGCCTATTGCGATTACACCGATTCGACGAGGACCTTCATCGCGGCGGCGGTGCCCAAGGTGACCGCCTCGCCCCCGGCCGGGCGGACGCGCACCGAGTCCGCCGCGTCGTCGCGGCGCTCGAGGGCCACGGTGACGCCCGGCACCAGGCCGCAGCGGCGGACGAACTGGAGGAACGCCGGGGACTGGTCGATCACGCGGGCGACGCGGTAGCTGCGGCCCGGCTCGCAGTCGGCAAGGCTCTGCCGCGGCGGGACCGGTTGCGGGCGGCCCTTGGCGGGGGGGATCGGGTCGCCGTGCGGGTCGACGCGGGGGTGTTCGAGGATCGCGTCGATGCGGTCGAGCACCTTGTCCGAGATCGCGTGCTCGAGTTCCTCGGCCTCGTCGTGCACCTCCGACCAGTCAAGCCCGAGGACCTTCACCAGGAACAGTTCGACGAGCCGATGCCGGCGGAGGACGTGGAGCGCGAGTTGCTCCCCGCCTCGGGTGAGCTTCACGCCGCCCCGCGGCTCATAGCTGACCAGCCCCGAGTCGGCCAGCGCCTTGACCATGGTCGTCGCGGTCCCCGGCACGACGCTCATGGCGGCGGCCAGTTTGCCCATCGAGACCAAGTCGCCGGGGGCGTTCTGCTGCTCGAGATAGAGCTGCTTGAGGTAGTTTTCGACCGTGCTGCTGGCCATCGGAGTCTCCGCCCGCGTCAACCGGGAGGGCGAGGCTCCTGCCGAGCCAGGTTTTCCGAACAGGCCCGGCTCTCGCCCTCCCGTCCTAAGGTACATCGAACCCGCCATTCTATCCACCCCATTGACAAATCCGATATGCCTATCGTATTCTTATTTTGATTAGTCAAAGTCATCGGGGCCCGAGGAATGGCGATGGACGGGTCGGTCGAACAATCGCGGGCGGGGTCCGTGTCGTTGGAAGGGATGCACGGCACGGTGGCCGTGCCGCACGCACGCGCGGGGTTCTGGCGGCAGTGGCGGGCGTTCGCCGGGCCGGCGCTGCTCGTCAGCGTCGGGTACATGGACCCGGGCAACTGGGGGACCGATCTGCAGGCCGGCGCGCAGTTCCAATACCGCATGCTCTGGGTCGTCGCCGCGGCCAGCCTGATGGCGATCTTCCTGCAGGTGATCTCGGCGCGCCTGGGAGTCGTGACCGGCAAGGACCTGGCCCAGGCCTGCCGCGACTGGTATCCGCGGTGGACGCGCTGGCCCAACTGGATCGCTTGCGAAGTGGCGATCGGCGCGTGCGATCTGGCCGAGGTGCTCGGCAGCGCCGTCGCGATCAATCTGCTGTTTCACATCCCGCTCCTGTGGGCCGTGGTCCTTACCGCGTTCGACGTGCTCCTGCTGCTGGGGCTGCAGGGGTTGGGGATGCGGAAGATCGAGGCGTTGGTCGGCGTGCTTGTGCTGACGATTGCGGCCTGCTATGCGACCGAGATCTTCGTCCTGCCTGAGGTGCGGCCCAGCCTCGTTGCGATGGGCAGGGGATTCGTCCCGCACCTCGATGGCACGGCGATGAACGCGCTGGCGGTGGCGATCATCGGCGCGACCGTCATGCCGCATAACCTGTATCTCCACTCCGCCCTCGTGCAGTCGCGCCGGTTCCAGCACGACGCCGAGTCGGTCCGCAAGGCGATCCGCTTCAACACGATCGACTCCACCGTCGCACTTGTGATCGCGTTCTTCATCAACGCGGCCATCCTAGTGCTGGCGGCGATGGTCTTCTACGGAAAGCAGAGCGTGACTGTCGCCGGCGGGCGGGTGGTGACGTTCGGCCCCGATTCCGATTGGATCCGCATCGCCTTTCTCACGCTCGCGCCGCTGCTGGGGACCGCAATCGCCAGCACGCTGTTCGCGGTTGGGTTGCTGGCCAGCGGGCAAAGCAGCACGATCACCGGCACGCTGGCCGGCCAAGTGGTGATGGAAGGGTTCATGCACTGGCGGATCCGCCCGTGGATGCGGCGGGTCATCACCCGCGGCCTGGCGGTCCTCCCGGCCATCCTGTTCATCGGCCTCCGCGGGGAGCAAAACAGCGTGAACGACCTGATTAACCTAAGCCAGGCCGTCCTCGCGTTACAATTGCCGCTGGCGATGTTCCCGCTGCTCCACTTCACCAGCTCGCGCCAGCGCATGGGCGCGTGGCGGCTCGGGCCGGTGCTGCTGATCGCGGGGTGGGGCAGCGCGCTGCTGATCACCGCGATGGACTTCTACGCCCTGCCCGATACGCTCAAGCAGGCCTGGCACGTGATCCTTGGGACATAGCATGTACGACAAGATCCTGGTCACGCTTGAGAACACGCGAACCGACCGTGCGATCATCGAGCACGTGAAGCGGCTCGCGAAGGTGATGCACGGCCGGGTGGTGCTGCTGCACGTGGCGACGGGGTGGGCCGCGCGGACGTACGGCGCGGACGCAGTGCATCCCGAGATTAAAGAGGACACCGATTATCTCGAGCGCGTTCGTGCCGAGTTCGAGGCGGAAGGCATTCCCGCCGAATGCGAACTCGCGTACGGGGAGCCGGCCAAGCAAATCGTCAAATGGGTGACGGAAAAGGGGTGCGACCTGGTCGCCATGAGCACTCACGGGCACCGGTTCATCGGAGATCTGCTATTCGGCGTCACTGCCAGCAAGGTCCAACACGGGGTAAGAGTGCCGGTGCTGCTGCTGAGGGCGGAGTGAAGACGACACGCGCCCTGCTCGAATCATTCAGTAGTGAAAGCCATCGACCGCCGCGATCCACGTCCCGTCGCCAAACCGATGGGCGTCGAGGTGATGCATCCCGTCGGAATTCCATCCCTCGCCCGACGGGCCGAGCAGAGGCGGGTCGATCCGGCGTTCGGCATATCGCGTCTCGGTCAGTTCCAGCACTTCGTACGCCCGCACGGCGGTCCCATAGGCGGGGCCGCAATCCTGGCCGAGGCGATAAATCCGGTTATCGAACTGGATCACGCGGCCCGCGGGGCGGGCCTCGGAGACGTTCGTGTTAAGCGGCGACTGCGGATGCTTCCGCCACGGGCCGCGGAGGTCGTCGGCGAAGTAGAGGTCGAGCGTGTTGTTGTTCGTCGTCGGCCCGCCGTTGGCGAACATCCACCAGCGGCCGCCGTGCTGGAACGGCGAGCAATCGACGATGAAAGGCTCTCGCACCAGTACCGTGTCGAGCTCCCACGCCCGCGGGAAATCGACGGCCCGGCAGAGCCGGGCCTCGCCTGCCACGTGGCTCTCCGGGATCATGTAGGACGTGCCCTCGTGCCGGAAGACGTGCGGGTAGGAGAGGCGAACGCCGGGCGGACAGAGCACGACCTGGCGGTAGGTCCAATCGCGCAGGTTCGGGCTCGTCGCCCAGCCGATGCGATCCTGCTCCTTGTTGCCGATCTCGAAGAACAGGTGCCATTCTTCCTCGCCTCGGATGAGGAACGGGTCGGCGACGAAGTCGGTGGCGATGTCGGTCACGTCCCTCCCGGTGAGCACCGGGTTCCGCACGCCTGGCAGCGGCGCCAGTTGAAGCGGCGACGGGCCGCCATAGATGCCGATGGACCAGATTTGCTCTTTGGCCATTCGTGAACCTCCTTCAAGCATCGATACTGTCCAAGCGGGAGGGCGAGGCTCCTGCCGAGCCGTGGGTCGTTCGAGAAACGCGGCTCGGCAGGAGCCTCGCCCTCCCGAATCACCGCAGCGCGCCGTCGGGCTCGCAAGTGTCTTTCCCGCCTTGGCGGTGCTAAGTTTAAGTTATGTTCGAGCCCGTTACGCAACGACGTTACCTGATTCCGTTCAAGGCGGTGCGGCTGCCGCAGCAGTTTACTGACGTGCTGGTGATCGGCGGGGGCGTCGCCGGGCTGCGCGCGGCGATCGCGGCGGCGGCCGAAGGGGTTGACGTCCTGGTCCTCACCAAGGATACGATCGACCAGTCCAACACTTGGTACGCCCAGGGCGGCATCGCCGCGGTGCTGCAGCCGGCCGACAGCTATGAGTCGCACGTCGATGACACCGAGAAGGGCGGCGCCGGCCTGTGCGACCGCGATGCGGTCGACGTCGTCATCAAGGAGGGGCCACAGCGCGTGCTCGAACTGCTGGAGTGGGGGGCCAACTTCGACAAGAAGCCGGGCAACCCGCACGGCCTGGCGTTCACCCGCGAGGGCGGCCACTCGTTCGCCCGAATCCTTCACGCTTACGGCGACGCGACGGGCAAGGAACTGGCCGAGACGCTGATCCGCACCGTCCGCGGCCGCGAGTCGATCCGGGTCTCCGAGAACACGTTCGTGATCGACCTGGTGACCGAGGACGGCCGGTGCCTGGGCGTGCTCGCGCTGATCGAGGGGAACGTGAACCTGATCTGGGCGAAGCGCACGATCCTGGCCAGCGGCGGGGCGGGGCAACTCTTCCGCGAGTCGACCAACCCCAAGATCGCCACTGCCGACGGCCACGCGATGGCCTACCGCGCC
>DASXMX010000422.1:0-1849 GCA_036495445.1 Tepidisphaeraceae bacterium
TTTCCCCTCGGGATGCCGGCCTGTGCTGACCTCCGGTGCAGGGACCGCGCCCCTGCCTGGCGATGACTGGCCGCTTTGCGGCCGGGCACGACGCGGCGCCGACCTTCGTGCGAGGTGGGGCCCGGCCAGTCCCCTACTGGCGACTCCGTGCCGAGCGGGGCCGATGGTCCCTGGCTTCCCCGCTGTGGTCGGCACGAGCACGCCAGCCCAGGGCGAGGTCCGTCATCCGTTGCATGCCGACCCACATCGCCTTCGGGCCGGGGTCGCCATCACACTTCCGGCCCAACCAACCGCCCAACGACGCGATCAGGCCCACCAGGGTCTTCATCGCCGGCGGCTCCGCCGGCGGCGGTCGCTTCTGGACCGCCGCGTACACCGACCGCCACTCGTCATCGTCGAACGCCACGTCGCAGGGCAGCTCGGGGCATTCCCGGCCCAACATCATCACATACATGATCCGCCAGGCCACGATCAGGCACAACGCCAGGTAGGGCTCGAACCGCGACGCCCGTTCCAACTGCGATTCCTCGACCTTGCAGCCGGACTTGAGCACCCGGTTGTAGACCTCAATTTGCCATCTACATGTATAGTAATCGATAATGAGCAACACGTCATCGACTGTATCGATCGGCAAGTCGGTCAGCAGGAGCCATTCGATCGGCTCGGCGCCGGGCGGCGGGTTGGGCTCGGAGACCAGGACCACGTGGACTTCCGTGTCCGGCAGCTTGCCGCCGACCGTACGGGTCGGGCCCCGCAATTTCACCCGCGTCGCCCGGATCTCCACCGCGGCCGTGCGGGGCTCGCGCGGTTGCTGTCGCTTGCGATCGTCCTTCGACTTGGGCTCGCGCCCGCGAATCTCCAGGGTGCGCCGCGCCAGGACCGGCGTGCCGGCGACCGCCGCCCACAGGTGCTGGGGCGATCCCGGCGCGGCGGCCTCCTGCGACGTCACCACGGCGCGATCCTGACAAGCACGGATGAGGAACGATGCCTTGCGAATGCCCTCGACGGCCCGGGCTTCCAGGAGATATTCGAAGACGTCTCCTTCACTATCGGCGAGCGAAATGACCCGCGCCTCCGGCGCCTCTTGGGCGACCCGGCACGCGGCGCGGTATCCTTCCACCCAGCGAATGCTCTCCTTGTCCTCGATCGGTTTGGCGCGACGCTCGGCGCGCTTCTGGTCGGCGTCCTTCTCGAATTCGACCGGGTCCCGCGCCCAGACCTTGGCGTCGACCAGGCCCAAGGGGAGGCGCTCGGGAGTGATGACCAAGTTGAAGTGGTTGTAGAAGCCCACCCGCTCCGATTCATTGAGCGGGCCGGAGCCGACCATGACCTCGCGCGGCCGGGTGAGGTCGAGTTCGGGGGTGTCTTGCGGGATGAGGACCACCGGTTGTTGGCGAATCCGCTCGATCGTCGCATCGTAGTGCGGGTTCAGGATCGATCGAAAGGTGACGTGTTCATTATCGAGGAAGCGATAGGCCGCCTGGGTTTCTGCGTTGCCGTTGCATCCGGCGGGGAACTTCAAGGAGGGCTTTTGGCTCATGGTATTCAAGACCCGCTTGAAGCGCTTCCTGAGCGGCTCGTTGCGCGCCTTGGACTTGCGGGGTTTCTGCGTGCGCGGCTTGGCCTTGCCGGGCTTCCTGGTGCCGAAGGCTGCCGTCGCGAGTTCGCTTTCGATCCAGTCTTGCATGGCATCATCGGGTGGTGTGGTCCGAGCAACGGGCTCACCGGCCTGTGCCCCGTGCCAGGCATCTTGAGGATAATCAGGACTTTCGCTTTTTTCAAACCATGATATTTTTGCCTATTATTCCTATGTTATCCATTGTGCTGCAAATCCGTGATAAACGACGAG
>DASXMX010000423.1:0-25990 GCA_036495445.1 Tepidisphaeraceae bacterium
GAAGGATCCTTCCGGAGGGCGTCCCTTCGTTCGCGAAGCCGACAAGCGGCGTTGCCCGGGCAGGACGGTCTTATACCGTCATGATTTCCTTGCGCTTGTTCTCGATCATTTCGTCGACTTTCCCCTCGTAGGTCTTGGTGAGTTCCTGAACCTGTTCCTTGGTCGATTTCGCATCGTCCTCGGTCAGGACGCCACCCTTTTCTTCGGAATCCGCGACCTTGTTCGCGTCCCGTCGGGCGTTGCGGATGCGAACCTTTGCTTCCTCCGCATACCCCTTGCACTGCGTGGCGAGTTGCTGGCGGCGCTCCTGCGATAGGGGCGGCAGAATGAGCCGAAGCGTCTTGCCGTCGCTGTGCGGCGTCAGGCCGAGCTTGCTGTCGTTGATCGCCTTTTCGATCGCCTTCAGGTCCTGCGGGCTGAACGGCTTGATCAGGATCTGCGTCGCCTCGGGAACGGAGATGCTCGCGATCGACCGCAGGTCGGTCGGGCTGCCGTAGTAATCGACCTTCACGTTTTCCACCAGCGCGGGAGAGGCGCGCCCCGTCCGGACGCCGCGCAATTCGTGCCGCAGGTGCTCCACGGTTTTTTCCATCTGATCTTCGCAGTCCAGCAGGATGTCGTCAGCAGGCATAAAGGCCTCGGTTGGTGAACGATTGTTTGATTTTGAAGGGGCGGCGGGCAAGTTGCAATCGGAATCGGGCAAAAGCCGCCGCCCGGGCCGAGGATCTGAGATTTGAAATCTCAAATCTCAAATTCCAAGTCTCAGATTTCAGGATTCAGATTCACTTCGGGCTGATTCTCGTTCCGACCTTCTCGCCGCGCATGACGCGGCCGATGTTTCCCGGCGTCCGCAGGTTGAAGACGACCAGGGGGATCTTCCGCTCCATGCAAAGCGTGATCGCCGTCAGGTCCATTACGCGCAGCTTATCGCGGAGCACCTGCTCATAGCTGATGTCATTGTACAGGACGGCGTCCTTGTCCTTTTTCGGATCGGCCGAGTAGATGCCATCCACCTTCGTCGCCTTCAGCAGCACGTCGGCCTGAAGCTCCGTGGCCCGGAGGGCGGCGGACGTGTCGGTCGTGAAAAACGGGTTCCCGGTGCCCGCCGCGAGGATGACCACCCGGCCCTTCTCCAGGTGCCGAACCGCCCGCCGCCGGATGAACGGTTCGCTGACGCTGTAGATGCCGATGGCCGACTGCACGCGCGTCGGCTGCCCGAGCTTCTCGAGGGTTTCCTGCAGCGCCAGGGCGTTCAGCACCGTCGCCAGCATGCCCATGTAATCGGCCGTGGCCCGGGGAATGTGGCCCTGCTCGGAGAAGGTGGCGCCGCGGATGAAGTTCCCGCCGCCCACCACCACCGCCAGTTGCACGCCCATCCGCGCGACCTCGACGCACTGGGCGGCGATCAGCTCCAGTTCCGCGGCATTAATCCCGAACCCGCCTTCCTCACAGAACCCTTCCCCGCTGATTTTCAACAGCACGCGTTTGTAAACGGCCGGAGACGTTTGCGACATGGGTCGGGATTATAGCGGCCGATCGACGAGTTGTTAGTTCCGGTTTGCCCTGATTGGTCGGCCGCGACGGAACTTGTCATTGAAAACCGACGCGATCGGCCGATAAATGAGGCGGATGAGTATCGTTTTAATCGGATATCGCGGCAGCGGAAAGACGACGATCGGCAAGCGACTGGCCGATCGCCTTTGGCAGCCGTTCGTCGACGTGGATGACCTGATCGTCAAAAAAGCCGGCAAGAACATCAAGCGGATCTTCGACGAGGACGGAGAACCGGCCTTTCGGGACCTGGAAAGCCAAGCCCTCAACGAGGCCTGCAAGCTCTCCGAACACGTGATCGGCCTCGGTGGCGGCACGCTGGGCCGGGAGGAAAATCGCAAGGCGATTCGAGAGTCCGGGCACAAGGTGATCTACCTGAAGTGCGAACCGGCCGAACTGCTCCGGCGGATCCAGTCCGATCCGCAGACCGCGGAAACCCGTCCGAACCTCACTTCGCTGGGCGGCGGGATCGAGGAAATCCAGGCGATGCTCGCCCAGCGTGAGCCGCTGTACCGGCAGGTCATGCACGCCGAGCTCGACGTCACCCACCTGAAACCCGAGGACGCGGTCGTTTACATCGTTCGCCTCGCCTGAAAGGGCCTGATCTTTGGAGCTCCCGCACGCGTTCTACATCGTCTTTTTCTTCCTGCTCGGCTCGTGCGTGGGCAGCTTTCTCAATGTGGTCGTCTGGCGGTTGCCGCAGGTCGAGGAAGTCGAAGGGGAGGGGCTGTTCCGCGGGTTTTACCGCGGCTGGCAGGCCCTGTCGTCACCGCCGTCTCACTGCCCCAAGTGCGGGAACCTTCTCAAGTGGTATGACAACCTCCCGGTTATCGGGTGGATCAAACTCAACGGGAAATGCCGCTTTTGCAAGGCGCCGATCTCCGCCCGCTATCCGATCATGGAGGCGATCACCGGGCTGCTGTTCGTGCTCTACTACGTCGCGTTCTTCATGATCGGGATCGGCCCCTGTCTCCAGCGGATGACGCCGGAGGGTTACGCTCGGTATCTTGCGGCCCCCCTCGTGATCAACGTGCACTGGCCGATCTATGCAATCGATGTGATCCTCGTGTCGGCGCTACTGGCCGCCAGCCTGATCGACGCGGAACTGTTTATCATCCCGTTGGGCATCCCGTGGTTCGTGGTCCCGCTCGCATTGCTCGTACACGCGACCTGGGACCGGCCCGGCTGGCCGGGCGCGCTGAGTCCGACGCCCACAGCCGCAGCCTTGGCCGCCGGGGCGGGGCTCGGCACAGTGATCAGCTTCCTCCTGCTCTGGCTCGGCGTGTTGCCACTCAGCTTCTCCGAAGGCGAGCCGATGCTCGAGGCCGACAAGGCCAAGCTCACGTCGGAGGACGAGCCGCCGCCGGAATTCACCCCCGCCGAGATCCGCACGGAGATGCGCAAGGAAATGCTCTTCCTGCTGCCGCCATTGATTCTCGGTTTCGCATCGGCCTTCCTCATCTGGAAAGTCCCCGCTGCCGAACGGGCGTGGACGTCGATCGCTTCGATCGGCTGGGTCGGCGGGCTCCTCGGATCGGTCCTGGGGCTGCTGGTGGGGGGATTCGTCGTCTGGTTCACCCGCATCGCCGGCTCGTATGCGTTCGGCCGCGAGGCGATGGGAATGGGGGACGTCCATCTCATGGCAGCGGTCTGGGCAGTCCTGGGGCCCGGGCCGGCGACCGTGGCCTTTTTCCTGGCCCCGTTCTTTGGGATGGGGCTTGCCCTGTATCTGTTGCTGCTAGGCAAACGCCGAGAGGTGCCGTACGGGCCGTACCTCAGTTTGGCGGCGGCGTTCGTGATGCTATTCTATTGTCCGATCGCCAATTACCTGTCGCCCGGGGTAAGCGGGCTGGCCGAGATGCTCTCCCAGCTCCTGCACGGCGGGCGATGACCGATCCGGGGACCGCACATGTCCAATCTTTGGCTCCGCATCAAGATCTGGTTCAAGGTGACGCTCGTCGCCGCGCTGATGATTTACGTCATCTTGTTCGTCTACTTCAACGCGTCGCAGGAGGTCCAGTTCTGGTACTGGCCGCGGCACCAGCCGACGGCAACGCTGCTGCTTCTGGTCCTCTGCTCGTTCCTGGCGGGCGTTGTGAGCACGCTGCTGGTTCGAACGACGTATCGAACGATCCGGCAGATCAGCGAGTTGCAACAGCGGGCACGGGCCCAACGGATGGACCGGCAAATCGCCGATATCCATTCCAAGGCTGCGATGTTGCAGACCAAGCCGCCCGGGACGGCGCCGCCGGCCGAAGAGAAGCCGGCAACGGATGCGGGCGGCTCTGAGGGCTGATTTCGCAAATCGCTTGATTTCGTGGGCTGCGGTGCCCCCGATGGCTTGACGTACGCATGAATACTCCTACATTTTCCGAAAATTCCCTCTTGAAAGGAGTCAGGAATGGGCTGGGCAAAGAGCGGGTGGATGACCGGGTTGCTATTGACCGTTCTGGCCGCGGGCTGCCAGAACAAGATGTACGACGAGAACAAGGCGTTGTACGACGAGAACAAGGCGCTGCGGGATCAGAACGACCGCCTGAAGCAGCAGCAGGCGGTGGCTCAGCCCGCGACGCCGGCCCAACCGGCGCAGCCGATGGCGCCGGCCGTTGCGACTGCGACGACGACGGAGACCCCGTCGCCGGCCGAGGCTCAAGCCGCGCCCAAGGCCCCGAAGGCCAACACTAGCGCGCAGGTCGGCGACCTGGAGACCAAGGTCAATCCCAAGACCGGCCACACGACCGTTTACATCCCGAGCAAACTGCTCTTCTCCCCCGGCCAGGCGACCCTCCAGCCGGACGCAAAGAAGTCGCTCGACCAGGTGGTCGCGGCCCTGAAGAAGCAGTTCGTGGGCAAAAAGGTCCGCGTGGAAGGCTATACCGACTCGGATCCGATCCGCGTCTCCAAGTGGGCGAGCAACGAGGAACTCTCGCTTGCCCGCGCCGACGCGGTCAAGCAATACCTGATCGCCCACGGCGTCAGCGCCAATCGCCTGACGACCAAGGGCTATGGCCCGGCCAAGCCGCGCGACCCGAGCGACAAGGCGAAGAACCGCCGCGTCGAAGTCGTGGTCCTGACCGGCCCGGCCGTCGCCGCCGAATAAGTCTCGAATCGTCAGATTCGAAGGGCGTGAAGACGTAAAGCGTAAGGACGTTCCTTACGCTTTACGTCTTTACGTTTTATCTCGACTAAGATTTCCCATGTCCATCGCGATCATTGACTACGGTATGGCCAACCTCCGCTCGGTGCAGAAGGCATTCGAGGCGGTCGGCACCCACGCCAACATCATCTCCAGGCCCGAGCAGATCGATCGGGCCGAGAAGATCGTCCTTCCGGGCGTGGGTGCGTTCCAGGACGCGGTCGCGACCCTCCGCGAGCAGGATCTCGCCGAGCCGATCGTCCGGCACATCCAGCGCGGCAAGCCGTTCCTGGGGATCTGCCTGGGGCTTCAGATGCTGTTCGACGTCGGCTACGAGGATGGCGAACACCGCGGTCTCGGTGTGATCAAGGGCAAGTGCATCCGCTTCGACGTGGACGAGCGGCTTGGCCTCAAGGTGCCGCACATGGGCTGGAACCAGCTCGACGTCCGCCGCCCGTCGCCGATCTTCCGCGACCTGCCGCAAGGGTGCGGCGTCTACTTCGTCCACAGCTACCACGTCGTCCCCGCCGACGACTCGGTCGTCGCCACCACCACCGACTACGGCGGACCGTTCGTCAGCAGCATCTGGCGCGACAACGTCTTCGCCACGCAGTTCCATCCAGAGAAGAGCCAGAAGGTGGGACTGCAGATCCTGTCGAACTTCGCGGCGCCTTGACTCGATCACGCCGGAAGAGCGCCCGCCGCTTTCGCGATCGTGCCGCGCCACCGATCGGGAAATGGCCTGTTTTGTGGCGCCGTGTGGCGCGAGAATCAGGTGGGGCTCTTACTTAAATTAAGCATGCAGCCGCGTTTGTGCGCATACCTCCCATTTTAACGATGCGCAACACGTCAAATTGACCGATGTTCAATGCCCGAGCTTGGGTGCCACATGGTACAGCATCCAGTAAACCACCACGCCGGTCACAGAGACGTACAGCCACAGCGGAAAGGTCCAGACGCTGATCCGGCGATGCAGCGCCCACTTCCGCTGGCTCGCCCGCCACACTGTGATCGCGATCAGCGGCAGGATCACCACCGCCAGAATTGAATGGGATACCAATAGAATCAGGTAATAGGGGCGCAATAGGCTGTCGGGGAATCGCGTGACGATGATGTTCTGGCGTGCCCGCAGGTAATGATACGTGAGATAGCACGCCAGGAACGCGGCGGACGTGACCAACGCCGCGATCATCATCGTGGCGTGGGCGGCGTACCTGCGGGCTTTGATGAAGCCGTACGCGATCAGCAGAAAGATGGCGCTGGCCCCGTTCAGCGAGGCGTTCAGGACCGGGAAATAGCTCAGGTTCACGAGGCCCTTTCCGTGCCCGAATTGGCAAGCCGCGTTGCGTCGGCGGCGAGCCGCGCGACGTCGTCGTGGTTGGTCCCGTCATAGATCCCGACGACGTATCCCGACCGGTCCACGAGCAGGAATCGGTCGCTATGGGTTAACGCGTATTTCCCGTCGGCCGGAACAACGGAGATCTTCATCCCGACCGCCGCTTCGCCCACCTGCTTCTCGGTCCCAGTCAGGAAGTGCCATCGGGCAAAGTCGGCGTTCAGCCCCTGGCCGTATTCCTTGAGGATCGGAGCCGTATCCGTCTTCGGGTCGACGGTGAACGAAACGAGGTTCACGTCAGCCGGGGTCTTCTTCTGTAGCCCGGCCATCTCGTGCGACATGACCGGGCAGGAGCCGGCACAGCTTGTGAAAATGAAGTCCGCCACCCAGACGCGCCCCTGAAGCTGCGACGTCGAGAAGGGCTTGCCCTCCTGGTCGGTCAGGGTGAGGTCCGGAGCCTTGAAAAGTTGTTTCTCTGCCGCTTGCGGCTGCGCGGACGCCGGGCTCGCCTGCTTCGGCAACGCCACTTTCGCGACGACGATCCCCACGAGCGCCACCACAACCAGCCCCCAAAGGATGATCCTGACCGTCTTCACGTTTTCATTCCCGCAAAACTGAGTTACTGAAGATCCGCCGCTACCTGCCTGCCCGCGATCGCACTGGAGAGCGCGAACATCACCACCGCGAACGCGACACTGACCGCAACGAGGAGCGTCCAACCCGGCAGCGCCGCCACGCTTTCCGCATTCCCGAACACCGCCCGCTGCAACCCGGCCAGGCCGTAGCTGAGCGGATTGACTCGCATCACCCACCGCAACCCGCCCCAGGCCGTCTGCGGCGTAAACAGGGCGCCGGACAGGAACCAGAGCGGCATCAGGAACAGGTTCATGATCGCGTGGAACCCCTGGGTCGAGCTCATCCGCCATGCGATGCAGAATCCCAGCCCCGTCAGCGCGAAGGCGATCAGGAACATCATCGCCAACCCTTCGATGAATCCGGCCGCGGTCAGGTGAAGCCCGACCAGGGGCGCGAGCACGAAGAAAATGAGGCCTTGAATGAACGCCAGGACCGTCCCGCCCAAGAGTTTGCCGAGCACGATCGACATCCGCGAAACGGGCGCGACGAGCACCGATTGCAGGAATCCCTCCCGGCGGTCTTCAATGATGGAGATCGTCGAGAAGATCGCCGTGAACAGCAGGATCATCAGCACCGTGCCCGGGAAGAAGAACTTGAGATAGCTCTCCCCGCCCGGCACGCCGATGCCACGAAAGCTGCTGCCCATTCCGAGCCCCAGCAGCAGCCAGAAGACGATCGGCGTCCCCAGCGCGCCGACGATCCGGTGCCGCTGGCGCAAGAACCGGACGAGCTCCCGCTGCGCCAGAGACAGCGCCGGCACCCAAAGCCCCGGCCGCCGGCCGGGGGCTGCTGTGACCCCGCCCGTCCTCGAAATGGATGGGGCCGCAATCGAATGGACTGTACCCATGGCCGTTTATCGTAGGCCTGCTGACGCGACTTTTCGATCGCATCCGGGTGCGGCAAATCGACTCATCCGCGCCGTCCTGCCTCCAATCGGCGCGCCGGCCTCTCGCCCTGTGACACGGGAAAGGCGTCCCCCGTTCACTTGCCGAGCCTTCGGAGCGCATGCCTTGCGACTGCCGGAACTTGACCAAGCAGGGGCACAAGCGAACCGGCCAGTTCCGCGCGGGAAGCGACGCACGCCGCGGCTCGCCAAGCGGGCCGGCGGACGCGCCAGAGGCGGCGGTAGTCGTGGGCGAGCCGATGAACGTCGGCCATGTCTTCGGCCCGGAGGATCGCCTGTGCGGCCAATTCGGCGCTGCGGAGCGCCAGCCCCATTCCCTCGCCGCCGATCGGCTCGAGCGCCGCCGCCCCGTTGCCGATCGGGATAACGCCCGGCGGCCAATTCGCTCGGACCGGGAATCGGGGCAACGGCGAGGCGAGCCACGGGCCCACCCGTCGGGCGGCGGCCAACCGACCGCCGAGGACCGCGTTTTCGCCGACGATTTCTACGAACAGTTCGGCGACATTCCCCCGGTGCATTCGGAGTCGGCTGGCCGGGACGCTGAACGCGGCGTTCCAGCGGCCGTCCTCGACCGCGGCCAGGCCGCCGTATAGCCCGTCGCAGCCGAACAGTTCGATCGTGTCGCGCGGGCCGTCGACGTTCTCGAAGTGGGCTTTGATCCCGAAGTCGCTGGTGCGATCCGCCGGCTCGCGAAGCAGGGCGGACTTGCCGTCGGCGAGCAGGACGCAATCTGATTGCACCGTCGTCAGTTCATTCGATTCAAGCATTCGCAATCGAACGGCCGGCGGCAGGCCAGGATCGATCCCCTCGCACCGTGCCGGTTGGAGGATCCTCGTTCCCGCCAGGCGGGCTGCATCAAGCAGGAATTGGTCGAATCGCGCACGCGAGATTCCCCACATCGGCCGCGGGAGCGGCAGGCGGACTGTCGGCCCTTGGGCCGGGTGGATGGCCGTGTGAGTGAATCGGATCGGCGCGAAAGTTCGCAGTTCGCCCGCCAGGCCGATCCGGGTGAGGACCTCCATCCCTGTCGCGCTCAGGCATTCGCCGCACACCTTGTCGCGCGGGAACCGGTGCTGCTCGGCGAGCGTGACCTCGCACCCGCCGCGGGCGAGCAGGAACGCCGCCGTGCTGCCCGCCGGGCCGCCACCGATGATCAGGATCCGCCGGTCCATCGTCGCACATTCTAGCGCGACGAACGCCTTTCCGGCCGAGTTCCTCCCTGGAATGGACGTGAGCCCGTCCTCGTGTCTTCCCGCAACCCGGGTGGCACGGACATGTACTCATGTCCGTGGCGTTGATCGAACTCACCACGGACAAGAGTACTTGTCCGTGCCACCCGATATTCGGGCATCTCAGGGATCGACGGTTCTGGGTGCTGCAGCGGTCGTCTCCGCGCGGAGGAACTCGACGGTCATGCTCCCGTATTCGCGGACGTCGGAGCGGACCAGTGGCGGCAGGTCGAGCGCGTCCGCCGCGTCGTGGCGGAAGATGATCGTGGCCCCGGCGTCCAGGTGCCGGAGCGTCAGGTCGGCGGCCAGCGCGCGCAGCGCGTTGGGCTTCTCCCTCAGGAAGCGATAGGGCGGGTCGAGGAAGGCCAGCGTCGCGCGGCCGCGCGACTTGCGGTCGGCGAACCAGCGGAACAGGTCGGACGTGATGACGGTGGACCGATCTTCGACCTTCAGCGTCTCGATGTTCCGCCGCAGCCGCTCGGCGGCACCGCGATCGGCTTCAAAGAAGGTGACCTGCGCCGCCCCGCGGCTGAGGCACTCCAGCCCCATGCTCCCGGTTCCCGCAAAACAGTCGTAGACGACGGCATCGGGAATCAGCGGCGTCAGGATGTCGAAGACCGATTGCTTTACCCGGTCCGTCACCGGCCGCGTGGCCTGCGACGGGGGCGGGAGCAGCGTGCGGCCGCGAAACTCGCCGGCGATGATGCGCATGGCGGGCAATCTAGCGGAAACCCCCAGTTCGCCGCTAGAATGCTCATCCAATTCCGGGGTGAAAATCATGGCCGATCGAAACGTCCATTACGAAGCCGCCTTCGAGGCGTTCCTGCGCGACAAGGGAATCCCGTGCGTCGCCGTGGACGAGGCGAAGAAGGCGCTGTTCGCCAACGCCAAGCTCAAGTCGTTCGACTTCGTGGTCTACAGCAAGAACGGGCCGAACCTGCTTATTGACGTGAAGGGGCGGGCCCTGCGCGACCGGTCCTCGCGCAAGGGGTTTGAGACCTGGGCCACCGAACAGGACGTCAACGACCTCATGCAGTGGGAACAGGTGTTCGGCGAGGGGTACAAGGCGCTGCTCACGTTCATCTACTGGATCGACCCGCCGTTGCATCCCGAGCCGGGCATGTACCTTCACCGGGGCCGCTGGTACTGGCTGATGGGGATCGAGCTGGCCGAGTACCGCAACCACATGCGCCGCCGCTCGGCCAAGTGGGAGACGGTCGCCCTGCCGGCCGAGGATTTCCGGTCGCTGGCGCGGCCCATCGAAAGCTGGCTCTAGGCTCTTACTAAAACCCTGATGCCGCGATCGCTGGCAGGGCCGTTACTTGCCCATCCCGTTGACGGGGAGTTATGATCGTTCCCATGAAATGGCGAAAGCTGATCGCGGCTTGCGTGCTGGTCATGTCGTTGTCGTTTTCGAGTGCGGCCCACGCACAGGCCAAGGACGACGAAAACGACAAGGAGCACGACGCCCGTATCGAAGGGTTCACGAACAAGACCGCGATTGACGGGAACACGTCGCTCATGTGGATCATGTTCGTCGTGTTCTCGATCATCTGCATGGCGGCCCTGTTCAAGGACTCCCGGCGGGCCCGCACGGAATAACCTCTCCCGCTCGCTTGCGCGGCGGCGCGGCATGCGGACGCGTGCCGCGCGCGACTGGATCTCGTCTCAACATCCCCCTAGAGGAGGCAACATGAGATCGAAAGCTGTCTGGGCGCTGGTGGCGCTCAACGTGTGTCTGCTTGCGTGCCTGGTCGGCCAATGGCTGCGGCCGAATTGGGCAAGCGCCCAGGCCGGCGGCGCCGGTGCCGCGGCAAGGCCATCGGATTACATTCTGGTCCCGGGCACCGTCCAAACAAGTCCGGCTCAGGTGCTATACATGATCGACACCCAGGCCGGGCTGCTGAGCGCGCGAATCTTTACGGGCCAGCAGATGGTCGACATGGGTGCCCCAATCGACCTCAATCGGTTGTTCAACCCCAGGGGCGGCGGCGCCGCACCGAACCGGCGGTGTGGCGCAGTGCGATGAGCTGCAGTTGCCCCCGCCGACTGATTTTGTACCCTGTCGCATATTGAGGCTGACCATCATGGATAAGAAAACCTTCACCCTGGGCATCCTGTCGCTGACCGCCGTGCTGCTGTTCGTCGCCAACCTTGTGATCCCGCCGCGGCAAGCCGAGGCGAACTTCGTGGTCAAGGACCGCGACTACCAGGCGGTGACTGCCCTCTATCAGGCCAACGACGAGGCCCTGTTCGTCTTGGACAACCGCAGCGGCCAAATGGCCTGCTTCACGTACAATCCCCAGCAGAAGTCGCTGGCCCTGCGCGACCTGAGGCCGATCATGTCCGCCTTCCCGGCCGCCCGGTAGAACCAGCCGAACGAACCGCGACGCTTAGATTCCCGCGGCTGCCGGGTCGCGCTCGACCCGGCAGCCTGTTGTCTTTGTGGAAAGGACGCAGTTGTTGATCATGTCGGAGCTTCGTCACGATTGGTCGATCGAGGAGATCCGCGCGCTGTTCGCCGAACCGCTGCTGGACCTGGTGTTCCGCGCGGCCGGCGTCCACCGTCAATTCCAAGACCCCGCCGAGGTGCAGGTCTGCAAGCTGATTTCCATCAAGACGGGCGGTTGTCCCGAGGACTGCGCGTATTGCTCCCAGTCGGCCCGGTATGAGACCGAAGTGAAGGCATCGCCGCTGATGGAGAAGCAGGAAGTCCTTGAGATCGCCCGGCGCGCCAAGGCGTCCGGTGTCAGCCGCGTCTGCTTGGGCGCCGCCTGGCGCGAGGTCCGCGACAACAAGCAATTCGACCGCGTCCTGGACATGGTCAAGGACGTGACGGCCATGGGCGTCGAGGTGTGCTGCACGCTCGGCATGCTCAATGAGGATCAAGCCCGCCGGCTCGATGAGGCGGGGCTCTATGCCTACAACCACAACCTCGACACCTCTCGCCGGCATTACTCCTCGATCATCTCGACCCGGACGTACGATGACCGCCTGAACACGCTGGCCCACGTCCGCAAGACGGGCGTGACGGTCTGCTGCGGCGGCATCATGGGCCTGGGCGAGACGACGGAAGACCGGATCGCCATGCTCCAAACGCTCTCGAACTTCAACCCGCATCCGGAGTCGGTGCCGGTCAACATTCTTTCGAAGGTCCCCGGCACGCCAATGGCGGATGCGGACGACGTGCCCGTGACCGAGACGGTACGGATGATCGCCGTTGCGCGGATCCTCATGCCCAAGAGCGTGGTCCGCCTGTCGGCGGGGCGGGCGAAGATGTCGGTAAGCGACCAGGCGCTCTGCTTCCTGGCCGGCGCAAATTCGATCTTCTCCAGCGACGATGGGAAAATGCTCACGCGGGCGGTGCCGTCGCCAGACTATGATGCAGACAAGGAACTGCTCGACCTGCTCGGCTTGAAACCCCGCGCGCCGTTCAAGGAGCCGAAACGCCAGCCGTTGCCGGAGGCCCAACCGGCGGGGGCCTGACAGGTCACAGGTGAAGGTCAGGATTCTGTACCCCACATAACCCCCGGCATGCCGGGGGCTCTATGTTGTTGGACGACGTGAGTATCGGCACCCCCGTCATCACCGGAATCGGACTTGTCACCGCGCTTGGCACCGATGCCGCGCAGACTTGGGAGTCGTTGCTGGCAGGGCGGTTTATCGAAGAGCACGCAAAGGTTCCGCTGGAATTTCCAGGGGGCCTGCCGCGGGTTTCGTCGCTCGCGATCCGGGCCGCACGCGAGGCGACGGTCGGGATCGACCTGTCCGACGCGGCGATGGTGGTCGGGACGAGCAAGGGACCCGTCGAAAGCTGGCTTGCGGCCCCTTCGCGAGCACCGGACCTTGGACGTCCGGTTCGGCTCGGCCTGGCGACGGTCGCGGCCGATCTCGCGAAGGATCTATCGCTGCACGGCCCGCGCCTGACGCTCTCAGCCGCCTGCGCCAGCGGACTGTACGCGTTGATTCGCGGCGCCATGCTGATCCGCTCGGGCGAGGCCCGGCGTGTGCTGGTGGTGGCTGCCGAGGCGTCAATCCATCCGATCTTTTTGGCCAGTTTCTCCCGCCTCGGCGTGGTGCCGCCGGCGGGATTCGGGTGCAGGCCGTTCGATCAGAACCGCTCGGGCTTCCTGATGAGCGAAGCCGCCGCGGCGATTGTGCTCGAAGCAGCCAACCGCCGTCCGGGGGAAATCGCCATCGAACGGTTCGCAATCGGGGCGGATGCTTCTCATCTGACCGGCATGGATCCGAATACCCGTTCGCTCCGCCACGTGCTCGCGAACGTCCTGGCGGACGACCCGATCGACCTGATGCACGCCCACGGCACGGGTACGGCTCTGAATGACAAGTTGGAACTGGCGGCACTCGACGACCTGGTTCCGCCGTCGTCGCCGCCGTTGATCGTCTATTCGCACAAGGGGGCACTTGGGCACAGCCTCGGGGCGGCGGGATTAGTGTCAGTCGTGCTGAACGTGCTGGCGCATCGCACGGGCAAGGTGCCGGGAAACGTCCGGACCGCAAATCCGCTCCCGGCGAGACGCCTGCAACTCCCGGCGGCCGCGATTCGCCGGCGCGTCCGTCGTAGCGTTGCTGTCGCAGCCGGTTTCGGCGGGGCGATCGCCGCCGTCACCTTGACGGATCCCGCAGATCAGCCGGACCAGTGGACGGCCGAGCCGGCTGGGTCGCCGCAGCCTTGAGCGGTGGGATCCTCGAGCTGAATTCGACGAGATAGAGCCTATCGAATTCCGTGCAAAGCGTCAGACCTCGATTGTACAGCCGCCACGCGTCCGCGACGCTGCCTCCCGTCTGCAAATCAGCCCAGATGCACATCTCATAACTGCGATCGGAATCGGGAATGGCCCCGAGCGATTCGTGAGCGACCTGCCGTGCCCGCTGCCAGTTGCCACGAGTCGAATAGAAATCGTAAAGAAGGTCATAGGCACGTTCCGAACCCGGCTGGTTCCGTACGCATTGGGCGAATAGCGCCTCCGGCGCGTTCCAAAGCCGAGCGTCATCGAACGCGGCAACCCCGGCCGTCAAGGTCAGCGCGACCAGTACCGGCGTCGCGACCTGGCGGGGCAGTCGTGCGAGCCCCATGGCAACCAGAACGATGAAGAAGATCGACGGGGCGTACATCAACCGCTCGGCGAAAATCGTGCCGATCAGAGCCACGATGTTGCCGGTCATCCCGTACGTGAGCGCAAAGCCGAGGAGGCAGAATAGGGCCGCCCAATTCCGATAGCGAACACTCAGAACGAGCAGCGCAAACCAGAGGAGGATCGCAAAGAAGCCCAGATACAGGTACGGGTCGCTCGCGCTGACGGTCCAGCCGATCGCATGGGCGCCATAATCGATGGACTGGCGGTGGGGCGCCACCAGCAGGACGGTATACCGCCCCGCCAGCACGACCGGCATCAGGATTCGATCGATGCCGTGGCTGCGGATCATCGGATTCATCACCCACATGAGCAACCGCCGGTCCCATCCGAACCCGATGAGCGATTCGCGCAGGAGCAGGTATCCGGCGAGCATGTAGCAGAGCGTGACGGTGAGCCATAATCCCGCCTGGCGAACGGGGGCCGCCGCCAGTTCCGGGCGGGACCGGCGCAGCGGAACCAACGCGAGGATCAGCGGCGCGAACAGCATCCCTTGTTCCTTGCTGAACATGGCTACGGCACAGCAGAGCGCGATGGATACGATTCGCCGCGCGCTCAGCGGCTTGCCGAGAAACGCACAAAGCCCCAGCAGGGTGGCCAGGGCACAGAGCAGTTCCGCGCGTCCGACCAATCCCGCGACCGCCTCCACGTGAACGGGATGGGCGGCAAACAGCAGCCCGGCGACCCACGCGACCCGGACGCCGGCCAGTCGTCGCCCAAGCTCGGCGACGGCCGCAGCGACGGCCGCGTGCAGCAACCAGTTCACCAGGTGGAACGGCCACGCACGTTCTCCCGTCCACACCCGCTGCACGGCGAAGCTCAAGGAGTTCAACGGGCGATAGAGCTTATCGGGGGCCAACCCCATGTACGGCTTGGTCCAATACTGACCCCACAAGGAAGGGTGCGCCACGCGGGGATCGGTCTGGGCGACCCAAACATCATCGTAAATGAACGTCCCGCGGAGCGTGCAGGCATAAACGATCAGCGCAAACAAGGCTGCGGCGAGGGCCGGTGCCGCTGCCACCGACCATCCGGATCTGCCCACGGTCCCGACCGCGGGCGACGGCGCTTCCACAGCATGAGCGACAACGTGGTTCACTTCGGCGGTCCTTTGGCTTGCTGGGGCGAAGAATCGGCAGGCCTGTACGACTCGATCTTCTTACCGTAAGGGAGCAAATAGAGTCGTTCGAACCCGTGGCACGCCCCCATCCCGCTGTCGTACATGGCTCGGGCATCGGCCACTTCGCCCATTGCCAGGTCCGCGTCGATGCACATCTCGTAAGGGCGGTCGCTCTCGGGCGCGGCCCGGATCGACTCGCCAGCGATTTCACGCGCCTTGCGCCAGTCGTCGCGCACCGCGTACTCGCGAAACAGCAGGTCGTAAACGCGCTCCGATCCCGGCTGGTTTTTGATGAAATGCTGGAATAGGGCCATCGGGTGGTTCCATAGCCGCACGTACCAGAGCGTCATCATAGCGCCCGCGAGCACCAAGGCTGTCAGGACGGGGATAACCGCGGCGCGCCTCACCTGGGCCGCCGCCATCCCGGCCAGGATCAACACGAATGCGGACGGGAGATACATGATCCGCTCGGCGAAGATCGGGCCGATCAGGGCGACGATATTGCCCACCATCCCGTACGTGAGCGCCAGGCCGAGCAGGCAAAACGTCGCCGCCCAATTGCGCCGCCGGACGACGGCGACGACGCCGGTCAGCCAGGCAATAACGGCCGCGATGCCGAGATACAAATACGGGTCGCGCGGATCCGCCACCCAGCCGATCGCCGTGCCCCCGTAGTCGACTGACAACCTGTGCGGCGCCACCAGAAGGACCGCGTACCGGCCGATCAGGACAAGCGGCATCAGCACTCGGTCGATGCCCCGGCTCCGCACCAATGGGTTCAGCACCCATTCCAGAAACATGCGGTCCCAGGAGAAACCGATCATCAGCTCACGGTAGACCACGTACCCCGCCAGCAGATAGCAGAGCGTCACCACCAGCCAACGTACCGGTTGCCGCTCGCCGGGCTCGATGCCGCCAGTAAACCGAAACGGCGTCAGGGCCAAAATGAGCAACGGGAACAACATGCCTTGCTCTTTGGTCAGGACGGCAACCACGAAGCACGCGCAAATCGCCGCCACGCGGCGGCCGTTGAGCGGCCGGCCCAAAAACAAACAGAGTCCGCTGATGGTCGCCAATCCGCATGCCAGTTCTGCCCGACCGACGATGTTCGCGACCGCTTCGATGTGCACCGGATGCACCGCGAAGAGCAGGCCGGCGAACCACGCCGTGCGAATCCCCGCGAGTCGGCGGCCCAGTTCGGCAACCGCCGCACACGCTGCGGCGTGCAAAAGGATGTTCACCAGGTGAAACGGCCAACCGACTTGGCCGTGCAGCCAATACTGGATCGCAAAGCTCATCGACAACAACGGCCGAAACGGTTTGTCCGGGCTGTGGACGTACGGATAAGTCCAGAACTTTCCCCACAGCGATGGGTGCGGCATCCGCCCGTCGTACAGGATCACCAGGTAATCGTCGAAGATGAACGTTCCCCGGATGCTGTCCCCGTACACCACGAAAGCCAGCAGGGCGGCCACCACGGCGGGCGCCCACCAACGATCTCGAACTGAAGCTGTGCCGACGGATGGACCTGAAGCCGCCAATGCGTTCGCCATACGAAACCAGTCTTGTACGGCATCCCGCCAATGCCAACAACCCTCCGTGGGGGATCGAACTTAACATAACACCGATTATCGGACGTAGGGGGGCGACGTGATTTGTGCGTTTCGCGAAGACGGTTGGCCAAACGCCATCTGAGCCGTCACGTCACTGCTTTGGCGGCTTGGGCGGTGTCAGGACGGCCAACCCGCTCGACCTGATGTC
This sequence comes from Tepidisphaeraceae bacterium, assembly GCA_036495445.1. Classification (GTDB taxonomy): domain Bacteria; phylum Planctomycetota; class Phycisphaerae; order Tepidisphaerales; family Tepidisphaeraceae; genus DASXMX01. Next base: position 16,830 of record DASXMX010000423.1, read on the forward strand.
GAACTTGAGTTCCTTCTCGTTGCCCCAGCGTGAGCAATCGAGCGGGAGCGTCCGGCGCCGCGGGTCCTGGTCGCCGGGCAGGTCTGGCTGCGGGCTCGGATACGATGAGAGGACCAACAGGTACATCGCGCCCTGATTCTTCCAGTCGGTCCAGAGCTTCTTGCCCTCGGAACTGTCCTTGTTCAGCGTGGCGGATCGATGGTCTTCGCCCAGCCGGAAGACGTATTTATCGGCCGACGCCCGCAGCGGATCGCCCGGGCTGAAATACTCGGTCATCGATTTCTGTTGCCAAGTCGGCAGGTCGGCCGCATTGACCGCGACGACGTCCACCTCGACCGCCGGCAGGACGCCGCGTGCATCTTTCAAGGAATCGTGCAGGGATATGGTGACGTCAAACGGCCGCATCTCGCCGTTGCAGCAGCCCAAGGCGGAGGCGGAGATGAGCAATGCAATCGTCGTGAGGACGAGACGGTTGAGAGAGACCATGGATCAAATGCTCCTTCCCGGTTCTTGCAATCAGGGCCCGCGAGATCGGCAGGCGCTTCGTTCGCGAAGCCGCAAGCGGCGGTCATTCGCAGGTCCCGTCATCTGACCCGCATCGCGGGTTTTGCAGTGGGCGCGGGCGGCGGCGCGGGCGCAGCTTGCGCGGCAGGCGCGGTGGGCTGTGCCAGGCCCGTGAGATATCCGCGGATGATCGAGTGGATCTCGCGGTTGTACCGCCAGTCGATGACGATCAGGCTGCGGGTCCGCAACAGCAGCCGATCGAGATCGGCGATTGCCCTGTCAAAAACGCGGTGGAGCGCGCCGGGCGGCGCGTCGCCGTAATCGCGGCAGGCGCTGTCCGGTCCGACGCCGGGGAACATGGCGACGAGTGTCCCCAGTACGTCCATCCAGAGGTCGGCCGGCACCATTTCGAGGGCATGCTCGGGCGTGAGGCCTTCCCACTGGAGTCGCTGCGGGCCAAGTGCGGCGAGCCAACGAGGATCGCTCTCCACGATCGCGCGGACCCGCAACGGCAGCGGACTGTGGGCATCGTGCTGGTTGGCCAGTTCGCGGGCGAGGCTGAGGATTTCGTCCAAAGCCACCGGCAGGGCGGCCGCGGCATTCACGAGCAACAGGCGGGTCGCGAGGACGCCGATCGAATACAGGTCCACCGGGCTGCTGAGCACGGGGATGACTTCAAACGACGCGGCGGCCGCCAGGCCTTCCCTCAACTGCGCGACCCGTGCGGGCGCCAGCCGCTGGCCGACGGTACGAAACCGCCACTCGCCCCCCGCCAGTGCCGGCCCCGGATCAACGCGCGCGTACAGATCGAGCGGCGCGTCCGGCATCGTGATCCGGAGCCACACCAGATCATTCCGGGCAGCGTCCACCTTCTGCTGTGAATCGAGCGTCCCTTCGACGACGACTCCCTCCGCCATTTCCGGAAATACCTTGCGGATGCGCACGGTGCCCTGCCCGCGGGACACTTCGCTGCCACGGGCCGGTTGGTAGACGGGCGACCGGGCCGGCCCGCCAGGCGTATAGTGCCGGGCAGCGCTCCCTTGCACCGGCAATTCGACGGCACTCCCCGCATCCGCCAGTACGGCCCGCGCGGTCCAGAGCCGCGGCAGTGCCGTGGCAGGGGGGCCGATTCGGATCTTGAACTGATCGGCGTCGAGGCTCAGCAGCGGCCGCTGGGTCCGCTGGGCCGACGTCCGCACCGCGTTGACGACATCCGCCAGCACACGGAGCTTCAGGTGAAGCGATTCGATGACCCGCCCCCACCGTCCGTGACGGCCGACGGAGAGCCATCCGTCGCCATCGTTGCCGGCGTCCCCTGCCGCGACCACCGTTTGGAGTTCGTTCGGCACGCCCGCCACCGTGCCCGCGGCTGGCTTGCCGGAGAGCATGTCGCTGAAGGCCTCGAGCGTCAGCGGGCTGTGACTGCGAACCATCGTCAGTCCGCCGGGGTTCAACGGCACGAGCCCCCCGCCGGGTGGGACGAGCGTCTCCAGCGGGACGGTCCGCTCGTTCGCGGGTGCATCCGGAGTGATCGCAACGAACGGCGTCTGCGCGGGATGCTCGGGCACGTAGAGATACCGATGCAGCGACGTCGCGTACGAGGGAAGGTTCGCCTCGGCCAATGCCGATTCGTCGCGGCAAAGCGCGAACGGCTTGCGCGAGGCCCCATCAATCGGATGAACCGGCCGGCCGGACTTCGGATCGATCCAAGTCGGCCGGGGCGGGTCGCCTTCCCAGCCCGTCCGGAACAGGTCATCCGGCTCCAGCGACTCCATCGCCGCGAACGTGTCCCGCCATCGCTTGTCGAGCAGGGCGTTCGAAAGCGACTCGCGCGCGAGGCCGGGTGCCGCGATCACGTTCTGCAGGCTCTGGATCCAGATTTCAACCCACTGGTGGACGCGCCGCCCGGCGTCCATGATGCACCCCAGAAGCACGCGAGCGTCAAGCGTGTCGCGCAGCGCAATCAGGCCCTCGCCGGACCCGGGCGCCCGGCAGACGACGCACAGCCGCAACGGTGCGGCCATCTGCTCGACCGAAACGGGCACCGCCACGAAGCCCTTGGGCAGTGTCGACAGGCCGGAGGCGGATAGCTCATCCTGCATGACTTCCCCAACTCGATCGGGCCCGCGCGGATTGTACTGGCCCGCCCCACCGGCCTGTCAAACGGAATCCAATTTCATCAACGACAATACATCGAAAGGGTGATCCGCGATTTGCATCCGCGCATCATCTGCCCAAAATGCAACCGAGGAACTGGTTTCTCCCAAGGACGGGACATGCTTGAGCGACAGATCTCCCCGGACGACGTTGTGACATACGTTTCCCCCCTGCTGCGCCAAATCGGCGTGCCACACGCGTTCAGCACGCGGATTGGCGGCATCAGCCCGGAGCCGTTCGGCTCACTCAACCTCGGCAACCCCGGCGGATGCGACGTCCGCGACGATTCGGATCGGATCCGCCAGAACTACCGCCTGCTCCTTCGCGCCGCCGGATGTGAAGGGCGGGAATTGCTGGCCGTCCATCAGGTTCACGCCGCCGGCGTGGTGCGCGTCACACGAGACACGCCGCACGACAACGATACCAAGGCCGACGCGCTGGTGACCGATGACCCGGCCCGCGTCCTCTCGGTGCGCGTGGCCGACTGCGTGCCGCTCCTGCTCAGCACGGGCGACGGCCGGGCCGTTGCGGCGGTCCACGCGGGCTGGCGCGGGGTGGTGGCCAATATCGCGACCGAGGCGCTCAACATGCTCCGGCATCACGGCGATCACACTCTCGCCGCGATCGGCCCGGCGATCGGATTCGACGCGTTCGAGGTCGGCCCCGAGGTGCTGGACGAGTTCGCGCGCCGGTTCGGCCCGTCCGTACCGATTCGGCACACGCCCGATGGCAAGGGCCGCGTCGACCTTCGCGAGTGCCTCCGCCGGCAGTTGATCGACGCCGGAATTCCGGACGAGCACATCGATCGGACCGACCGTTGCACGTACACCCACGCCGACGAGTTCTTCTCCCACCGCCGCGACCGCGGCATCACCGGCCGCATGGCGGCCGTCATTGCGACGCGAAGCAGTTGATTGCCGTTGTCATTCGATGAACGTTGTCACGAGCGGGTCCTCAACCACGCGCCCTCGCTCGCGGCGGACCCGGTACACCTTCGCGTTGGGCCGCGACGAGACGCAACGGAGGATCCGCCGCCCGGCGAAATGAATCGCCGCCCCGTCATCCGCGGCGACGCCACCCGGAAATCCACTTGCGATGAGCCGCTGGCGGTGGGGACAAAGCAAACACGCGGGACGGGTTTGCCTGACAGTTCCAGCACGTACCGGTCCAGCCGGGCGTTTCGCGGCTCCATGAGGAACCCCTCGCCGCCGAACGCGACGATTTGCCTTTCCATCGAAGCCTCGTCAACTCATCGGCCAACCGACCATTGGATCGGCGCATTCGCCTCGTGAATGGGCTTGTCACAGCCCGCCAGCAGCGTCAGGCCGACGACGAACAAAAGCATGAGGGCGATTCGCATAACGTCTCCCAACGTGATGAGTGTGCGCTCGGATCCCTATCTCGCTCTGGCGGACTTGGTGACCAGCCCGGTGCGGTTGATCTCGACGGGATACACTCCGCCAAGCGAGCCCGGACGGGCTGAAAACTCAGCGAGTCGCGTGCGAAGGCGCGCCGCCTGGGCTGCATCTCGGCAGAAGAAATAGGCGAACCCGCCGCCCCCCGCGCCGGCCAACCCCGCGGCCAGATAATCCTCCCGCGTCTCCAGCAAAAGCAGGTCGATCGCCGGCGTCGTGCTGCCGGGATAGAGTTCCTTCTTCAGTTGCCAGTATCGGGCCATCTGCTGGCCCGCGGCGGTCCAGCGGCTCTTGAGCAGGGCCTCCCGCAGTGCGGCGGCCGATGCCTTCAGCGATTCGGTCAGCAACTGCATCGCCGGTTCCCGCCCGAGCCATCGGCCCATCACCCGGCGAAGGATGTCGCGCGCCAGCCGCTGCTGCCCGGAGAAGTAGACGACCAGCCGCTCTTCCAACGCGCGGTGCTGGGCATCGCCCAGATCGAGTCGTTCGATGACCGGCTTCTGGGGGACGCCGGCCCCGGTGACCGTCGAGACGACGCCGCCCACGATTCCGGGGACCTGGTCCTGCCACCCCCCGCCGGTGCTGAGGCGCTGTTCGAGCAGGAGGGTCTGTTCGATCAGGGATTCCGGCGCATAACGCCTGCCGCACAGCTTGTGCAGCGCCGCCAGAAGCGTCGCCGCGAGGATGCTGCTGGTCCCCAAGCCGGACCCCTTCGGCACGCGCGACTCGGTAGTGACGTGCAGCCCGGCCCCGAGGCCCTGGAGATGCCGCCGAACGTCATCGTGATCCGCCGGCAGGAGCCCTGCCAGCGCGAGCGCCACTTTGTGCAGCGCGAACGGGTCGGCCAACTCTAGGTCCGCCGACCTCGCCGAAGCCCGGGAGACCACGAGCCTTTTGCCCAGATCGTGGCTCTCCAGGATCAACTGCGGTTCGGCGATCGTCCGCACGATCGCGCTCACGGGAGGGCGGCCATCAAGGTTCAGCGCGACGTTGACGACATGCCCGCCCCGCTCAAAACAATACGGCGGGGTGTCGCTCCACCCGCCGGCCAAATCGATTCGGACCGGCGCTGTAGCGGTGACCTGTGTGCCCGGCGTCAGCTTGGCGCGGACGCGCCCGTCCATCTCGATCCGCCGATGTCCGATCTCGCTCGCCTCGGCCACCTTCGCGAACGCCCGCCGCATGAACGACTCGATCCGGGGCCGGGCGGTCGACGGATCCGGATGATCCGGCCGCTGGAGCAACTGGGCCGCGTGCCACAGGAGGCGGGCCTGGCCCAGCGCGGCGGCCGGGTCATCGCCGGCCGGGCTCGCGGCGGCCTCCTCCAACAGCCGTTGTGATTCGGCGTATGCCGCTTGGGTCGTGTACCGTCCGATCACCGCCTCGAGCGGGCGATCCTCGCCGCGGCGCACCGACCCGATCAACTCGCCCGTTTGCAGGGCGGCCGAGACCACTTCGCGGTGGGCGATCAGCCCCGCCGGATCGGCCTGTTCGAGGATCATCGCCATCGAGTACCGCGGGCTCTTTCGCCAGGCGGCAACCGCCCAACGGGTGATCTTGCCACCGGTCAGCGCCAGTCCCGCGGACGCGGCATCGCGCGGCCGCGTGGCCACGAACATCCGCGCCATCCAGAGCGTCCGCCGATCGACCGGAACGTTCGGCCACAGTTCGTCCGCCTCGACGGCGCACCGTTTCAGCCATTCGTCGATCGGGCGATTGAGATACGTGCAGCGGCCCTGGTCGTAGCGGCCCTTCATGTCATCATCGACGCCGCAGGCGACTTGCACGTACGCGAGCTTCCCGTCCTCCCCGCGCACCGGAACTTGGAACAACTGCAGATTGTCCGGCAGCGCAATCGGCTTCGATTCGGCGACCACTTGGCTGACGACGCTCCCTTCGCCGACCGAGCACCCGGCACACAGGATGCTGTGCTCGACCACGCTGCCGCGCCCCAGCGTCCCCCCGCCGTTGTGCCCGGAGCGGAGTACACTGTGATACACCCGGCGTTCCTCGCCGATCTCCCAGTCGCTGTGCGCCAGCACGTTCCGCTGGAACAGCTCGGCCGCGGGCGAAGGGTTCCGCCCCACCATTGCGTCGCGAAACTGCCTGGTCGTTCCCAGGTGGAGGAACTGGCCCTCGAGCTCGGTCGCCTGGAACGGTACCCGCCGCAGCACCGACCACAGTTCGCGCCGCATGGCCCGAAGGTCCGGCGGCCGAAGGAACTCCTCGCGCGACGCCCCTTTCGCCAGGGCGCCGGTCATGTCCTCGTATAAGTCAATCTGAATCGGGTATCGCTCGTGCAGCCCCTTCCTCGGCCCCCGCCGCCCTGGGCCCGACGAACCGCACCCGGCCAACTCCGCCAGCAGCGCCGTTCGCTCGGTGTCGAAAAAGAGCAGCCCGGTATCAATCAGCACCCGGCCGCTCGCGTCCGTTGCGCCGAACTTGGCCATCGCGTCGACGTTCACCTTCTGCAAGGTCTGCGTGATGCGATTCGTCGAATCGGTGACGAACACCCCATGCCCGCGCCCCATCTCGGCCTCGACCCGCATCGAGATCGCCGTAACCCCCGCCGGCGGCGTCGCGACATGACGATGATCGAACAGCAGGAACACGTCCCCCGCCAGGATCAACATCCCCGGCCCCAGCCGCTCGGGCAACCCGGCCAGCGTGAGGTACAGGTGATCAAACAGCGTCGCGATGTGCCCGTCCGGTCGCAGCAAGGGCAGCGGCGCGAAGATCTTGCCCAGAGGCGAATAGGCCGGCAACCGCTGGCTCGCCCCGCCGCTGTGGATCAGCAGGATCCGCAGCTTGCGCAGCTCGGAGATGCCCAGCCCAAACTGCTCACTGAGTGCCCGCAACACCGCCAGCGTCGCCCCGCCGCTGCCGGCCCGGCGGCCCGGCGGATCGGGCACCACCAGTGTCCGCTGGATCGCCGGGAAGAACGCCCCCGTCGGTCCCACCGCCCGCTCGGCCAGCGCCAGCTCCTGGCGATACCCCTGCGCCTGTTTCTCGTTCGCCGCCGTCAGGACCACGAAATCCCAGCAATCCCCGGGCGCACTGGCCTGCACCGCCCGCCGATACGCGGCCGCGTTGGCCTGCAACGCGACCTCCAACGAATTCATCACGGAACGCAACAGCATCCGCCCCGCAGGATCGCGGATTCCCGCCCCCGAATCAATTCCGTCGCAGCGGTTGACATCGCCCGATAATCGCCCCGCCCGCCCCCCTGAACCGCTTTTGACCGCGCCCCGTCAGCCCGCTATACTTCCCGCCCGCACTGGAGAGGTGGCAGAGTGGTTGAATGCGCCGGTTTCGAAAACCGGTCGGCCCGCAAGGGTCGCGGGAGTTCGAATCTCCCCCTCTCCGCTGACTGACCGGCCGCGGGTCACAAGTGCGGTTGTTCCCCGAGCTTGTGACCCGCGGCGTGTCATTGGCACACCCGAGTGTGCCAGAACTGTGCCAATCAACTCGCCCCCGGCCCAACTGCTGACATTCACGGCTTCTCGGGAACGTCGTTCCGTCCCGGCGGGCTCCCTTCGTTATGAACCGGCGAGAGCGACCGTCGCCACGCGGCATCGGCGCTGCCCGCCACGTCACTCATCTTTCGCATCTGCTCCTTCGACTGCTCGGAGTGCAGATGGTAGTACCACGCGATCATGCGCGACTCTTTATGCCCCAGCCAATCCTGCACGACCCGCTCGGGAACGCCGCGGTTGGCGGCGGCGGACACGAAGTAGTGCCGGAACGAGTGGGGAACGCCGTCGCGGAAGGACGGCTCATCCGCACCACCGGTCGGCGGGAATTGACCGGCCAGCGGTACCAGAACATCTCGCTCGAGCCGCTTGCGTACTTTGTCCGGGTCGAGCGGCCCGCCGCATTCGCCGCGGAACACGCGTCCATCCGCGTGCGGCGAGAGGGTCCGCAGAAGGGCTAGAAGGTCCTGGTGCAGCGGGAACGTGCGATCACGCTTGCCCTTGGTGCTGCGGGCGGCGTGCCGGCCGCTGCGCGTGGTGTGCAGGACGCGGTCCGGCAGGCGCAGCACGGCCAGCGAGAGGTCAATGTCGCTCCAGCGAAGGTCGGCCAGTTCTCCGATCCGCAGACCGGTAGTTGCCAACCCCGCCAACACTCGGCCGAGCCACTGGGTTTCGGGCTTGGCAAAGCAGTGGTCGAGCATGACTTGGACCTCCTCGGGCCGCCAGCAGTAGCGGTTCGTCGTCTCGGCCCGCGTCACCTTGAGGCGGATCGTGTTCGACGCCGGCAGAAGGCCTTCTCCGATCAACCACTTCACCGCCTGCTTGACCACCGTCGCCTCGAAGTAGGACGTCGAGGGGGTATAGTCCATCTGGTCAAGCCAACCCAGGTACGCGGACAGGGCGGCGCGGTCCACCGCGTTCCACGACGTGATCCCCCGGTCGCCGAGGTGTTTGAAGAACTTGTCAAAGGCCGCGCGGTAGCGCTGCAGCGACTTAGGCCTGATGCCGCCCAGATGGGGCGGCCGGCCGAGGTGTTCAAAGTAACGTTCCTTGCCGGCAACGAGGCCCAGCGGCGCCGCAGTCGGACCGGCCCGTTCCGTTGGCGACGCCCGGCCCTGTTCGATCGCCTTCTCAAGATCGAGCTCGAATAGCAGGCGCCGCGCCTCGTCCCGGTCGCGGGTGTTGAGCGAGTGACGGCCGAGGTTGAGCTTCGTCGAGCGGCCGTCGGCGAAGTACACGCCGTTGCGCTCGCGCAGGCGCCAATTGAAGTACTGGCACGGCACCGCTGGGTTCACGGATTTTCGGGGCATGATCAATCTCGCGACGTTCACGAACGCACCCCGGTTGCGCCGGCCATCTGCTGCTTGAGCCGGGCCTGCTGCCACTTGGGCCGCGGCCCCGGCAGGCGGGTCGGGGGTTGAGGGGAAGGGGCGTGTGCCCGTCGCGGGTCGGCGGCGTCCGGCCGGTCGCCCGTTGTTGTCATGACCGCCGCCGCGCCCGCCTGCATGGGGCGCGGCGGGGTCGGCGACGTCGGACGTTGGTCTTGTTGACCTGGAAGGGCGTGGTCGCAACGGTGCGATCCGGCGCTCAGTGCGCTTGCCGGGATGGAGAT
>DASXMX010000424.1:0-9246 GCA_036495445.1 Tepidisphaeraceae bacterium
ATCGCGATCCCCTACCATCCCTCGCGCATCGTGATGTACGCAGGCGATAATGACCTCGCCGCCGGCAAAACGCCAAAGCAGGTGCTCGCGGACTTCCAGGCGTTCGCCAGCAAGGTCCATAACAGCCTGCCGGACGTGCCGATCACCTTCATCTCGATCAAGCCGAGCATCGCGCGGTGGAAGCTGGTGGATAAGATCAAGGAGGCCAACGCGCTGGTCGAGCAGTATGCGCAGACGGAGAAGCACGTCGACTTCGTCGACATCTTCCCCGCCCTGCTCGGCCCCGACGGCCAGCCGCGCAAGGAACTGTTCCGCCCCGACGGGCTGCACATGAGCCCCAAGGGGTATGCGATCGTGGTGTCGATCCTGAAGCCGAGGTTGGAGGGAAAGAAGGGATAAGTCCTGAGTGCTGGGGACTGAGTTGGGGAGGGCGAGGAACCATCGCATGCGCATGCTACCTATAGCCCTTGTCGCGACTGTCGTATCCCTATTGCCGGCGGTCTGCGCCCGCGGCGAGGACAAGCTCGACCTCAAACTCCACCTCACGCAGGGCGAGTCCCGCCAGATGACTGTCTCGCTTGATCAGACCATCCAGCAGACGGTCCAATCCGCCGCGCAGCAGACGAGCCAGTCCCTGTCGGTGACGTATACGTTCGCGGTGGCCGACGTGGACGCGAAGGGGAACGCGACGGTGTCGGTGCGGTATGACGCGGTGGCGTTCCACGCGCAGACGCCCTCGGGGCGGGTGGATTACGACTCGTCGAAGCCGGCCACGGGGCAGTCGCCGCCCATGGCCGGCGGGCTGGCGGCGTTGGTCGGGCAGGGCTACGCGATGACGGTCAGCCCGCAGGGCTCGATCACGCAGGTCACCGGGTTGCAGAAGATGCTGGACGCCGTGCTGGCCCGGCTCAACCTGCCGGAGGGGCCGCTCCGCGTCGCCGCGGAGAAGGCGGTGCGGCAGCAGCTCAGCGAGGCGAACCTGAAGCAGGGCCTGGCCCAGATCTTCGCCCCCTTCCCCGATCATCCGGTCGCGGTCGGCGAAAGCTGGTCGCGCACCGAGCAAGTCAACCAGGGTTTCCCGACAAAAGTGGAGACGACCTACACGCTCGAGAGCCGCGAGAACGGCGTCGCCCACGTGAAGGTCGCCGGCAAGGCCGCCACCGCCTCCAACGCCACGATGGACCTGGGTCCCGTGAAGATGACCTACGACCTCAAGGGCGACCAGGCCGGCTCGCTCGACATCGTCGAATCCACCGGCTGGACCCGCCAGGCCGAGCTCCGCCAACACCTCGCCGGCTCCGCCACCCTCCGCAACCCCGTCGCCGACCCGCAGACCGTGCCGGTGACCATCCAGTCGACGCTGAAGAGCGAACAGAAACCTTAGCCCGGCCCCGCGGTTCGGCCCGCGCCTCAGATCCCCAAAGGTGCTGTTTTGTGGCAAAGTGTGGCGCGCCCAAGACCCGTCTATTTCGCTCAAATAATTGCAATTAATAATGTTACAGAAATATTACCCATTTTAACGATGCGCAACACGACTTTTTGACGGATCGCAACTGCACCACCCCAAATTCCGGATCGCGGCCGGTGATAGAGTGCCCCACGCGGGCCTCGTGAGGATTCGGTTCGAACGAATACGGCCGAACCCTAGTCCGGCCGCTGCCGCCAACGACGAAACCCCCGACTCCATGACTTCAGGTCAAGGTGCAGGGGGCGTGTCGCTTTGAATTGCCGGTCCCTAGATTACTGGAAGATGTTATACCACTCGTCCACTGAAAGAATCGTTGTGGTTCGAGCGTGTTCGAAAATCTCGCCGACCGAATGGGTCTCGACATGTCCGTCGAAAAAGCAGTAATTGCCGAAACCGATCGGTTGCCGCCAGGTCGAAGGAGGTGGCGTGGTCGTTGGCATCATCGACGGCTGATTGAAGTCATCCGTACCCAAATGTCGGTTGGCAGGGTAATCCCCGCCCGGATTAACCGACGTAAAATTGAACGGCTGGCCAGCGGAGCCCGCTCCACTCAACAGTTCGCAGACCCCGTCGTTCGGTGCCTCCTCCTCGAAAATACAAATCTTGTTGGCAGGATGCCGGACTTGAGCAATGTTAATGGCCTTGAACACGTTGTTGGCTGAAAAGTTACCGTGGTAGTAGTGTTGGACGAAATCCCATTGCATCATACCGGTGAACGAGTAGCTGAAGTTCCTTTGCGTGATGAAGGTCGCGCCACCCAAAGCGCTCGGCCCGAAGCCCAACTGATCGGACGGACAGGTGAAAATCTGCTGCCGCGAATAGGTACTCGGCGGAAAATAGACCATCAAGGCCCCTTCGTCGCCGCCGGAGGATCCCGTGCGCGTGGTCGTCACCGGAGTTTTACCGAAGACTGCGATGCCGATCCCCGTGGCCCCCAGTCCCGTGCTGTTGCCGGTCATCCAGTAGGCTAGCGGATAACTCGTGGTCGGGGGCGGTGCGTCGTTCACGCCCGGCGGGACCGGCAACTGGCCCCTGTTCTCCTGCACGTACATCATGACGTATTGAAAGATCTGCCGCTCATTGCTGGCGCACTTGATCATCCGGGCCTGCTCGCGGGCCCGGTTGAGGGCGGGGAGCAGGATCGAGATGAGCAGGCCAATGATCCCGATGACAACGAGCAGCTCGACGAGCGTGAAGGCTCGTCGGCGGGAACAGGAGCTAGCGCGCGTCTGCATGGCATTCACCTTTGTCTAAACACGTGCGCGGGGCCGTCCAGGATGGTTCGTACCGACCGTGTTACTAAAGTAACGCCACGGGGTGGGCAAGTCAATTAAGAATTGAAAAGGCGCAGGGGAAAATAATTGCATGCGTCCACGGATGCGAAACGGAGGCCGCTCCCGGCTAGCCATCTCGCAACCGTTCTTCAAGAAACGGTTCCAGTTCCATCGCCACGCGCCGCACGATACGCCGCGACGACGCGCCTCTCGGACGAGAACGCGCCCCGCGCCTCTTCCGTTCAGACGTATAACCGCCCTTCCCGCGGGTAGCGCGGGTGGCGGGCGATCGCTTGATGATCCGCGGCGTCGAAACCGTGCGCCGCCCCGACGGCCGCGATCACCGCATCGAGCGCATCCCCGCCACCGTTCCGCATGATGACATTGCGCTGGCTTGGCGAGATCCGCACAAAACGCGCGAGGCCTTCGAGGATCGCCCGGCGGGTGCGGAGGCGCCTGGCGGTCAGCGGGCCGCCGGCGGGCTGTTTGTAGTTCTGGTGCGGGAGGCCGAGCCGCTTGAGCGTCGAGCCGGGGCACGATTCGACGACCACGCGCCTGGCCTTCGACAGCCGCCGGTAGTGGAACGGCAGGATGGCCGTCCCGGCGACACGGGCCAGCGGCGCCAGCACGTCGCGCATGCCGTGATAGGTTTGGTAGATGATCCGATAGTGATAGCAGTCGAACGGCGTGCGGGCGTCGTCGTCGGTCGTTCGCCGGATGTGCATCGGCCCGCCCAGCGCCCGCGCCCGCCGGACGCACTCCTCCCCGAGCGCGTACGCGTCGTCCCACTCGCTCACGTGCGCGAGCTGCTCAGGCCACCGGCACCCGTCGGGCAGCACTTCGATCGGCAAACCGAACGGAAAGTCCATCCCCCACAGCGCCCGCTCCGACCGCGCGATCCGCTCGACCAGGTGCGCCAGTGCGGGCCCGCGCTCCGCGGCCCCGCACAGGGACCGCAGGCGCGAGAGTTCCACCAACTCCGCCGCGCCCCGCCGCACGTCCATCTGTGCGATCCAGATGTTCTCCCCCGCCAGCTTCGCGCCGCTGAAGTCCACGCCGTAAACGGATTGAAACGTCACTCGCTTCCACTCCCATTGCGCAATAGGCACGCTTTCCGGGTGGCACGGACAAGTACTCTTGTCCGTGGGAGTCGCTCGGCGGACGCCACGGACATGTGTACATGTCCGTGCCACCCCGTAGCAGCTTCGCGTCCCCGCGCCTCACGCCTCACTCCGCCATCTCCGGCATCGCCTCCTCGGCGGCGCGCATGAACCGGCTGAACCACCCGCTGCCGCGGGCCAGTTCGACCGGCGGGCCCTGCTCGGTCACGCGGCCGTCCTCGATCACGAAGACGAAATCCGCCTGGGCGATGAGGCTGGGGCGATGGCTCGTCAGCACCGTCGTCCGCCCCGCCATGAGGCGGTCCAGGGCGGCGATGATCGCCGCCTCCGAGTCCGGCTCCACGCTGCTGGTCGGCTCGTCGAGCAGCAGGACCGTCGGGTTGGCCAGGAACGCGCGGGCGATGCTGATCCGCTGCTTCTGCCCGCCGCTCAGGCGGACGCCCCGCTCGCCGACGCGCGTGTCATAGCCGTTGGGCAGCTTGCTGATGAACCCGTGCGCGTTGGCCGCCTTCGCGGCGGCGACCACCTGCTCCATCGTCGCTTCCGGGTGGCCGTAGCGGATGTTGTCGAGGATGCTGTCGTTAAACAGGAACGTCTCCTGCTGCACGAGGGCGAAATGGCTGCGTAGGCTGTCGCGCGGGATCGATCGCAGGTCGCGGCCATCGAGCAGGACTTGCCCGCGGACCGGGTCATAAAACCGGAGGAGCAGATTGAGCACGGTGCTCTTGCCCGCGCCACTCGGGCCGCAGAGCGCGACCGTCTGACCGGGCTCGATGCGGAGATTTACGTCCTCCAGCACCGCTCGCCCGATCGCCTGCTGGTTGCCATCGGATGAGGGCTGAGGCGCCGCTTCAGCCGGGTAGCGGAACCAGATGTCGCGCAGTTCCATCGCCCCTCGCACGTGATCGAGCGGCACCGCATCGGGCGAATCGGGAAGCTCGTCCGGCGCGTCGAGCACCTCGAATACGCGCCGCCCCGCCGCCACCGCCCGCTGCACCATGTCGTTGACGCGGGCCAGCGTCTGCACGGGGCCGTAGAGGCGCCACCAGTAGGCGCGGAACGCGATCAGGTCGCCCAGCGTGAACCCGCGGCCTGTGAGGATGAAGAACCCGCCGACGCCGATCATGAAGATGTTGCTGAAGAATCCGACGCCGCGGGTGAAGCCGAAGAAGAGGCTGCGGGCGTTGATCGCCCGGATCTGCTCACGGTAGTAGCTCTCGGTGGCGTCGCGGAAGCGCTTGCCCTCCTGCTCCTCGCGGCCGAAAATCTTGATCACGACGACGCCGGACAGGTTCTCCTGAAGGCGGGTGCTGATGTCCCCGAGCCGGTCGCGGGCGGCGGCGTAGATCGGCTTGATCCGCGCGTTGAAATACCGCAACAGCACGTACACCGCGACCAGCGGCGACAGCGAGATCGCCGCCACCCGCCAGTTCATCAGCATCACCAGCACGACCGTCGCCACCCAGACGATCCCCTCGCCGACGATCACGTCGATGCTGTTGACGATGAACGTCTGCAGCTCGTCCACATCCCCCATCGCCCGGCTCATCAAATCACCCGTGCGCTGTCGCTGCAGATACCCCAAGCTCTGCGACTGGAGCTTGTGATAGACCCGGTTGCGGAACGCGAGGATGAACCGCTGGGCGACGCGGTTCATCAGGTTGGTGCTGAGCGTCCCCATCGTCTCGCCCACGGCGTAGACGACGAACAGCCAGGCCATCGCCGAAAGCAGCAGCGACATCTTCGAGTGGATCGTGCCGCCGAAGGATAAGAGCGTGCTGAGGACGGGGGTCGGGTGATACTTGCCGGCCAGGATCAGGTCGTCGGTGACGTACTTCCAGACGAGGGCGGGGAACAGCTCGCAGGGGGTGGAGAGGACCAGCAGGAGCAAGCCGAGGCCGATCAGGGGCCAATACGGGCGCAGGAGCTTGAGAAGCCGCAGCAAGAGGTGGGCTTTATCGGTTTTCGTTTCGTGTTCAAGAGTTGGGGGAGCCTCCGCCATGTCGGGAGATTTTAGGAGTGCGGAGGGCGAAGCTGTAGGCGCGAGGCAATCGGCAGAAGCGATTTGGGATTATCAGTTCAACGAAGCGGCATGTTGCCCCCCTCTCCCTCCGGGAGAGGGTCGGGGTGAGGGGGGATTGCGGGCGCCTCTCGCGATGCCGCAGAGCCCAAATGTTGTCATCCTGAGCGGGAGCGAAGGATCTCCGCGTCGAGAAACTCAACCGACCCAGAGATCCTTCGCTCCCGCTCAGGATGACAAGGAATTCGGCTCTCCCGCAGGTCGTTCGTAATTCCCCCTCACCCCAACCCTCTCCCGGAGGGAGAGGGGGAAAACGGCATAATCGAGTTCAATCGGGTGTCTACAGGTTCTCCGCGTACTGCGCGATGAACTGCGGAACGGGGTAATGCTTCATCAGGAACTCGCGAAGCTGCTGACGTTCGGCAATCAGGAAGTGGACGGGTTCTTCCAGTGACCGGGTCACGAAGTTGACCGACCGGATCAGGTTCTCCGGGCTGGTCGCCATGCTGAGGGTCTCGCGGTCGCGGTTCAGCGGGAGCATGTGGAACTGCCAGGCCTGCCGGCGGTTAAGCATCCGCAGGCATTCGGTCTCGATCTGCTGCTCCTTCAGGTCGACGACGCCCGCGACCCGGAGGTACTGCTCGACCCAGGCGTCCTCCACCGCCTTGGGGTCGATCCCGTACAGCCGCTCGGCCAGGTCGCCGAACGGGCGGTGCGACATCTTCTGGACCTTGAGGATGTGCTCCACCTGCCGGCGGGTCAGCACGCCCTGTTCGACCAATAATTCGCCGATCTGAATGCCAGCCAAGACTCCTCCAATCGTAAAGCTCTACCCGGAGTATCGGCCGGATCGAGGGAGGGCTTGGGGGGTTTGCCGCGGTCGCATGCGGCAAGTCGCTCCGGCCCGGTGGCGCCAGCCTTCACGCCCTCTTAACCCCTCCTTGACTGGTCCCCAAAGCCCGCCCCCTACTGTCGAGCTCGGAATCGCATTTCAACTCTCATTTGGAGGCAATCGAATGAAGCGTGTAGCAGTCGTGTTGGCGTTGGGTTTGGCGGCCGGGTGCTCGAGCCAAAACAACGGCGGCGGGCCGTCGAAGTCCGCGGGGGAAACCTCGACGCCGTCGATGCAGCACATCTCCCATGCCGGAGAAACCCCCGGTTACTACGAATACAACCGCGACGGCAAGACCTACGTGACCGGCTACGCCAGCACGGCCTCGACGGTGCGGGAAGGAAACCTGTCCGCCTCGAATTGGGTCGAGAAGCCGAACTTCGGCGCCGACGGGCAGACCGTCGTCTTCGAGGACGATGGGAAGGGCCTCGCTCAGAAGCTGGAGAAGGAATATCAGGCCGAGCACAAGAAGTAAGCGCGTGCCGCGTTCGCCTGAGACGACCAAAACGAAGACGCCACGGGTCGATGCGACCCGTGGCGTGTTCGTTTTCAGGTTCGATAGCGCGTCGTTACCAACCACGGCGACCCGCGGAGTGACGGGGACGGCCGCCACCGCCGTTGCGAGGACGGCCCTTCCCGAGAATCGGGTGCCGCGGACGTGACGCGTGTCCTTGTCCCTGGCGGTGCTGCGACTGGCCGTGCCCCTGCGGTTTGTCATGAGGCCGATTCCCACTGCCGGACGGCTGGTGCGAATGGGGCCGGGGCCGCGGGGCGTGGGGCTGACGGTTCGCGTGCGGTTGCCGCTCGGCCACGTGATGGCCGCCACCGTTTTGACGAGGCTGGCCCGCCTGCTGCACCGGCTTGCGGGCGTACTGCGGATGATCCTCGACGACGCGGATCGGCTTGCGGATCAATCGCTCGATTGCCTTCAGGTCCGCCGCTTCGTCCGGCGAGCAGAAGGAGATCGCCATTCCCTTCGACCCCGCCCGAGCCGTGCGGCCGATGCGGTGCACGTAGGTCTCCGGCTCCTCGCTCACGTCGTAGTTCACCACGTGCGTGATCCCGTCGACGTCGATCCCCCGGCTGGCGATGTCGGTCGCCACCAGGACGGGGATCTTGCTCGAGCGGAAGTTGCTCAGCGCCCGCTCGCGGGCGTTCTGGCTCTTGTTCCCGTGGATTGCCTCGGCCTTGATGCCGCTGCCGTTCAAGTGCCGCACCACACGGTCGGCACCGTGCTTCGTGCGGGTGAAGACGATCGCCCGGAACATCGGCAGGTTCTCGACCAGGTGCGCCAGCAACGCCGACTTGTTCCCCTTCTCGACGTGGTAAACCGACTGCTCGACGCCTTCGGCCGTGGACGAGACCGGCGCGACCTGCACGCTGGCCGGGTCGCGCATCAGCGACTCGGCGAGTTGCCGGATCTGCGGCGGCATCGTGGCCGAGAAGAGCATCGTCTGCCGGTGCTTCGGCACGCGGGCGACGACCCGCCGGATGTCGTGGATGAAGCCAATGTCGAGCATCCGGTCGGCCTCGTCGAGGACGAGCACTTCGATCCCGCTCAGGTCGACCGCCCCCTGGTCCATCAGGTCCAGCAGGCGGCCCGGCGTGGCGACGATCACCTCCGTCCCGCGGTGCAGGGCGGACACCTGAGGGTTTTGGTTCACCCCGCCGAAGATGACGGTCTGGCGGAACTTCAGATTGGCGCCGTAAGCCCGAAAGCTGTCGGCGATCTGCGACGCGAGTTCCCGCGTCGGGCAGAGCACCAGCGCCCGCGCCCGTTTGGGCGAGCCCTCGGCCCGAGGCGTCGTGACAAAGCGGTGGAGGATCGGCAGCGCGAACGCGGCCGTCTTGCCGGTGCCGGTCTGGGCACAGCCGAGCACGTCGCGCCCGCGGAGGGCGTGCGGGATCGCCTGGGCCTGAATCGGGGTGGCGGTGGAATAACCCTCCGTCGCGAGCGCGCGCAGGATGGGTTCGGAAAGTTCAAGTTGCACAAACTGCATGATGGTCCTTCTCTTCGGTCCGAGGCTGTGCCTGGTGCCGGAAAATGCGCACCATAGGGGCCACGGCAAACGCCGAAGAAAGGCCAATCGATGCGCTACAACTGGGCTGGATTCGATCAGGAAAGCCGCAAACGGCGGGGTCTCATGAAAGATCAGGTAGGATCAGTTGCGTCATGATATTATATCGGGGAAATTCCGATTGTCCATTAGATCACCGAAGAAACCCGTAATTTCAGGCGTGAATCTGCGGGAAATATGCGGAAAACCGCACGTTCTCGTGAGCCAAGTTGCAATCCAGTAGAAGGGATCCCGCAGCCGAACTATATTGACCCACCCGATGCAGTCGCCCCAGCAAAACGTCGATGCTTCCCCCTCCGTTCAATCCGATGCCCCCGATGTTCAGCCCCCTGCGCCATCCTGTTGTGGCAAGTCAGTCATTGCGATCATCTTCGTTGCGGCGCTTGCGATCGG
>DASXMX010000425.1:0-5955 GCA_036495445.1 Tepidisphaeraceae bacterium
CCTGCAACTCGGGTCGCGGCGAGCCGTGCCAGGAGATATCGAAGTAGTGCGCGAATCGCGAGGCCGGGCCGTTCTCCAGGACGTCGTTCCACCAGGCGTTGTCGTTGGTCCCGACGCCGACGTGGTTCGGGACGGTGTCGAGAATGTGCCCGAGCCCGTGCCGCCGCATCGCGGCGAGCCAATTGCCGTAATCAGCCTGCGTGCCGATCTCGGGGTTCAGCGACCCGTGATCGATCACGTCATACCCGTGCGTGCTGCCGGGTCTGGCCTTCAGGTAGGGGGATGCGTAGACGTGCGTGATGCCCAAGTCGCGCAGGTAGGGGACGATCGCCGTCGCGTCGCGGAACGTGAAGCCGGCGTGCAACTGAAGGCGGTAAGTCGATTCGGGCAGATTCCGGCGGCGGGCGACCGCCTCGCGGATGCTCTGAACGAGCTGCGAGTCGATTTCGACGGCGCTCATGGCTTCTCCGGGTGGGCCGGCCGCAGGACGACTGTGGCCCGGCCCGGAATGCGCCAGCCCAGTGTGGTCTCCAGCGGCCCGATCCCGCACCCACCATAGCGCGGGCTTTCGCTCGACCACAGCAGCGCCCACTCCTTGCCGGCCAGCGGGGCGAGCAGCGGCTCGGGAGCGGGCTCGAGCTTCACGTCGCGGTCGAAATTGACGATCACCAGACGGTCGTCCCCGCCTTCGCCGAAGTACCGCAGCACAAACGCCTCGGGGCCGAGCACGGCCCCGTCCACGCCTCGCGGGCGGGGCGCGCGGAAGACTGGGTCCTCGCTGCGAAGCTCCAGCAGATCGCGATGGAGGTCCCAGGTCGGCCGGTGCCGCTCGCGCTCGGACCAATCCAGCGTGCACTGCTCGAACGTCCGCCGGTCGCCCGGGTTGGGGACGCGGGCAGCCATCTCCGGCGCCTTGACGCTCGGGAACTGCGTAAGGAACTCGGTCCGGCCCGTCCGCACTCGCTTCGCCAAGTCCGGGTTGTGGTCCGCGAAATAGGTCCAGATCGCAGATGCGGCGAATTCCTGTCCTTGAAACAGCATCGGCGTTTGCGGCATCAGCAGCATCAGCGCCGTCATCGCCCGATGTTGGCCCGGGCACGTGGCGCGGTGCGTCCGATGGCCGTAAACGAGATTGGCCAGTTGGTCGTGATTCTCGATGAAGTTGACGAACGCGGTAGGGGGCAGGTCGAGCGCGGGCGTGCCGCGGCGTTTTTTTTGCCAGGCCGAGTGTTGCCCCTGGAACAAATAACCCCACTTGGCCGCCGAGATCAGTTCCTGCGGCTTGGCGAGGTAATCGGAGTAATACGCCTGGTTGTGCCCCGTGAGCATCGCGACGGCGCTGTGGTGGAAGTCGTCGTTCCACAGCGCATCCATCCCAAACCCGCCCTGTTCGATCGGCCGCACGACCCGCGTCTCCTGTGGCTCATTCTCCGCGACGAGGTAGATGCATCGCCGGCCGGCCGCCTCGCGGGCGCGCGCCGTGATATCCGCAAGGATGTGCCGCGGGCCGTCGTCGAAGATGCTTTGCGTCGCGTCGAACCGGAACCCATCGAGGTGGAACTCTTCGATCCAGTACCGCGCGTTGGCCAGGAAGAACTCGCGCACCGGGCCGCTGTTCGCCGCGTCGAAATTGAGCGCCTCGCCCCACTCGGTGCCGTGCTTCGTGCTGAAGTAGTCGGGGGAGAATTCCTTGAGGTAATTCCCGTCCGGCCCGAGGTGGTTGTAGACGACGTCGAGGATCGCCCCCATGCCCAGCGAATGGGCGCGGTCGATGAACCGGCGGAAGTCGTCGGGCGAGCCGTAGAGCCTCGTTGGCGCGAACAGGTCGACGCCGTCATATCCCCATCCGAACTGGCCCGGGAAGTCGGCTACGGGCATGATTTCGAGACAGGTGATGCCCAGTTCGACCAGCGCCGGCAACCGCTCCTCCGCCGCGGCCCAGGTGCCCTCGGGCGTGAACGTGCCGACGTGCATCTCATAGAGCACGACTTCTTCGGGTGTGATCCCGGGCCACGCGGCGTCGGTCCATTCGAACGCGCCCGGGTCGACGACCTGTGACGGGCCGTGCGGGCCGTCCGGCTGGAATCGGGAGGCGGGATCGGGAACGAGCTTGTCCGAACTATCGAGTCGGAAGCGGTACAGGTCTCCCGCTTGGGCTCGGGATGCCAGCCCGGAGAAATAGCCGTCCGGCTCCCGCGTGAGGCGGAGGGGCTGGGCGGCGGATCGGCCTTCGAACACCACCTCCACTTCGTGTCGAGCCGGCGCCCAGACGCGGAAATGTACGGCGCCGGCCGGGATCAATTCCGCCCCGATCGGCAGCCGGCGGGCGGTCGCAGGAGACATTGAAGACGTCCCTGCTTCCATCGTTGAATGGGCATTCATAGAGTTCACCTTGCGCGCACCCGTCCAGGGGCGCCGTCACGCATCGTGATCGACTTCGATGAATCTGGGAATCGAGAATCAGGCCGTAGCGCCGGCTTTCGCGGACCGGAACGGTTCCTCAGGGAGGGCGAATCGATCCGCGAAAGCGGGCGCTACGAAGTCCCGTGGCCGCGCCTCACCGCACCAGCGGAGGCCCTTGCGACGCCGGCTGGTTCGCCCGGCGGGCCTCCTTGCGCAGCGTCTCGATCTGCGCCGATGAAAGCGCCTGGCCCGCTTCGGGCAGTTCCGACGTGCGGAGCAGCGTTAAGGACCGCCCCTCGAGCAGGTACTGCTGCCCGCCGCCGAACACCTTCGTGCCGTCGTCCGGGTGGGCGGTTTCGATCATCGTCTGCCAGCAGTGACCGGGCTTGGTGTCGGGCAGCGTGAACGGGATCCGTTCCCAGTGCGCGTTCATCAGGAGCAGAAGCGTGTCGCCGACGATCGGCTCGCCGCGCTCGTCGACCTCGGAGATGACGTCGCCCGCCAGCCGCACGCCTAGGCAGCGGACGTTCCCGTCGTTCCACCCGTGGTCGCTCATCTCCTTGCCGCAGGGCTCGAAGAAGGAGATGTCCTTCACGTCGGACCCGCGGATCGCCCGGCCGACGAAGAAGTTCCGCCGCTGGAGCACCGGCTGCTCGCGCCAGATCGCGGCGCACTTCTGGGCGAAATCCAGGAACCGCTGCTGGCCGGGGTTGAGGTCCCACGTGAGCCGGGTCAGGTCGTTGTCCTGGTTGTAAGTATTATTGTTGCCGTTCTTGGTCTGGCTCAGCTCGTCGCCGGCCCGGAGCATCGGGACGCCCTGGGAGAAGAAGAGCGTGGCGATCAGGTTCCGCTTCTGCTGTTCGCGGAGGGCGTTGATGTGCGGGTCGTCGCTCGGCCCCTCGACGCCGCAGTTCCAACTGTTGTTGTCGTCGGCCCCGTCGCGGTTGTTCTCGCCGTTGGCCTCGTTGTGCTTGTGGTTGTAGCTGACCAGGTCCTGCAGCGTGAACCCGTCGTGGCAGGTGACGAAGTTGATGCTCGCGTACGGCTTGCGGCCGTCGTGCTGGTACAGGTCGCTGCTGCCGGCGATACGGGTGGCAATCTCGGACGCGTGCCCGCCGTCACCCTTCCAGAAGCGGCGCACCGTGTCGCGATACATGCCGTTCCATTCCGTCCACAAGACGGGGAAGTTGCCGACCTGGTACCCGCCCGGCCCGACATCCCACGGCTCGGCGATCAGCTTCACCTGCGAGAGGATCGGGTCCTGGTGGATGATGTCGAAGAACGCGCCCAGCCGGTTCACCTCGTGCAGCTCGCGGGCCAGCGTGCTGGCCAGGTCGAATCGGAACCCGTCCACGTGCATCTCGGTGACCCAATACCGCAGGCTGTCCATGATAAGTTGCAGCACGCGCGGCTCGATCATCTTCAGCGTGTTGCCGCACCCGGTGAAGTCCAGGTAGTAGCGGGGTTCTTCGGCGAGGCGGTAGTAGGAGGCGTTATCGATGCCGCGCATCGAGAGCGTCGGGCCCATCTGGTCCCCCTCGGCGGTGTGGTTGTAGACCACGTCGAGGATCACTTCGATTCCCGCCGCGTGGAGGGCGCGGACCATCATCTTGAATTCGGTCATCGACTTCCGCGGCGAATGCCGCGACGCGTACGCCAGTTGCGGCGCGAAGAATCCGAGCGTGTTGTACCCCCAGTAATTCACCTTCCCGCTTTCGATCAGGTGCCGGTCGTTCAGGTGATAGTGCACCGGCAGCAGTTCGATCGCGGTGACGCCCAGGTCCTGCATATGGCGGATGACCGGCTCGGACGCGACCCCCGCGTAGGTGCCGCGGAGGCGCTCGGGCACTTCCGGATGGTTCATTGTGAGCCCGCGGACATGGGCCTCGTAGATCAGCGTTTTATGCCACGGGATGCGCGGCGGGCGGTCGTCGCCCCAGGTGAAGGCGGTATCCACGACCGAGCCGAGCGGACAAAACGCCGCGTTATCGCGGTCGTCGAACGACAGATCCGCCTTCGGGTCGCCCACCTTGTACCCGAACAGCGTGTCGTCCCACCTCACGTCGCGGCCGATCGCCTTGGCGTAGGGGTCGAGCAGGATCTTGTTCGGATTGAACCGATGTCCCTTCGCCGGCTCGTACGGCCCGTAAACCCGGTACCCATAAAGCTGCCCCGGCTCCAAGTCAGGCAAATACCCGTGCCACACCATGTCCGTGCATTCTGCCAGCACCACCCGCTGGCTCTCTTGCGTGTCGTCGATGGAATCAAACAGACAAAGCTCAACCTTAGTGGCGTGCTCGGAAAAGAGCCCGAAATTGACGCCGCTTCCATCCCACGTCGCCCCCAACGGATAAGGCCGCCCCGGCCAGACGCGGAGCTTGACCCGATCCTGCACTGTGGTTCTGCGATCCATATACCACGCTTTCTTTCGTCGTTTTTGTTGTTGAGGTCGACGGAACTGCTACAGACATAAGGGAAGTAAGCAACCCTCGTGCCGAGGCAACCTCCTGACCCGCGGGCGCGTGCATCCGCCCCAGTGGACAGCCCTGCCCGCGCGCAGTAGGATCGCTCCCCGCGTCGTCGAAGCCGACGCGTTTTTGTTCCCGTAGCTCAATTGGATAGAGCGTCGGCCTCCGGAGCCGAAGGTTAGAGGTTCGAGCCCTCTCGGGAACGTTCTGCCCGATATCACTCTTGCTGGATGACCCGCATGATCGCCGCGACTCGCTGTGGGTCCACCGGTTCCTCCACGCGACCGTCCCGCTTAAACGCGGATCCAACAATGAACCCGTCGCAGTGGGGCAGGTAGTCGCCGATCGTTTCCGGCGAGGCGCCCGACCCGATAAAAACCGGCGCATCGCCCGCGGCGGCTTTCACGGTTCGCACGTGCTGCGGATCCGTTCGCTGCCCGGTCCCGGACCCGCTGACGACCAGCGCGTCGGCCAGTCCGCGGTGCAGCGTATCCGCGACCTCGTCCGCCAGCGGCCGCGGCGACAGTGGCGCCGAGTGCTTCACGTCCACGTCCGCCAGGATCTTCACATCGGATCGCAGAATTGCCCGATCCCGAAGCAGATCGTGCGCGATTCCCTGGATCAGCCCCTGGTCCGCCACGCGTGCGCCGCACAAGACGTTCACCCGGATGAATTGCGCCCCAACCGCATGCGCCGCCGCGAGAGCCGCACACCCGTCGTTGCGAAGCACATTGATTCCCAGCGGACGTTCGAACCGCTGCCGGACCTGAAGCGCCAGTGCCGTGATTTGTGCGACGACGCTCGCCGGCACGCAATTCGGATAAAACGGCACGTCGCCGAAGTTCTCGATCATGAACGCGTGGACGCCCCCGGCCGCCAGCGTCTCCGCATCGCGCAGCATCGCCGTCCGAATCGCCTCCATGCTTCCCCCAAACCGGGGCGACCCGGGCAATGGCAGCAAATGCAACATGCCGATCACGGGCTTGGGCACGTTGGACCACTCGGACAGGAATTCTCGTGCGGACATGATGAGCGAAAGATAACCGGGATTGCTGAATTCGGATTGCGGATTTCCCGATCAGTT
>DASXMX010000426.1:0-2966 GCA_036495445.1 Tepidisphaeraceae bacterium
AGGGCCTGCCGGAGGGAACGATCTACTCGATCCGCCAGACCTCCGATGGGTTCCTCTGGCTCGGCATGCAGACCGGGCTGGTGCGGTTCGATGGCGTCCAGTTCACCACCGTCCGCGAAGTCGGCGGCACGTCGCTGGAGAACCTGTGGATTCGCGATCTGCTGCCGGACAACCAGGACGGGCTCTGGCTGGCCACCGAGGACGCGGGGCTGATCCATCTCAAAGACGGCGTCGCCCGGCGCTTCACAACCCAGGACGGGCTGCCGTCAAACAGAATGCACGCCCTGCTGCTCGACCGCCATGGCTCGCTCTGGGTCGTGGGAGACGGGGGCCTCGTTTCGGTCACCGAAGGGAAAGTGACGCGATACGGGTCTGAACAAGGTCTGAGCCTCCACAAGCCACGGGACGTGTGCGAATCGGCAGACGGCCGGATCTGGGTGGGTGGCGACGCGGCGTACTTGGAAGCGTGGAACGGCACCGCCTTCGAGCGGCACCCACTCACGTCCCTCCCGGCCGGCGCCGCCGTACGCGCACTTGCCACCTCGGCCGACGGCGCCATCTGGGCCGCTACGACGCACGGACTGGACTGCCTGAAGGATGGGGGCGAGCGGCGGTTCTCCCGCGCCGACGGCCTGCCCGATGAAGGCGTCGAATGCGTCGTTGTCGGCGAGGACCGGTGCATTTACGCCGGCACCAAGAACGGGATGTTCCGCATCCGCGGCGGCGAAGTCGAGACGTTCAGCACCGCCCAGGGCCTTTCGCAAAGCGCCGTCTTCTCCCTCTGTTACGACCGTGAAGGGAGCGTCTGGATCGGGACCAAGCACGGCCTGAACCAGATGATGGATCGTCGGACGATCCCGTTCACGACCAGCGAAGGGCTCCCGAGCAACAACACCGGCCCGGTGCTGCTGGATCAGGAGGGGCATGTCTGGGTCGGCACGCTGGACGCGGGCCTCAGCCGATTCGACGGCAAGCACTTCGCCGTCATCAACGCCAATCAGGGCCTAAGCAGCAACACGGTCTACGCCCTGTCGAACGACGAGAACGACGGCCTGTGGGTGGGCACAGCGCTGGGATTGGATCATTTGCGCGGCGGAAAGGTTGACGCCGTCTATACCACAGCTCAGGGGCTCGGGGCCGACGCGATTTTGTGTATTCAGCGCGACGCGCAAGGCGTCCTCTGGGCCGGCACCCGCAAGGGGCTGGCGCGATTGGTCGACGGGCACTTCGTCCAGCCCGCAACGGCGGCGGGTCACGGGCCGCTCACGGCCGCCGTCCTGGCGATGGGACTGCACCAGGGCCGCCTGGTCCTCGCCACCGACGACGGCAACCTCTACACGTTCAATGGAGCCGGCCAACTTCAGCCGCTGGTCGAAGGGTTCTCCGCGCAGGGCGTCGTGGACGCGTTCTATGAGGACCCGGACGGACTGCTGTGGATCGGCTCGCGCGGTGGCGGGCTGCACGTGCTGGACGGGGACAAGACGTTCCGGTACTCGATCCGCGACGGGCTCTACGATGATGACATCTACGGGATCGTCGGCGACCGCATGGGCAACCTTTGGATGGCCTGCAGCAAAGGGATCTTCTCCGCCAGCCGGGCCGATCTCCGCCAGTTCGCCGCCGGCCAGATCAAGACGCTCAAGTGCAACCCGTTCAGCCCCCTGGAGGCGCTGCGAACGATCGAGTGCAGGGCCGGCGTACAACCCGCCGCCTGCGCGGCGCGCGACGGAATGGCCTGGTTTGCGACGATCCACGGTGTCCTCGCGCTCGACACCGAAAACGCGATGCGCAAGCTGCTGCCGGCGCCGGTCGTCATCGACGACGTGATCGTCAACGGGCAATCGCGCCTCCCCGGCCGCATCACCGCCCTTCCCCCGGGCGACGCCAACCTGGAGTTCCGCTACGCCGCCCTCAGTTACGTCGTCCCGGCGCGGATCACGTTCAAATACCGCCTCGAAGGGTTCGACCACGACTGGGTGGAAGCCGGCACACGCCGGGAAGCGTTCTACACCAATCTGCGCCCCGGCCCCTATCGCTTCCGCGTGATGGCGAAAAACGTCGACAATACCTGGAGCGAGTGCGCCAGCCCGGTGGCGTTCACGATCGCACCGTACTTTTACGAGCGGTCCTGGTTCCTGCCGCTGTGCATCGCCTCGCTGCTGTTTGCCGCGTGGATGGTATACCGCCAGCGGGTGAGCCGGATCCGCCAGCGTCTGGACGTTGTGCTCACGGAGCGGAGTCGAATCGCCCGCGAGCTTCACGACACGCTGATGCAGGGGTTCTCCGGCATCACCATGGAAATGCAGGCGCTGTCAACCCGCCTGCCCGACACCTCGGAGCGGGCGGAGCTGAACGGGATCATCGCCGACGCCGGCACCTGCCTGCGCGAGGCGCGACAATCGATCGCCGGCCTGCGGACCGCGCAGGACGAGCGGTCGGGCCTGGCCGCCTCGATCGCGCTGCACGCCAGGCAGATGACCGAGGCGAAGGACGTCCGCCTCAAGCTGAAGCTCGACGGGAACCCGCAGGGCCTGCCGCCGGCCGTCGAATACAACCTGCTCCGCATCGCGCAAGAGGCGGTGACGAACTCCGTCAAGCATGCCAGCGCCCGCACGATCGAGGTCTGCCTCAGCGCGAGCCCGCAGCAGTTGCGGCTTTGCGTGAAGGACGACGGCACGGGCCTGAAGGACGGGAACGGCAGCGGCCGGCCGGGGCATTACGGCCTGATCGGCATGCGCGAGCGGGCGGCCCAGATCGGCGCCGACCTGCAGATCGACAGCGAGCCGGGCCGCGGCACGAGCATTAACGTGTCGCTGCCGACCGGGAACAACCTCCATCACGGCAAGAAGGACAACGTATCATGACTACCACCCATCAAACCGCCACCGATACGATCCGCGTCCTCTGCGTGGACGACCACCCGCTGGTCCGCAAGGGGATCGCCTCGATCATCGGCAACGAGCCGG
>DASXMX010000427.1:0-3764 GCA_036495445.1 Tepidisphaeraceae bacterium
CTTGGTGGTACGGCGTGACCACCGAGGGCTGCGAGGCGGTGGCCCACCCCGGCAGCGACTGGGGCGCGTACGTCCTCATGACCGCGTTGAGGTCCGACTTCGGATTCGTCATATTCCCCTGCGAGACGTTTCGGCGGCCCAACTCCACCTCCACCGTGACCGGCTTGGCCCGCCGCAGCAGCGTCAGTGAAACGGTTTCGCCCGGCTCGTGCAAGCGGACGAGCGCGACGGGTTGTTCGCCGTTGATCGTCAGGATCTTTCCCCAATGGACTGGATTGTTGTACCCGCCGGTGCGATTACCCGGTAAGGTGTCTGGACGGCAAAATAGGCCACATGGCCGGGAATCGTCGGACGCCCCGGGGGTACTAACCCCGTAAGGGCGTATTGTTGAAAACGGCGTTCACATCTGACCAGGAGGAATCATGTCAGCTCGGAAGCGAACGATGACCTGCATCGTCGGTTGTGTGGCGTCTCTTGCGATGGCCGCCGGGGCCGTCGCGGCGGACTGGCCGCAGTGGCGCGGGCCGAACGGGGAAGCCAAGGTCTCCGATTTCAATGCCCCGCAAACCTGGCCGAAGGAATTGAAACAACAATGGAACGAGACGGTCGGCACCGGCGATGCAACCCCGGCCCTCGTGGGCGACAAGCTCTACGTCTTCACCCGCCAGGGCGCCGACGAGGTGCTCCGCTGCATGGACGTTAAGACCGGCAAGACGCTGTGGGAGGACAAGCACGCGCCCGGCGTAAGCGTCAGCGGCGCGCCCGGGCAACACCCCGGCCCGCGCAGCTCGCCGGCCGTCGGCGACGGCAAGGTCGTCACCATCGGCGTCAGCGGAATCCTGAGCTGCCTCGATGCCGAGAGCGGCAAGCTCCTCTGGCGGCAGGACCCGTACAAGAGCTGGCCGAAGTTCTACACGGCCTCCTCGCCGATCATCGTCGACGACATGTGCGTCGCGGAACTGGGCGGTGATGTGGATGGCGCGATCATGGGGCTGGACGTGGCCACCGGGAACCCCAAGTGGAAGACCGCAATCGACGGGGCGACCTATTCCACGCCTGTTGTCGCGACGATCGGCGGGCAGAAGCAGATCGTTGCGTACACCGCGAAAAAGCTAATGGGGCTTTCACTGGACGACGGGAAAGTACTTTGGGAAATCCCCGAGGTGCCGCAACGGATGACGTACAACGCGGTGACGCCGGTCATCGAAGGGGATGTGATCTTCGTCACCGGGCAGGGGAAGGGGGCCTATGCCATTCAGGTGGAGAAGCAGGAGAACGGGTTCAAGCCGAAGGAACTCTGGACGAACCCGGATGCGAACAGCGGTTTCTCGACGCCCGTGTTGAAGGACGGGCTGTTGTACGCGTTGACGAGCAAGGCAAGCTTCTTCTGCCTGGATGCGAAGACCGGGAAGACGCTCTGGACGTCCCCACCGCGGCCCCGCGAGCGCGGCTTCGGGTCGCTGGTGGACGCCGGGCAGGTGATCCTGGCATTGACGCCCAGCGCCGAGTTGATCGTGATCAAGCCCAACGACAAGGAGTTTACCCAATTGGCGAGCATCAAGGTCTCGGACGCGCAGCCCTATGCGTATCCGGTGGTGTCGGGGAACAAGGTAATCATCAAGGGGCAGGATGCGGTGACGTTATTTACGATTGAGTAACGTGTCGGGCATCACTTGGGCGGATCAGTCGCGCCGCTTGTTGCCTTCGCAGGCTGCTTTGGGAGTGGTGCGAACGAGCAAGCGGCGCAGCGCCACTGTCCAATGGTCATCGATTCGCTACAATTGTATGGACGCGATCATGGTCGAACTAACGCCTGAACAACATCTGGCCTTGGAGCGGAGCGGCGGTAATACGACGCGTGCCATCGACCCTGCGACCAATGCCGAATACGTCATCGTTCGCGCTGAGTTGTACGAACGAATCAAATCGATCGTAAGCGACAATGAGACCTGGTCGGACGACGCTTATCAGGCGGCCGCGGACGTTTTCGCTCGTGAGGGCTGGGATGATCCCAGAATGGACATTTACGACAGCCTCGACCCGCGGCGGTTGAAATGAACGTGAGGCGGGGCGACGTGGTGCTTGTGGATTTCCCCTATCCGAGCGGCAGCGGGAGCAAGGTCCGGCCTGCGCTCGTCGTTCAGAATGATAAAGATAACGCTCGGCTGCTGAACACGATTATTGCGCAGATCACCGGGACCACCCCTCGCTCGCTCGAAGCCACGCAGGTCTTGATCGAGACGGGCACTTCGGACGGTAAGCAAAGCGGGCTCGCCTTCGACTCCGTCGTAAATTGCATCAACGTCACCACGATTGCAAAAGCGCGCGTCCTTCGAAAGCTCGGATCGCTTTCGGCCGCGCTCACCGCGCGGGTTAACGATGCCCTGAAGGCGGGCCTCGACCTCACATAGGCGCGCGTCAAACCTTCACGAACCACTTCCTCCGGTACATCCACGTCGCCAGCGCCAGGAAGACCAGCACGCAGCCCAATCCCCACATCATCGACGCGATGTATGGGGACAGATGGATCGGGGCGGTCGTCAGCGGTGCGAACAGGTGCTCGTAGAGCCAGGTCTTGAGGCTCACCGGTTGCCCATCGCCGGCGTGCCCGACTTTGATCAGAAGCGTGAAGCGGCCGATCATGCTGGAGAGGACGTACACGGCGATCGCGTTCATGCCCAAGATCGTGAACGGCCTGGCCCACCGCTCGTGGCCGTTTACGTCGATCAGGAAGTAACAGAGGCCGAACCCCAGCAGCGCCAGGCCGCCGGTGTAGAGGACGTAGGAGGGCGTCCAAAGCGCTTTGTTGATCGGCAGGAGCAGGCCGTTGGTGACGTAACCGAGAATGGCGAGCACGACGCCCGCCGCGAAGATCCCGGCGGCCTTCTCCGGCGCGGGCCGGGCCCGGCGGAGCCATTCGCCGGCCAGCGTGCCGATCAGCGCGGTGCCGATCGCGGGCAGGGTGCTGAGCAGGCCTTCGGGGTCGTAGTTGGGCTTGTAGGTGTGATGGCCGAGCAGAAGGCGGTCCAGCCAGGAGGCCAGGCTCCCGTCGGCCGTCAGCACGCCGGGGCCGAAACCGGGGACGGGGACGAGCCGCATGAGCAGTGTATAGACGATCAATAGCGACGCGGCGACCGCCGCGCGCATCCGCCACGTGGTGAATGAGGTCAGCAAGGCGGCCGCACAATAACAGAGTGCGATCCGCTGCAGGACGCCGGGGATGCGCAGGGTGCCGGGCTGGAAGATGCCGACCCCTGACCCACCGCCGCCGGGGCCGGGCAGGTTGATGGGCGTGGCGTAGAGCAGCAGGCCCAGCCCGAAAAGGATCGCCGTCCGGCGGATCGTATGCATCACGATCGCGCGGTTCTGTTCCTGCAGATCCAGCCCCGATTCGCTCAGTTTTCGTCGCCGGCTGGCCAGCGAGAACGGGATCGCCACGCCGACGATGAACAGGAAGAAGGGGAAGACCAGATCGGTCGGCGTGCACCCGTCCCACTTCGAATGCTCGAGCGGCGCGTAGACGTGCGACCAGTCGCCGGCGTTGTTTACCAGGATCATCCCCGCCATGGTGAGGCCACGGAAGACGTCCAGCGAGCGGACGCGATCCCCAAGCGGCCCGCGTTCGGCTCGCACCCATGCCGCGCGCGACGGAGCCGCCTCGGTCGAGAAACTCGGTTGATGTAGGGTGGACATGCGGTCCGGCATCATACCATGCGGAGCGCCGGAATCGCTGCCTGTCAGAGCCGGGGCGTGTCGCCCCGGTC
>DASXMX010000428.1:0-5508 GCA_036495445.1 Tepidisphaeraceae bacterium
CCGATCGTCCTCCCGACCGGCGGCGTGCGGGAACTATACCCCACATGGCGCGGTCGTGCGGAACGAATCGCTGGCGCAGGTTATCAGACCTTCGCCGTCGCGCAAAATCACCCGCGACTCCGCATCGCCTTGCTCTGCGGATTCACGGAACATCTTCAATTCACAACCTATGGTCCCCTGCGTCGAACGGTACTTTGGGTATAATTGGAGAACCCGATTTATGCAATGAGAAATCCCGTTTGCGCTGCATTATCCACATTTTTCGCTCGCGGTTTTTGTTCATGTGGTAGGATGTTGGACCGTCCGCGTTCGGGCGCGGTATCGCCGGGCAGCATTTGACGTGCCGTGCGATGCCGCAACGCATGGACGGCATCTGTATGTCTGGGGAATCCCTCCGACCAGTGCGGGCCCCTCATGGGAGGGGTCCC
The DNA here is from genome assembly GCA_036495445.1 of Tepidisphaeraceae bacterium. Lineage (GTDB taxonomy): Bacteria > Planctomycetota > Phycisphaerae > Tepidisphaerales > Tepidisphaeraceae > DASXMX01. The sequence continues at coordinate 429 of DASXMX010000428.1, forward strand.
GGTCAAAGGCGAGTCATGGCAACGTGCTTGACCGTGGGCCTGCTCTACCCGGGCGAGATGGGTGCGAGCTTGGGGACGCTCCTCGCCGGCCGGGGGGTGCGGGTCGTCACGACCCTCGCCGGCCGCAGCGAGCGCACCGCCTGCCGGGCGCGGGATGCCGGCCTCGTCATCCTTTCCTCCCTCGCGGATCTGGTTCGGGAATCCTCGATCGTGTTTTCCCTGGTCGAAACGTCAGCCGCCGCCCAAGTTGCCCAGTCCTATGCCGCGCTGGCGGCAGCCGCGCCGGACGGAGCGATCTACGTCGATGTGAACTCGATTGGGCCGGAACTGGCCAGCCAGATCGGGGCTCTCATCACGGCCGCTGGGGTCGATTTTATCGACGCGTCGATTAACGGGCTGGCGAAGAACCTCTCGACCGGGGGAACATTCTTTCTCAGCGGGCCGCGTGCCGATGAAGTAGCGCAGCTCGTTGGCCCGGCGGTGCGCACCCGGGTGCTGGGCGGCGAGATCGGCCGGGCATCGGCGATGAAGATGCTGCTGGGCGGGCTGTCCAAAGGCCTGTGCGCATTATTCCTTGAGCTGGCGGCACTGGCCCAGCGCCGCGACATGCTCGCCGAGATGATGGACGCGTGCACGATGATCTATCCGGGAATCACGGCCCTGATCGACCGGATGCTCCCGACCTACGCCCGGCACGCCGGCCGGCGGGCGACCGAAATGACGGAACTGAAATCGACCGCCCGGCACGCGGACATGGCGCCCTGCGTGATCGACGCGATTCGCGACCTGCACGAGCTAATGGCCGGAGTAGAGTTCGCGGACCAGGACGGCGCGTCGGTCGCCGCATTGGTCGAACGCGTCGTAAGCGCAGGACTGTTCGATTTTGAGCACGCGCCGCTTGCGGCTTCGCGAACGAACGGACTCGCCGTCACGAATTGCCTCGAACCAAGACTTTCATGAGGGAATAGCTCGCTTGCCTGGCGGACGCGGCGACGTTCGCGAAGCCGCAAGCGGCAAGACCGAAGACGTAACGAAGAGGGGGAAGGAGTTCAACATGGCCATTAAACCCCGCTCCGCCAGCCTCCATCCGGGCCCGGGATTCCGCGTGAAGATGAACTTCACCCGGCTCTCCCCGGAGCTGATGAACCAGTTCCGCGCGTTTCCGACCCCTGACATTTCGGACCTGCTCAACCGCCTCTACGCGGTGGACCCGCAGATCCGCCTGATGACCGCCCCCCACCACCAGGTTTGCGGGCCGGCCTGCACGGTGAAGGTCTTCCCGGGCGACAACCTGATGGTCCACAAGTCGCTGGACGTGTTGGAGCCGGGCGACATCGTTATCATTGACGCGGGCGGATCCGATAAGAACGCCGTCCTGGGTGATCTGGTGTCCACCAAGGCCAAGCATCGGGGCGCTCAGGGGTTCGTGATCGACGGGTACGTCCGCGACCTGCCCAACATCGCGATCCTCGATTTTCCCGTCTTCGCCCGCGGCATCACGCCGATCGGCCCGCTGCACCGCGGGCCGGGCGAGATCAACTTCCCGATCTGCTGTGGTGGCATCGTCGTCAACCCGGGCGACGTGATCGTCGGCGACGCGATGGGCGTCGTCGTCATCCCGCAGGGCATTGCCGAGGACCTGCTGCAACGCCTGCAGTCCCATGCCGCGGCGAACGAGGCATATTTCGAGTCGGTCAAGCGGGGCGACTTCTCCAACGCATGGGTCGATCGAATTCTGACCGAGCTCGAATGCCCCACGATCCTCGGCGCGCCGGCGTCGGCCGCCGCCCCCGCGGAGACACTCGGCAAGGTCAACGTAACGGGCTGACCGCCCGCGCTGCGCCGGCGCCGCCAATTGGCATCCCCCGGCGTTTCGCATTCGGAATTACTATGGGCACGCTCTGGGTCCATCCGCTTACGCTCCGCGCCCTCAACGCCCTGGCGATGGGCAAGGCATTCCTGCGGTACCGTAACCCGCGGCGGCGCGCGTCGGGCCGGCACCAGACCGAGTTCTACGAGCAGACCTGGGCCGCAGCGGCCGAGGAATTGGGCGGGACGTGGACGCGGCTCGGATCGGACATGAGCCAGATCGACCTGGATGGCCGCCGAACGCGCATTTACCACAACGTCACCGAGATCGACAACCCGGTAACACTGGCCCTGCTTCACGACAAGCCGCTCACGCACCGGCTGCTGGCCGCAGAGGGCCTCCCCGTGCCGCAACACGCCGTCTTCTCGCTCAAGCAGATGCGGCCCGCGATCGATTTCCTGCAGCGGACGGCCGGCCGCGATTGCGTGGTCAAGCCCGCCGGCGGCACGGGGGGCGGGCGCGGCGTCACGACCGGGATCCAGACCCTCTCCCACCTGGCGCGGGCGGCGGCGCTGGCGGCCGTCTATGCCGACGAATTGCTCATCGAGGAACAGATCGCCGGTGACAATTACCGCCTGCTCTACCTGGACGGAACGCTGATTGACGCGTTCGTCCGACGCTTGCCCGCCGTGACCGGCGACGGCAAATCCACCGTCGCCAGGCTCGTTTATCAGGCCAACGACGAGCGGCTCCGCAGCCGCGCGGGCGTCTCCCAGGTGCTGCTGACCATCGACCTGGACATGCGCCGCACGCTGGCCAAGCAGGGCCTGACGCTTCGATCGGTCCCCGAGGCCGGGCGACGCGTCACGCTGAAAACCGTGGTGAACGAGAATTCCGGGGCCGACAACACGACCGCCACCGGCGTGCTTTGCAGCGCGATCGTCGACGACGGCGCCACAGCCGCCCGCGCCATGGATGCCCGATTCTTGGGCATCGACATGGTGTTGACCGACCCGGCCATTCCCCTGCGCCAGTCGGGCGGCGTCATCCTGGAAGTGAACGGCACGCCCAACCTTTATTACCACTACAAGAAGGCCGACGGGTCGTTCCCCGTCGCGGTCCACCTGCTCCGCCGGATCTTCTGGCCGGCGACGGACGGTCAACCACCACGTCACGGGTCCGCCAAGGACGCTTCGTTGAGGGAGGTCGCCAATGTCTGAGCGCATGTTCCAGTTCGATCCGGCCGAATACGCCGCGCAGTTCGCGAAGGAGGGGTGGGTGCGCATCCGCGGCGGGATCACCGACGATTTCTATCGCAAGGCCGCCGCACAATGCGCCGAGAACATGAAGACGAAGCTGATGGCCCAATTCGCGATCGGGGACAAGCAGCAGGCGATGTACGAGTTTCCCGAGGGGGGCGACTACGTGGACGAGGTTCGCCGGACGACGGCGGCGTTGTGCGGATTCGACGCGGACGACGTGGTGCTGTCCGAGCGGCACGTGAAGGGGTACGAGGCGACCGCCGCATCCGAGCCGAACGCGCACAAGGACCGGTACGCTTCGCAAATCTCGATGGGCCTGTCGATCCACGTGCGCGAGGGCTCTTCGCTGGTGCTCTACCCGTACGACCAGTCGGACATCAACCCGTTCAACACCTCGGTGCAGCTTCGCGCCAGCCTGTCCCCCGACCGCTATCCCGAACAGGCATTGAAGAAGGGGCGGCCGGTGGAGATCTTCGACAAGGCGGGCGACGTGATCGTCTTCCGCGGGCATAAGTTCTGGCACCTCCGCCGCAACCCTGCGCTGACGACGATGCTCTACCTGAAGCTGAACGCGTTCAACTGCGACCCGATGGGCGAGGATCCGCGGACGCCGGCGTTCCGATCGCGGACCGAGCAGTTGGCCGGAGCCGACGACGCCGCGCTGGAGCAGGCCGTGCCCCTCATCGGCCGCCGTGTGGACTACTTCCATCGCCACTTCAACCGCGACTGGAAAGCGGTGCCGGGCGTGGTCCTGTGGGGCGAGAAGCACTTCACCGTCGACGAGGACGAATGGCGCGCCCTGCAGGCGATCGACGGCGCCCGCACGGTCGGCGCGATCATCGCGGCGATGGACGAGACCGCCGACCGCGCCGGCAAGCTCGCCAAGGTCCGCCGCCTGGCACGCCGCGGGGTCATCGACCTCGTGCCCGCCGAATAAGGATGGGTGATTTAACCCGTGAGTATGGACTGCCCGACCTCAATCTCGTTACCGCGCGCCGCTTCGCCCGAGCGAGCGGCGCACCCGCTCGCCGCGACGACCGCCGGCGCCGGCTCGGGTCGCGCGCCGGCCGCCGCCCGGCCGCCCGTGATCCTGTTGGGCGGCGAAGCCAACGCGCTCTCGGTCGCACGAAACCTGGGCCGGATCGGCGTGTCGGTCTACGGAATGGGGGAACCGGAATCCGTTGTCGGGCGGTCCCGCTTCTGCAAATGGATCACCCCTCTGGGTGACGGGGACCTCGAAGCCTCCTGGGCCCGATGGCTGCTTGGAAGTGAATCGGATCCTCTGCGGGGCGGGGTCGTCCTCGCGTGCTCGGACGCCGGCATCCGCGTCATCGCCCGACATCGGGACGCGTTGCTCAAGCGGTACGTGCTGGATGATTCCAACCCGGCGGCCCAGATTGCAATGCTGGACAAGATGACGACGTACCAGCACGCCGTCGCGGCCGGGGTGCCCACGCCGAAGTTCTGCATCGTCGAATCGCGCGAGCAGGTGCTCGCGCTGCGGGACCAGCTCGTCTTCCCGCTGATCGTAAAGCCCCGGCTATCGCACGTGTTCGAGGCGAAGTTCGGGAAGAAATATCTGAACGCGCCGGACTTCGACCGCGTGCTGGCCGGCATCGACGCGGCGGCCGCCGCGGGCATCGACGTGCTGCTCATGGAATGGATCCCCGGCCCCGACACGCGGCTGTGCAGCTACTTCACCTACCTGGCCGAAGACGGCACGCCGCTGTTCCACTTCACTAAGCGGGTTATCCGCCGGTATCCCGCGGGCATGGGCCCGGCCTGCTATCACATCACCGACTGGATCCCGGACCTGGTCGAACCGTCGTTGAAGCTCTTCCGCCACGTCGGCTTGCGCGGGCTGGCGAACGTCGAGTACAAGCAGGACCCGCGCGACGGGCAGTACAAACTGATCGAATGCAACGCTCGGTTCGTCGCCTCCAACGCGCTGGTGACCGCGGCCGGATTCGACCTGGCCGCCTTCGTCTACGACCGCCTCACCGGTCGT
>DASXMX010000429.1:0-13363 GCA_036495445.1 Tepidisphaeraceae bacterium
ATGCCTCGCCCAGACGGTAGAGCGTTTCGACGATCTGCCGCTCTCGTTTTCCCAAACTCAGCGGCCCCGAAGATTTGCCCGACTCGGACAACCGGCCTCCCTCGAAGTGCTATTGCACTAGCATATGCGAATACACTAGCACGTAACATGGGTGAATTGCAACACTATTTGTGAAGCGACTGCCCCTCCCCGAGCATTCTGGGACAGTTGGTAACGGCATCAATTTAACCCGAAGGAGGGAAAGATGCTCTCTCCGTTGCAAAGGCCGATGTTGACTGTTTCCGCGCCATGTCATTCACCTTGCTTGTTGATTGTGTGTAGTGCGGTTGCGCTGCGGATTTGGGCATGAGGGCGACGACCCAGGAGCCGTGCCTGACCTGGTCGCGCAGGTGGCGTTCGCCTTCGTAGGACCTTAGCTGCTCCACAATGTCGGTCGTTGCTACAACATCTGGCCAAACCGGATGAAGTCACGGGCGGTGTTCCGGCATCGTCGAGCCGTCTTGGAATGATGGCGGCGGATGTCGGTTTGCGAAGTGTGGCGGGCAGCCGAAGTGAAGAGCGGCGGGTTGTGGTCGAAAGGCACGCGGCTCAAATCGGGGACCTCCTCGATTCCGGCCTTGGAGGCAAAGACCCGGCGGACGAAGGACAATAAGCCGCCGGGAGGATCGAGAAGCGCGGATGAGGCCGTAGTAAGCGTTGACGCGGCGGGACAACATAACCCGTTGCCGAGCCAAAGGGCCTCTGGGCCGGCGCGTTTGGACGGATCCCGCCTCGACGCCGACACAGTGCGGCATTGCCCCTGGCTGGGGCTACTGTGAGCGGGAGCCGAAGAAGCTTGGGCGGCATATAAGCCCGCGAGCGCGGGCGAAGGTTGCCGCCGCCGACCGGCTTGAAGCCGTACTGGGGAAAACCCGCCGTACGGAATTTGAGAGGGGGACAGGGAAACGTGACGCACGGCCTGATGCCCATTTGCCACCAAGCCCCAAAGGGCGGATACAGCGGAAGGCATCGGCCTACCCATCGGCGCGCCTCGTCTCTACTCGCGGCACATCGCGCGGGTTCGATATGAGCCGGGTGGGTGGGGCGGTCAGGTGCCGGCAGGGGCGAGGCGCGGGGGGCCGGAGGGGGAGAGGCGGTGGCCGTTGCGGGATTGGACGGCGGTGATCTCCATGCAGTCGGGGTGGGGTTGGATGATCAGGTCGCGGTGGGTGAGCATGCCCAGCTCGAGGCCGCCGATCAGGGCGCCGCGGCCGAAGGTGGCGTCGGCGCTGAGGCGGAAGCCGCCGACTTCGACCGGGACTTTGGTACGGATGGTGGCGTCGGAGCGGATCTCGAACAAAGCCGTGAACGGAACTCGCATCGCGTTCTCCTTATGGACAGTGCCTCGTCGTCTCCTCTGCCATCGGAGTCTGGGCCGCGCGCGATCGATAGATTGAGGGCCAAGTTATAAGCCCGGATGCGGGGCGGGCAAGCGAAATATTAAATTGTTTCGGAGCGGGCGGCGAGCCAGTCGCAGGCCTGCGGCCACAACTCCCGCTGGGCCTTGGACCCGACGGCCAAACCGATGTGCCCCGCCGGGAACTGGATCAGCTTGCGGTCTTGTGAGCCGATCAGATCGTTGAGCGGCACGCTCTGGGCACAGGGGACCAGGTCGTCCTTGGTGGCGGCCAGGTTCAGAACGGGGCAGGTGATGTTTTGCAGGTTCACCACGTGCTTGCCGAGGGGGAACTGGTTCTTCACCAGCAGGTTGCGCTGGTAGAGGTATTTGACGAACTGGCGGAAGACTTCGCCGGGCACGGCGATGTTGTCGTTGAGCCAGCTCTCCATCGCCATGTAGTCGTCGACGAAGTCCTCGTCGTCCATTCGCTCCAGCAGCGTGATGGGCTTCTCGATGATGTTCTGGACGGGTTTGAGCATGAGGAACATGGTCTGGAGGAACTGGGCGGGGATGTTGCCGTAGGCCTCGACGAAGCGGTCGACGTTGAAGACGTCGGGCCGGGTCCAGATGTTGAGCAGGCCCTCCTTGGTGGAGAAATCGATGCCGGCGGCCATGAGGATCAGGTTCTTGATCTTTTCCTGCTGGAGGGCGGCGTACATCGTGCTGAACGTGCCGCCCATGCAGTAGCCGAGCAGGCTGGCCTGGCGGGTGCCGGTGCGCTCGCAGACGTAGTCGACGACGTTGTTGATGTAGCCGTTGACGTAGTCCTCGATGGACAGATGGCAATCGGCCCGCGTGGGCTCGCCCCAGTCGATGAGGTAGGTGTCGAACCCGCGCTCGACGAAGTGGTTGACGACGCTGCGGCCGGGCCGCAGGTCAAGGATGTAGGGGCGGTTGACGAGTGCGAAGACGAAGACCAGCGGCGTACGAAACTTGCGCGGGCCCTTGCCGATATAGCGGAGGAGGCGAAGGCTGTCTTCCTCGTAAACGACCTCGGACGGCGTGACGCCGCGGGGGATGCGCTGGGCTTGCTGCCAAAGGAACGGCGCGCGGGCCATCCGCCGCAGGTTGGCGTAGCCTTCCTTCAGCATCGACTGCTGCCAGTCCAGAAGGAGGTTCATCGGTTGCTGGGTGGCGGTCGTGGCGTCACGGCTCATGGTTCAATCCTCGGCGTCATCATAGGTGGGGGCGGTTCGGTCCTAACCCCGTCCCTAACCCGGAGTATTGGGGGCGGGAATACGAGCGCGTCGCATATCCTCCAACGATTATCCGGCCGAGGACCCTCGCTTGGGCCTGCGGCCCGGCGTCCCGCCGGACGGGGGCTGATCCGGTTCTGCCCCCTCCTTCTCCGCGGCGTCCTTCTCGCCCTTTGTGGGCAACGCGGAGGCCTTGCCGGCAGTGTTTTTATGCCCGTTGTTTGCCCCGCTATCCAGCCGAGTGCTGATTGCATCGAGCCGGGCGGCCAGCATCTCCATCCGGTCGAGCATCCGGGTTTCCAGATGGGAGATGGAAACCATCACGTTATCGATGTCCTCGCGGGCCGTGCCCTGGGTGTCGTGGCGGAGTCCCGTGAGCCAGTCGTTGAGCTGGATGCGCGAGTTGATGATCCAATCGGTCCACTGCTTGGTGAGCTGCAGGAACTGGGGCGAGCGCATGAACTCGTCGAGCTGGCGGGCCATCGAGTCGAACATCGCGCCGCGCACCTGGCGGGAGGCCTCGGGCGGCGGGGAGGTCGGGTTGAACGACATCGACGCCGCCATCATCTGTGTGGCCATCTCCGCCCACATCCGGGTGAAGGCGGCCGCGTTCTCCGACATCGTGGTCATATCCATGAAGCGCCTCCCGAGCGTCTCGCAAACAAGCGGTTGCGGCAGATCCGATCAGACGAGTTCGACGGCCATGGCGACGGCCTCGCCGCCGCCGATGCAGAGCGTGTCGATGCCGATGCGCGCCCCGCGCGTCCGCATCGCGTTGAGCAGCGTGACCAGCGTACGGGCGCCGCTGGCGCCGATCGGGTGGCCCAGGGCGACCGCGCCGCCGAAGACGTTGACCTTCTCGTGCGGGATCTCCAGTTCCCGCATCGCCGCCATGGTGACGACGGCGAAGGCCTCGTTGATCTCGAACAGGCCGACGTCGGACACCTTCAACGAGAGCTTGTCCATGAGGCGCGTGAGCGCGCCGATCGGGGCGAGCGTGAACCACTCGGGCTCGCGGGCGGCGGTGGCGTAGCCGAGGATCCGCGCTTGAGGCTTGACGCTCAGGGCTTTGGCCTTCTCGGCGGAGAGAACGACGGTCGCCGCGGCGCCGTCGTTGATGCCGGAGGCGTTGCCCGCGGTGACGGTGCCCTCCTTGCCGAAGGCGGGACGGAGTTGGCGGAGCTTTTCCTCGTTGAAACGCTTGGGCTGCTCGTCCTCGGCGACGGTCACCGTTGACTTGCCGGCGGGGGCCTGCACGGGCGTGATCTCGTTGGCGAACGCGCCGCTGGCAATGGCAGCCAGCGCCCGCTTGTAGCTGGCGACGGCAAAGTCGTCCTGCTCGCGGCGGGAGAACTCATATTTGGCGGCGCACCGGTCGCCGCACATCCCCATATGGACGTTGTTGTAGACGTCCCACAGACCGTCGCGGATCATCGCGTCGACCAGCTCGCCATTGCCCATGCGGTACCCGGAGCGGGCCTTCTCCAGCAGGTAGGGGGCGCGGGACATGTTCTCGGTGCCCCCGGCGAGGACGACCGAGGCGTCGCCGCACTGAATGGCCTGAGCGGCGAGCATGACCGCCTTGAGCCCGGACCCGCACACCTTATTGACGCTGGTCGCGCCGACGCTCGCGCCGAGCCCCGACCCGATCGCCACCTGGCGGGCGACGTTCTGGCCCAGGCCGGCGCTGACGACGTTGCCGAAGATGACTTCGTCGACCTGCTCCGGCGCGACGCCGGCCCGCTGCAGTGCGGCCTTGGCGGCCGCGCTGCCCAAGGCCGGCGCCGGCACGTCGGCGAATACCCCTTGGAACGCGCCGATTGCCGTCCTCACCGCGCCGGCCAGATAGACGTCCTTGGTCATGGCATTGCTCCCTTTCGACATCGACCGCTTGCCGCGCGCCCCCGGGCACGACATGGGTCTGAGTTCCCCAAGGGTTTTACGCCACGGCGGCCTTGGCGGTTTGTCGGGCGACGTCGGCCGATTCACGGGCCATGTTGGCCCCGGCCCGCGTCCATTCCGCCCAGGACTCGATCGCCCGCAGATTGGCTTCGGCCATCCCTTGGGCGCTGGTGCGCAACGCGGCCATCGACTCTTCGAAGAGTTCCTGAGCTTTCATCTGGGCCTCGGACAAGCTCTTGGGCGGCGTGGATTGCACGGCCCGCTTGAACAGGTCAATGCTTGTGCGATAGCCGTGATCGAAGAGCTTGAGGTATTCGTCGGCGCTTCGCTGGGCCGCCGGAACGGCCTCGGCCATGATGGCTTGCGAACGCTTTTGCCAATCCTGCATGGGATTCGTGTGGCCCAGTGCGCCGGTCCACCAGCGGACGACGTCTTCCTGGAATTTCGCGCCGGACTTGAGCGCGTCGGTGAAGGTATCAAAGGCCTGGTCGAACAATTCAGAAAACCCGGCTTCAATTCGCGTCGGCATGATAACTCTCCTTGATGCAGCGGATACGTTCCCCATGCGTGCAACATCGCACGCGGCGTTTTGGCAAGGCCCTCATGCCCGCCAAGGCTTTCTCTGTAGCGGTGATCCATATCGGCGTCAAGCAAGAAATCAGGAATAATTGTGCAAATGCGATATTACTTCGCCGCTGCATAATGAAGGTTTTGTGAAGGGAAATGATCGGATTATTCCCTATATGGCCTGAATTCGATATATTTGATTGCGCAAATGCAGCATGACGAGTTGGCCAGATGACGTTCCTCGGGCCGCAAATGCGGAAGGGGCCGGTTACGTGCGCGATTTAGCGGCGCTTCTTGGCTGAGCGCCGAGGCGGGGTGGGCGGTGGTGTGGCGGCCTGGGTGCGGTTGGGGACCTGTTCGCGGAGCAGCGCAATTTGCCGTCGCAGTTCGTCGACGACTTCGCGCAACTCGCCGGCGGCCTCTGCTGCGGTGGCGCCCGAAGCGGCGGTCGTCGGGCCTACAGCCTCGCCGGATGCTTCCGCACTTGGATTGGCGACGGATTGCGGCGGCCTCGCGTTGCCCTCGGTGCCTGGCGATTCCTCCGACGGGTTCGCCGGCGCATCGGCCGATTCAGGCGCCGTCCTCCGCGGCGGGGCGAGCGGTACGTCCCCGACGCCGGGGATTGCTCCGCCTCCGACGGGCCCGCCATTGCGCGACCAGAACGGCGGCATCAGCGGGCCCCACATCATCTTCATCCACTCGGGCACCATCGCCGCCATGGGCGGCGGCTCCAGCCCGATCGCCTGCCGGAACGACTGCTCGAACTTTCTTTGCGAATCGAGGAACGTGGCCAGGGCCTGGTTGAAATACTTGTCGACGAAATCGTTGACGATCTTCTCGTTGGCCCGGATCAGCCGATGCAGCAGGGGGACGGGGAAGACGTCGAGCTTGGGCGGGTCGAGCTCGATGATGATCTGGGCGAGCACCTTGGCGGTGATGTCCTGGCCCGACTTGGAGTCGGTGACGCGCACCTCCGCGCCGTCTCGGATCAGGTCGTAGAGCTCCTGCAGGGTGAGATAGCGGCTTTGGGAGGTGTCGTAATAGCGTCGGTTGGGGTAGCGGCGGATCTCGATCCGCCGGGTGAACCCGCCGCCGGTGGGCTGGTCGGCCATAGCACTCACACTCCCGCGTCCGTGGCGGCATGTCACCCGAATGGCGGCGCTGCGCCATCGGCGGCCGGTCTGGTTGCCAAATGCCTCTTGTCCAGTCTTTACGACGCCGCACCGCCAGCGTCAAGGAAGATCCGGACACGGGCCGCCATTACGCACATTGCAAAGGCCATATTCCCGCTCGACATCGCGTAGTTTGCGGATTTTCACGCCATGTTTCCGGCACGCATTGTGCAACAGCGAAAGAATTGTTTGACACGATGTGCGTCCGCATCATATTGTGTTTATTGCCCACCTGTGCGGAGTAACGAGAAGGCGAGGAAAACCGGATGAAGCCGAACGATCGAGTGGCGGTAGTGACCGGGGCGGGAAGCGGGATTGGCAAGGCCGTGGCGTCGGAATTGGCGCACCGCGGCGCGCGGGCGGTGGCCGTGGTGGACCGGAGCGAATCGGTCCGCGAGGTCGCCAGTGAGGTCAACCACGCCCAGTGGCGGCAGGTGCTGTATCCGTTCGTGGGGGATACCACCGACCCAGAGTTCCGTCGGCACGTCTACGACCAGATCGGCCAAATCGGCCGCGTGAGCATCTGCGTGCCCGCCGCCGGGATCACGCGCGACGCGTTGGCGGTGAAGATCGACAAGCAGACCGGCAAGGTGGTGATGTATCCCGAGTCGCAGTTCCGCCAGGTGGTGGAGGTGAACCTCGTCGCGCCGACGTACTGGGCGATGGAGATGGTGGCGCGGGTTGCGGAGGACCGTTACCGCCGCAAGCTGGGCCGGTGGGACCCGGAGGAGAAGATCCAGGCGGTCGCGATCTTCATCGGGTCGGTCTCGTCGCAGGGGAACAAGGGACAGATCGCCTACGCGGCAACGAAGCGCGGGCTGGAGGGGGCCGCGGCGACGCTGATGAAAGAGGCGATCTTTTACGGCGTGCGGTGCGCGGTGATCCACCCCGGCTTCACCGACACGCCGATGGTCCGCGCCATGGGCGACAAGTTGATCAACGAGAACATCCTGCCGTACACGCAGCTGCGGCGGCTGATCCGCCCGGAGGAGATCGCGGAGGCGATCTGCTTCATGATTTCCAACGAGGCGGTGAGCGGCGAGCTTTGGGCCGATGCGGGGTGGCACCCGTCGGCCTGAGGATCGGTGATCGGTGACATTTCGAAAGGTCCAATGCGGCGCGACGGGGGGCCTGCTGTGCGGGCGGTTGTACATTATCGCTCGACCCGCCTGTCGCCGGCCCCACTCGGATCCCCGCGTTGCGAATACCCCAAAGACGACAACCCATCGCCCGGCGTCAGCCTCCCACCGTTTACAGCCGCCGGGCGTTTTTCTGCGCCCGCTGATCGGGCGCCCGCCCAGGGATGTGCGAACGCACAATGTGATGGCGCGAACGCGGCAGAATGTGCGTGCCGCACGTCGCGGGCGTGTCGGAATGTCGCCGCGAATGAATTGGCAATCGGGCTTATCCGCAGGAGCTAACCCATGATGCAAAGGCACGTCCCCGAATTGATTCCCGTCGAGGGGCCGCTGGGGGCCGAACCGTTCGAAATCCCCGAGGCGCCAAAACAGCGGCAGGAGCATGCGGTCCTGATTCCCGGCGCCCTCGACTTTGTCTCCCGGATGTCGATGGCGTTCGAAGGCCGCCGGCAGGAGTTGCTGGCCGTGCGCCGGCGGCGCCAGGCGGCGCTGGACCGGGGCGAGTTCCCGGACTTCCTGCCCGAGACCGCCGAGATCCGCGAAGGCGACTGGCGCGTCGCGCCGATCCCGCCCGATTTGCGCGATCGCCGCGTGGAAATCACCGGGCCGGTTGACCGGAAGATGATCATCAACGCGCTGAACTCCGGCGCGAACATATACATGGCGGACTTCGAAGATTCGACGTCGCCCACGTGGGAGAACATCGTCGCCGGCCAGGCGAACCTGCGCGACGCGATCCGTGGGACCATCCGGTACGAGGGCCCGGACGGGAAGTCCTACCGCCTGAAGGAGCAGACTGCGACGTTGATGGTCCGGCCGCGGGGCTGGCACCTGGATGAGAAAAACGTGCGCGTGGCCGGGCGGCCCGTTTCCGCGTCGCTGTTCGACTTCGGGATGTTCTTCTACCACAACGCCCGCGTGCTGGTGGAGAAGGGCACCGGCCCCTACTTCTATCTGCCGAAGCTGGAAGGCCATCTCGAAGCTCGGCTCTGGAACGACGTCTTCGTCTGGGCGCAGCGGGAACTGAACCTGCCGCGGGGAACGATCCGGGCCACCGTGCTGATCGAAACGATCCTGGCCGCCTTCGAGATGCACGAGATCCTCTACGAGCTGCGCGATCACTCGGCGGGGCTGAACTGCGGCCGGTGGGATTACATTTTCAGCCTCATCAAGAAATTCCGCGAGCACCCGCAGTTCGTCCTGTCCGACCGGGCGCGGGTCACGATGACGACCCCCTTTATGCGCAGCTACTCGCTGCTGACGATCCAGACCTGCCATCGGCGGGGCATCCACGCGGTCGGCGGCATGGCGGCGCAGATCCCGGTCAAGAGCGACCTGGCTGCCAACGAAGCGGCGATGGCCCGCGTGCGGGAAGACAAGGCCCGCGAGGTCTGCGATGGCCACGACGGCACTTGGGTGGCGCATCCCGGGCTCGTGCCCATTGCCCTGCAGGAGTTTGCTGCAATGGGGGGCGACAACCAGATCGGCCGCACGCGGACCGACGTGCAGGTCACGGCCGCCGACCTGCTGGCGGTTCCGACCGCCGCCCACGTGTCCGAGCAGGGACTGCGGACGAATGTCCGGGTGGGGGTCCAATACCTCGAATCGTGGCTGCGCGGTCAGGGGTGCGTTCCGATCAACAACCTGATGGAGGACGCCGCCACGGCCGAGATCTCCCGCACGCAGCTCTGGCAATGGGTCCATCACGCGACGCAGATGATCGACGGCCGCAAAGTGGATCTTGAACTCGTGGGGGGCCTCGCGGGAGACGAATTATTGAACCTGCGCGACCAGATCGGGGCCGCCACATTCGACCAGGGCGAATTCGACACCGCGCGGGAATTGTTCCTTTCCATGGTGGCCAGCTCCGAACTTCCGGAGTTCCTCACGTCGGCCGCCTACGAGTTACTCTGAAACATCGCGCCCGCCGCGGACGGATACGGATTCCTCATGCGGCCGGCGTCGCAGCTCGTGAAGGATTTGACGGATGGAAGCGTGAGTTCAAAGAGGATTTGCCCATGCATATGGATCTACTCGGAACCGATGCACGCGAATTGGCCAACCGGTGGGCGGCCGATCCCCGGTGGGCCGGCATCGTGCGGCCCTATTCCGCCGCGGATGTCTTCCGCCTGCGGGGATCAGTGAAGGTGGATTACACGTTGGCGCAATTGGGGGCGCGGCGGTTGTGGAGCCTCGTGAATACCGAACCTTTTGTTGCGGCCCTGGGCGCGCTGACCGGGAACCAGGCGATTCAACAGGTTCGCGCCGGGTTGAAGGCGATCTATCTCAGCGGATGGCAGGTGGCCGCGGATGCGAATGAGGCGGGGCAGGTCTATCCCGACCAGAGCCTCTACCCGTGCGACAGCGTCCCGCGACTGGCCCGGCGGATCAACAACGCGCTGCAGCGGGCCGACCAGATCCAGCACGCCGGCGAAGCAACTTCAACCGAGGAGCGGATCGACTGGTTCGTGCCGCTCGTCGCCGACGCCGAGGCGGGATTCGGCGGGCCGCTCAACGCGTTCGAACTGATGAAGGCGATGATCGAGGCCGGTGCGGCGGGCGTCCATTTCGAAGACCAGCTCTCGTCGGCCAAGAAATGCGGCCACATGGGAGGCAAGGTGCTGGTACCGACGCGGGAGGCGGTCGAGCGGCTCGTGGCGGCACGCCTCGCCGCCGACGTGCTGGACGTGCCGACCGTGCTGATCGCCCGCACCGACGCCAACAGCGCCGGACTGCTGACCAGCGCCGCCGACCCGGTTGACCGCGAGTGGATCGTGCCCGGCAGCCGGACACCGGAAGGGTTTTACCGGATCCGCGGCGGGCTCGATGCGGCCATCGCTCGCGGGCTGGCTTATTCCCCTTACGCTGATCTGCTCTGGTGCGAGACCTCGCTGCCTGACCTGGACGAGGCCCGGCGGTTTGCCGAGGCGATTCACGCCCGGTTCCCCGGCAAGTTGCTGGCGTACAACTGTTCGCCCAGTTTCAATTGGAATCGCAAGCTGCCGGTCGCCGCGATCGCGTCGTTCCAGCGGGAACTGGGGGCGATGGGATACAAGTTCCAATTCATCACTTTGGCCGGGTTCCACGCGCTGAACTACAGCATGTTCGACCTGGCGCGCGACTATCGCCAGCGGGGCATGTCGGCCTACGCGCAGTTCCAGGCGACCGAACTGGCCGCCGAGGCGGACGGGTACCGCGCCGCGGCCCACCAGCGATTTGTCGGCACCGGGTATTTCGACGAGGTCGCCTGTGTGATTAGCGGCGGGGCATCGTCCACCACCGCACTGACGGGATCCACGGAGGAACAGCAGTTCGATGAGCCGCTGCCGCCCGAGGCGTTTGCCGACGGCAGCAGCCCAAGCGCCGCCGCATTGCCGAGCGCCGCACCTACGGCGGCCCGGTAAGGCGCGAGCGCGCCTCACGATTCGCACACGGTTCCATTCTCCGGTTCGCGGGAGGGCAGAGCCCTCCCGTGACACCTTCCACATCGGCGGAACTCCTACCCGCCGTAGGTAGTCTTCGTACATCTGATAGTTGCGATTTTTGCATTGACCTGTACATCGCGGCGCGGGTATATGGGCAGACATCGGGACGAGCGGCTACGGCTGAGTCCGTGGCCGGTTGATCGTTCCGATCTGGGGACTCGCACGATTTGGAGTCGCGCACCGCGGTGACACGCGATCATTTGGGGTGCGCATTCGACTCCTGAATATGGGATCCAACCTGGTGCTTAGCAGACGCTCGGCGATTCCTCGCCGCGTGCGAGGGCTTGGTCGGTCTGTCCTTAACCGGAGCCATCAAATGCAGGAACTCAAAGGCAAAGCCGCGGTCGTAACCGGGGCATCGCGGGGAATTGGCCGGGCGATCGCGCTGGCGCTGGCCGCGGAGGGGGCGGACATCATCATTAATTATGGTCACAATAAGGCTCCGGCGGACGAGGTCTGCGGCCTCATCCAGCGAGCCGGCTGCCGGGCCCTGGCCTATCAGGCCGACGTGGCTAGCGAAGAACAAGTCAATATCTTCGCCGAGACCGTTCGCAAGGAATTCGGGCCGATCAGCATTCTCGTGAATTGCGCGGGCATCACGCGCGACCGATCATTTTTGAAGATGACCCGTTCCGCTTGGGATGAAGTGGTGGGGGTTAATCTCGGCGGCCCGTTCAACGTCACGCACGCCTTTATTGCCCCCATGCTTGAGCAGAAGTGGGGCCGGATCATTTTCATTTCTTCGATCGTGGGGCAGACCGGCAACTTCGGCCAGACGAATTACGCCGCGACCAAAGGCGGCCTCATCTCGTTCACGATGTCGCTGGCCCGTGAAGTCGCAAAGAAGGGCGTGACCGTGAACTCGGTCGCACCCGGGTTCATCGACACCGACATGACCAAGGACCTGCCCGAAAACGTGAAGCAGCAGGTGCGGGACATGACTCCGGTAGGCCGGCTCGGCACGCCCGAGGAGATCGCGGCCGCCGTGACATTCCTGGCCGGCCCACAGGCCAGCTACATCACCGGTCAGGTGCTCGCCGTCAATGGCGGCATGTACATGTAGTCGCAAAACACAAACTCCATCCCGCGCAATGTTGTGATTTGTTATCCGCATGGAGGATCGTTCATCATGCAAGCTTCCACTCATCAGGAACAAGTTCGCTGTCAGGTGACTCAGGTCTTTTTCGAAGGCCTGGACCAGATCATCCCGTTCGACGAGCCGACCAATACGGTCCGCTCCGTCTACGTGATGAAGGCTCGGGCGCTGGGCCAGGCGATCGTTCAGACCCTCATGGAATTCCACCCCGCGTCGGGCGAGGCGGGGCTGGTCGCATCGGATCACGAGTTGGAGGACCAGGAGCTGGAGGCGCCCTGCGGCGCCGATTGATCACTGTGGGACCGGTACAGGATCATTTCGCTCCTGACCGTCCTGAAATGCCGGCGGCTCTGGAAGGCCATGCCGTCATCGCGGTGCACGAACACGAATCGAGTATGTTAAGGTCCGGGTGTGGGATCCGATGGCTGCATTGACTTCCGCGGAGCCCGTATCGATACTTTAACCTCGTGCAGCGGATCACCGGAGCATTCCTGCTGGCGGTCTTTGCCGCGACCCAGTCGGGCTGGGTGAACTACTGGCACTTGCAGGAGCACGCCGCAGCGCGGCCTTCCGCCCATACGCGGATGACGGTCTCCGTCCCCTGGCCGGTCGATCCTCATGACGAGCGCACCTGCCCGATCTGCATGACCCTGCACATGCCGCTGGCGGCGGCGGGATACGTCCCGCTGCTGATCTGTTTCGGGCTGATCGTCGCGTTCCTCAGCCTTCTTCCCCCACGTCCCATCGCACGGCAAGTCTTTGCCTGGATCGAGAGCCGCGGCCCGCCGATCGGTTGAACATTCCTGTTTTCCGTGCGCCAGCGAAATGATCCGCGGCCCGAACGGTTATGCTGGGCTGCTCTCCGGGATCGAACCTGCTGGCCAGTTCACGCGCCGATCCTTTGTTCCAAGCGGACGCATCGAGTCCGGAACGCTCCGTTCCTAAGATCTCGAAGGCATGTTCGTCGGCGTGCGATCGCCGCGCGTGACGGTTTGAAGTTCCGAGGAATTCAACCTTTGGCGGTCTTATGGCAATTACACTTTCGAATCTGAGCAAGAAATACACGGGGCCGGACGGCAGCGTCGTGCCGGTCATTGACATCGAGGAATTGCGAATCGAGGACGGCGAGCAAGTCGCCCTGATCGGCACGTCGGGATCGGGCAAGACGACGCTGCTGCACCTGATCGCCGGCATCCTGAGCCCCGACTCCGGCAGCATCCTCTTCGACCTGCCCGGCGAGGGCCGGGCCGACCTGGCCAAGATGAGCGAGGCGCAGCGCGACGTGTTCCGCGGGCGTCACATCGGCTACATCTTCCAGACCCACCACCTGCTGCCGGGCTTCACCGCCTTAGAGAACGTGCTGCTGGG
>DASXMX010000430.1:0-1890 GCA_036495445.1 Tepidisphaeraceae bacterium
TGCGTCCTGCTGTGCGTGGCGTTCCTGATGCTGTGGCGGGCGCACATCGTGATCTATGATGTGGGAGCGAAATTGAGCGATGTCGCAGCCGACCCCTACAAGCGATGAGCCCAAGCTGCTGCCCGACGCCACGCGCGCCACGGCCGCAGCGGACGGCGCGCCGGGCAACGACAACGGCGCCGGCAACGCCCGCGCGATCGCGACCGGCGTGCCCGCGCCCCGCCAGCTCGCGGAACTGCCGCGGGACGAACTGGACCATCTGGCCGAGGAGTTCGGCCTCGATCCCACCAAATACAAGACCCGCCAGGCGCTGGTCGCCGCGATCCATGAGCGGCGGCAGCTCATCGCGTCGCTCGACCGCGCCGCCATGCTCGACGTCATCCGCTGGGGCCGGCGGCCCGTCACGACCAGCGCGACCAAGGAGCAGATCGCCAAGGAAATCGCCCGCATCCGCGCGATGAAGTTCGCCGGGCTCTCGCAGCCGGGGCTGGTCGTCCTCGCCAAGCTCCGCGGGATCGACGCGGGGGACGACGACCCGGTGCCCGTCCTCGTCCGAAAGCTGAAGAAGCGGGAGGGCCTGTTCGCCCGAATGAACCGCAAGCGCCGCGCGTTCCTGGGCGGCGTCGTCGCCCGCATGATCGGCGAGGAAGGCCCCAGCGACTACCAGTTCCTCCCCCCCGACGGCACCGTCCCTGGCGGCCCCGCCGGCACTCCAGGCTCCGCCTCGATCAAGGAGGACATCGAAGAATCGGGCGTGCTCGGCGGGATCACCAACCGCATCAAAAAGACCGCCGACGCCTACCTCAACCAGAAGCTCGACGAGATCGAGGCCCGCATCGACCGCAAGCTCGACGAGATCGACCGACGCCTCGCCGAGTGGCGCGACAAGGAGATCGCCAACCGCATCCGCATCCTCAAGATCACCCTCTGGGCCAGCGTGATCGTCGGGATCGTGTCGCTGATCTATTCCTACGTCATGGAAGTCTTCGTGCGGCACAAGTAGAACCGCCGTTGCCGCGATCGCGCCAAACGCCTTACACTCCACCGCGGGGAGGCGTCCGATGGCTGACGAACCCAAACCGCCACTGGCCTATCAGATCGGCTCGAGCCCCGTCACCCGCGGCCAGTTCCGGCTCCTGCTCCTCCTGATGCTGATCCAGGTCGTGATCACCGCTCAATCCGCCTACGCGCCGGGTTTCATCGCGTGGGTGAAAGGATTGTGGGCCGGGCACCAGCAGGTCGTGGCGCATCGCGCACAAGTGCAAAAGAACCTCGCGACGATGCAGCGGTGCATGTCCTTCGCGCAGCCGGCGACGACTGTGGTGTGGGATGAGGACCCGGATCGGGCCGCCACGTTGCTCGCGGCGGGCGGATACGTTCGGATCCGACTGAGCGGAACGCCCGACTTCGTCTCGAACGCGCTGCCGCCCGGCGAGATGGCGGACATTTCGTCGTTCGCGCTCGGCATGGCGGCCGGGATTCTTCAGCGCAGCCCGAACTCCACGCTCGTATTCCTTCACGGTCGCCGGGCGGCGACCGGGCCGGAGCGACTCGTGGCCGTCACCGTCGGCGCAACGGTCGAGGTTGCAAATCAAGGCAGTCATAGCGTGGACGACAAGTTCGATTTCTCGGTGTTCAAGATCCAATCCTTCGCCGCCCAATCGTTCCTGCCGTCCGCTGAGGGCGAGGCGGATTCGGACGTGAGGGGTTGGTGCGAGCTGGCGCTCGAGGACGAACAATCCGGCGTGGAGATGCGCGGCCACTGGTCGCCCCCGGCGGCGCGCGGGGAACCGGGAGGGACCCGAATCCCGTATGCGGATCAACTCCGCGTCTTCGCCGGGCAACCCGATCCGGCCGACTCCTCCCACTTCACGATCCCCTACGAACTCG
>DASXMX010000431.1:0-7035 GCA_036495445.1 Tepidisphaeraceae bacterium
ATCGGCAGCGGAAAGTCGATCCGCGGCGCCTCGGCCGAGAGGGCGTAGACCAACCGTTGGGCCAGGTCGCGGATCTGCACGTCGCGGCCGTACCGCGCGCGATCCAGCGGTTGCAGCGTAACGGAGATCGCCCGCTCGGCGTGGGCCTTCACGTCCTGAAGATAGAGCGGCACCTGCGACGGGAGCACGCTGGGCGGGACGCTGAGCGCGATCGCCTGCGGCGCGTCGGCCGGCAGGTCATAGTACGCGGGCCAGGGCATCTCCAGGTCGGGGTTGTTGATCAGCCGGGCGAACTCGGCGTAAACGCGGTTGTACGCCTCGCGGGTGGCGCGGTCGGTGACGAAGGCGTCGGTCCCGTCGGGGCCGAACTGCCAGCGCTCGACGTGGTTCGCGTGGCGGGAGACGAGGAAGTCCAGGTCGCCCTGCCACCCTTCGGGCGGGATCTTGGGGAGGCGAGCCCAACCGCCGCCGCCCAGGCGGGCGCCGAGCTTCGGCGGCGGCGCGATCAAGCATGCAGTGGGCGCGATGCCCAGTTCGCTCAATTGGTGCAGGAGCCGGTCGAAATCGGGGCCGTTGGCCTGGTCGACGTCGCCCCGGCCGCTCCAGACGGCCAGCTTCACGCGTCCCGCCGACATCGTCCGCAGCAGCGCCGGCAGCTCGCCCCACTGGGCGAACGGCAGGTCGGTCGCGATGATCCCGAACCGCGGGTCGGGCGGCGGCACGCGGCCGCCGGCATCGGCCAGCACGGCCAGGCTCATCGCCTGCGTCTCCAGCGGCTGCCCGCCGCTGCTCAGCCCCAGCCGCACCTGGTACCACCCCGCCAGCAGCGACGGCAGCTCGACGATCATCCGCTTGCCCTTGCCTGGCTCATTGCCCGGCTGCAGGTTGGGCCGGCCGGTCCGCTGGTAGACTTCCTTCCCCTTCGCATCCATGACCGAGACGCGGGCCGTCAGGTCGTCGGTCGTCCGGTCGCTGAGCAGCAGCGAGACGCGGATCGGCTCGCCGCGTTGGAAGACGTTGCCCAGATGATCCGTCCGCAGACCGACCGAGGGCACCTCGGCGACGCTGATGTCGTCCCACCAGGCGCTGCCGTGGATGTCCTGCTCGAACAGCGCGCGATTCCCTAGCCGGCTCTCCGAATACTGGGACGGCTGGAGCAGTTCCAACTCGATCACCAGCGAGTCGGCATCGCGCGATTCGTCGGGCAGGAACAGCGAGAGCCGGTGCCAACTGTCATCGCCCGGCGGCGAGGCAAACAGCTCTGAATGCTGGATCGATTTCTCCAGCGTGTGCCCGTCGACGTCGGCGAAATAGGCGGTGAGCCGGGCCCGCGCGTTGGGCAGCGGCGTGGTCTGGCAAAACGCCTCGATGCGGTACCGCGCGCCCTGCTGCACCTTGAGGAGCTTGGCGGGGTAGCGGTAGATCAGGCCGCCGCCGTTGAGATCGAAGCGGAAGCTGTAGTCGCCGCTGCGATGGTGGTCGTTGGCCAGCTTGCCATTGACGTAATGGGGGAGACCGGGGCCGGCCACCTTCATCCACCCGATCGGCAGGTCCCCCTGGTTGCCGAGCCGTCGCTCTTCGAAGTCGAACGTCTTGAGCGTCCGGCTCACCTCCACCCCACGCGCCAGCGAGCCGGCGAAGAGCAACACGACAACGATGTACAGCTTGCGTCCCATGGTCCGATAACTCTCATCGGCCCAAGGTCCGCTCGAAAGTTAAAGAAATCTCCGGACGGGAGAGGGAAGAATGGGTCCGCGAATGGACGCGAATAGACGCGAATAGACGCGAATAAGAAAACAAGGAGGAGATGAATCGTTGTGGCACGGGCGTCTCGCCCGTGTGAACTCACTTGCACGGGCGAGACGCCCGTGCCACAGAAACACGACGCGCCCCTGCTTTCTCTTCCCCTTCGCGTTCATTCGCGTCCATTCGCGGACCCATTCTTCGTTCGCCCATCAAATCGGAACCTCGTGATACTCGAGGGCCCATTCCCGCATGAACCGGACGCGGTGATCTCGCCGGTCTTGTGGTAGGCGCGGAGGTTGGCGACGTAGACGGTGAACCCGTCCGCCGTCGCCAGGTGCGGAAACCGGTTCGCCCGCACCACCGCCAACGCGAGGTCCACCAACTCCGACGGGTCGATCGGTTTGGGGTGGGGTTTGGGCACGCGGAGGATTATAACTCGGCGGCTCACCGCGGAGCCTTCGACGGGCTCAGGCCAGGGACGCAGAGGGCGCGGAGAAGAGAAACGCGATTGCGGATCGCGGATTGCGGATTGCGGATTGATGATTCGGGAGGGCGAGGCTCCCGCCGAGCCGCGGTTTTCGAGGGAGTTCCGGCTCGGCAGGAGCCTCGCCCTCCCGGATACCCACATTCTAATCCGCAATCAGCAATCCGAAATCAGCAATGGATCCGGAGGCCGGCACATGAGCGACTTGGACGAGATTCTGAATCTCGGTCGGGAGCGGGACCGGTTCGCCGCGATCGAGCGGATCGCCAGCGAATCAGACGCGCTCGGGGCTGCGAAGCGGTTCGTGGAGGTGATGAGGCACTTCTACTGGACGGAGAAGAATCTCCCCGCCGCGGTGGCCTTTGGCCAGGCCGGTGCGCATTTCGGGCTGTTTCATGCGGCCCGTATTGACGAATCGGATGCCGCCCTTGCGACGCAACTCCGCGGCGTCGCCAAGGGGCTGATGTACGACCTCGCCTCGTTCACCTGGCCGGGGTGGGACGAGCCGGGGATCCCGATCATGCCGGCCGACCTCGCGGTCGGCCTCGATGCCGCGAAGGCGAACCTGCGGCTGGCCCGCGAGTTGAACAAGGGCGACCTGCCGCTGAGCCGGGCGCATTGGATGTTGGCCGGGCATCAGCTCTGTGCGAAGGACTTCGCCGCCGCCCGGGCGAGCTACGAACAAGCCGGCCGGCACGCCGCGGCCGCCGGGTCGAAAGCGGACGAACTCCTGGCCGCCGGGTTCGGACGGCTGGTCGAGTTGCTGCAATCGGACGACACAGGGGACGATTCGGAACTCCGGCGGATTCAGGAACAACTCCGCGGCCTGGAGAATGGCCCCGACTTCGTCCAGCAGATCGAGACCGCGCGGCGCGTCTTTCAAGGGAGCCCATCGAGGTGAAACGCCGCCGATTGCTCCAGATTCTGTTGATCCTCGCGCCCACGATGATCGGCGGAGTGGTGACCGCGTGGCCATTCGTCTACGAGCGACTGCATTGCGGGCCATACCAGCCGGTCGATCTGCAGGCACTTGGAAGTTTCCCCTTCAATGATCAGACCGGGACAATTCAGGACATTCCGGAGGAGTTCCGTAAGCTCGACGGCATTGGCGTTTCCATCAACGGGATGATGTGGTCCCCCGCTTCCGCCAGCGCAGCTCGGGAGTTTCAACTCGTCTACAGCGTCTTTCCGCGAATGCCATACATCCCGCGAGTCCAAGACCGGGTCTTCGTCCAGTTGTCACCCGATCATCCGGTCCATTGGTTCAGTCAACTCGTCCGCGTTCGCGGCACACTACACGTCAAGCTTCAGCGGAACGATATGGGACAGATCTACAGCGTCTACACCCTGACCGATCCGATCGTCGATCCTGCTCCTCCACCACCGTTCCCACCCGCGGTCTCGTTCGCATGGGTCTGGGGCGTGGCGGTGTCGGCTCTCCTGTGCCTCGTAATCTGCGTACCGCGATTGTTGGAAGTTGCAGGTCGGCTGTCGCTCCGCAACCGCCGCCGTCGGGCGGGGCTGTGCGCGCGGTGCGGGTACGATCTGCGGGCCAGCCCGTTGCGATGTCCTGAATGTGGGGCTCCGAATGCCACTTCGATGTGGTACGAGATTCCTGATTCGGACGTAATTTCATAGTGATGGTGGTACATGCAATAAGGAAGGGACAGGAATGTCCCTGCGGCGGATTAGGGCAGACAGGAATGTCTGCCCCACCAAAGACGCGCAACCAGTCTCTACGACTTGATCATCCGCGCCAGCAGGTTCGCGGTGATCCGCTGAACGCGCACATCCGGGCCTTTGGGGGTCGTGTAGACGGACGGGCGGACGTAGCCCGGCGGGGTGGCGAGGCCGTCGGACCACCAGCAGCTGGAGGCGTTGAAGACGACGTTGTTGCGGGGGCCGGGGTAGATCGTGGAGGTGTAGACGCCGTGGGGGTGGCCGTGGCCGTCGGTGGTTGGGGCGGTGGCGATGACTTCGAGGCCGGGGAGGTCGGCGGGGTCGCCGTGCCATTCCCAGCCGACGAGGCCCGGGATCGCGTCGCCCCGTTTCATGCCGGTGCCGGCGAAGAGCCAGTGGTCGGGCTTGGCGCAGACGTAATCGGCGCCGCCGGTCACTTCGCCTGTGGAGCGGGCGCCCACCAGCGTGTTCTCGTTGGGGCTCTTGTAAGGCAGGCGGAAGATCGAGTTGAACCGCTCCTTGCTGTCCTTGGGGCCGTAGCGGTCGATGCGGGAAAACGTGCGGTGCGGGTTGCCGGCGGAGTCGGAGCGGAGGTCGATCCGGCCGCAGCAGACGTTGCCGGAGAGGAACGCCACGTTCAGCCCGCGGGCGATCGCCGCCTTGAGCTGGTCGAACATCTCGATCGTGTAGTACTCGTCGTGGCCGACGGAGAGGAAGCCTTTGGCCCGCATCAGCCCCGCCGGGTCGGCGTGGGTGTCGTTGTTCGAGATATACGTGACGTCGTAACCGTGCTGCTCCAGCCAGTAGGCGAGCGGGAACTCCCAAAGGAACCATTCGCCCGAGCCGGTGGAGAGGGGCGCGTCGAGGATCTGGCAATACTTCCCGTACGGCCGGCGGAAGCTCACGTCGACGCCCGGGCCCCAGTACCATTGGCTCTTGCCGTCGTCGTAGAGCGAGAACTGGCTCGGCCAGCGGTTGTACGCCTGCCAGGTGTGATCGGAGCATTGGAAGATGAAGTCGGCCGGGCGGTCGTCGCGGACGATGAAGATCAGGTAGCTCTGCAGGCCCTCGCGCTCAGCGGTGAGCTTGCCGATGTAGACGCCACTGAGCCAGTCGTCGGGGATTGTCAGCGTTGTGCACGGCTCCCAGTCGCACTCGCGCAACCGCCGTTCGCCCACGGGCGGGTCGGGCTGCACGGCGCCTCTGAACGGCCCGAGCGTCATCACGTGCCGGCCGCCGTCGCCCCGGTAGTAGCCCATCCGATACAGGTCGATCCGGAATGGAGAGGCGGGATTGGTGCCGACGAAGAGGTGGATCTGCTCTCCCGCCCGCACGCTCGTTCGCGAGCAATGCCCTTCGACCCATGGGCAGCGATACTTCGTCTTCGGATCGATGCGGGTGTTGGCGAGCATCCACTCTCGCGTGCCCGCCCGGTCGTTCTCGCGTGCGATGCGGTCGGAAGGTTGGACAAGACCGCCGGGAACGGCCGCCCGCAGCCGCGCCGCCGACCCGGCGAGGATCGCCCCCGCCTCCGCGGCGGCCAATCGCTTGAGCATCTCGCGGCGGGAGAGGTTTGATCCGGTACCGTTCGGGGCATCGGCGGGCATCGCCGCAGTATACCAGCGCGGCGCGGCGTCCGACCGGATCGCCCACTCCATGGCCGGCCGCGTTTCGGATACAACGCCGCACATGATCGACCCGGCCGCAGTTCCTCCGCCCTCGCGAAATCGCCTGCAGATCAATTCGCGGTGTGCGGCCCGCGTAATCGCGGGGGGGATGATGGCGATGCTCGTCCTGCTCGGCGGCCCGGGCGGGTGCGGGATCATCTCGCTGGCCACGCTGGGGACGGTGGCCAGCGCCGCCGGGCCGGCGGTCAGCGCGGGGCAGGAAATCTTCAGCATGGGCAAGCTCGACACCGCCGCGATGCAGCGGCCCGACGACGTCGCCCTCGCCGCCCGCAAGGCGGCATTGGACCTGGGCCTTGCCCGCAAGCCGAACCCCAATGAGCGGGGCGTGAAGGATCTTTCCATTCAGGAACTGGAATTCGTCGATCGCAAAGGCAACGCCTTCAAGATAACGATTGACCGCCGGGCCGAGCGGCTGGTCCTGTTGCGGATCGACGTGGGCCTGTTCGGGTCCCAGCCGGCGGCTCAGCTTTTTCTGACTCGCATTCGGGCCCACCTGCCAGACTCGATCTTGCGCGGCGCCCGGTCCGGCGGGTAAGAAACTGTCCCAAAGCCGGTGGCGGAAACCCCGCTTTTCCGGGGGCCTTCGTCGTGGCACGCACTTTCCAACCCGTGACCCCCGGTAGTCCGTGGCGTTGGCCGGTACTCCGGCCAAATCAGTTCGAAGCGTAGCGCTTCCTTGGCCAATCGAGAACAGACTCGCTTCGCTCCAAGCTGATTCGGCCCGAGTACGGGCCGACGTCCCGGAGTACCGGGACCACGGGTTGGAAACCCGTGCCACAACACCGCTCAGTAGTGGAAAGCCTGCACCACAAGGGGCACCCGCTACACCTGAAGCAGATCCGCTCGAACAACGGCCGCCGCGGAATGCGGGTAATTCATTGCGGGACCGGGTTGCGCCCCGAGCACGGGAGACTCATGCGACGCCGTTGGAACGATCCGAACTGCTTCATTGCCATCCTGTGCGCCGTGGTTGCGCTCGTCATCGGCTCCAGAGCCGATGTCGCTCTCGGCGCGCCCAGCGGAGCGGCCCCGGCCACGCAGCCGGCCGCCCATCGCCCCGGCGACGAAAACCCGCCGGGCATCTTCGACAAGCTGGAGCAAATCACGGACGCCGACGCGTGGTCGGCCGGCACGCTGGTGAACGCCAACATTCATCCGAACCCGCACGCCCGGGTCGAACTCGGTTATCGTGAATCGGATTATCCGCGACTGGGAAGCTGGACGGGGCCCGAAACGGAGGCCGCCTTCCCGTTCGACGAGTTGATCGCCTCGTTCAATGTCACCACGCCCGGCGCAACCGGCGTGACGCTCGACGTCCGCGTCGAGCAGGACGGCGTCTGGTCCCCCTGGATGTACCTGCAAAGCTGGGGCAAAACGCTCGTGCCCCCGGACCGCTCCACCCACTGGGACGGCGGCCGGGTCCGGGTCGATACGATG
>DASXMX010000432.1:0-6606 GCA_036495445.1 Tepidisphaeraceae bacterium
CCGCGAGGTGTCCGGGACGAGCGAGTTGTACGTGGACGGGCGGGGCAGCAAGGAAGAGATCGACATCTTCCCGGGCAAGCCGCTGAACAACAAGCTGGCGGGCAATGTGGTCGACATCTGCCCGGTGGGGGCGCTGCTGGATAAGGAGTTCCTCTTCAAGCAGCGCGTCTGGCTGCTGAAGCGCGTCCCCTCGATCAGCCCGGCCGACAGCGGCGGGGAGAACATCTACCTGGAACACAACGAGGGGATCGTCTACCGCATCAAGCCGCGGTACAACGCCGACGTCAACGGCTGGTGGATCAGCGACGACACACGGTATTCGTACAAGCCCGTACACAACGTCGGCCGCCTCCGCGTTCCCAGGCGGCCGCAGTACGGCTCGCAGATCGACACCACCTTCCACAACGCCTTCGAGGAAGCCAAGGGCGAACTGACGCGGATCGTCGAGAAGAACGGACAGGGGAGCCTCTTCGCGATGCTCTCGCCGATGATGGCGTGCGAGGAGGCGTATTTGCTGGGCAAGGCGATCCGCGCCGCGGATCCGCAGGCGGTGCTGATCCTCGGGCCGGTGCCGAGGAGCGGGCAGGACGAGGTCTTCCACAATTCGATGAATGGGAAGCAGACCTTCACGATCAAAGCCGAGAAGGTGCCCAACGCGGCAGGCATCCGCCGGGTGATCGGCCTGCTGGGCGGGCCGAACGCGACGTGGGACGACGTGCTCGCCAACACCAAGCCCGAAGTAACGAAGCTCAAGGGCGGGTGGATCGTCGGCGGATACCTGTCCAACTGGGTCAGCCCGGACCTGCCGCCGCTGCTGCGGTCGGGATTCCGCGTGGTGCAGGACATCCTGCCCAACGCCCTGGTGTCGGTGGCCGACGTGGTGCTCCCGAGCGCCGCCTGGGCCGAGAAGGACGGCTGCTGGGAGAACCACGCCGGCCGGATCCAGCCCTTCGCCGCCGCGATCGCGCCGCCGGACGGCGCCCGCCGCGACGGCGATGTCTATTACAAGCTGCTCAACCGCCCCGGCCTCTACAACGCCGAGGTAGTCCGCCAGGAGATGGGCGAGCCGTTCGTTTCGGTCCAGTTCCCGGCCGAAGTTGAGCACGCCGCCGCGCCGCAGTTTGTCGAGTTGTGAGAAATCGAAGGATTCACCGCCGAGGCGCCGAGAACGCAGAGAAATGCGAAGGAAGAATTAGCCACAGATAAACACATATGCACACAGATGAAGTGCAGAGTTCAGGTATTAATCTTCGAAACTGTATTCTCTATCTGTGTTCATCTGTGCCCCATCTGTGGCTAACAACGTATTCCTCTTCTCCGCGTCCTCTGCGTCTCTGCGGTGAATCCTCTTAAAGGACTCGCTCGTGGAAAACGTCGTTCACTGGGTTCTGAATCTGCCCGCGTGGGTGTGGATCACGATCATCGCGCACTTCGTGGTGCTCGGGACGGTTGCGTACCTGATCCTGCTGGAGCGGAAGGTGGCGTCGTGGGTGCAGGACCGGCTCGGGCCCAACCGCGTCGGGCTCGGGTTCGGCATCATCCCGTGGCTGAAGGACAAGAAGATGGGCGGCCTCGGCCAGCCGCTGGCCGACGGGCTGAAGTTCATCCTTAAGGAAGACTACCAGGCCAAGGGCGTCGATCCGGTCCTCTTCACCCTCGCGCCGCTGGTGATGATCACCGTCGTGATCATCAGCATCGCGGTGCTGCCGATGGGGGGCATCCGGCAGAAGACTGAGCTGCGTACGGAGACGCGGACATTCGAACTTGCCGGCGGCCCGCATGACATCCTCAGCGTCCAGCCGATCCTCAATCAGCTTCCGCCAGGTTCGAAAGTGATCGGCCTGCAAATCGAAGACGTTCCTCCCAAGCAACTGCCCGGCATCCCGCATCAGCGGTACCTCGTCACCTACACCTATCCCGCGACCGTTCGCTACCCCTTCCAGATCGCCGACCTGAACATCGGCGTGCTCTACGTCCTGGCGGTCCTGTCGCTGGCGGTCTACGGCGTGGTGATCGGCGGGTGGGCCAGCAACAACAAATACTCATTCCTCGGCGGGCTCCGCGCCACCGCCAACATGATCAGCTACGAGATTCCGCTCGGGCTGGCGGTGCTGGCGATCGTGGTGATGTTCGGAACGCTGAACCTGGAGACGATCGTCCAACAACAGGCCCGCTATTGGGCCGGATGGATCCCGGCGTGGAACTGCTTCAGCCAGCCACTGGCGTTCTTGATGTTCCTCGTGTGCATCCACGCCGAGGCGAACCGGGCGCCGTTCGACCTGGCCGAGGCGGAACAGGAACTGGTCGGCGGGTATCACACCGAGTACAGCTCGATGCGGTTCGCCCTCTTCTTCCTGGCCGAGTACGCGGGCATGATCACGACCAGCGCCGTCTGTGTGGCGCTGTTCTTTGGCGGGTGGCACATCCCCTGGATCGACAAGCTCCCATTCATGACCCGGGTGCTCCCGGACCCGAACAACCCCTCGGTGACCACGAGCCTCGTGCTTTGCATTGTTCGAGCGTTTGTCGTCTTCGTGAAGACGCTGATCGTGATCTTCGTCTTCATGTGGGTCCGCTGGAGTCTGCCGCGGTTCCGGTTCGACCAGCTTATGATGCTCGCCTGGCGGGCGCTGATCCCGATGTCGCTGGCGCTGCTGGTGATGACCGCGATCGTGGTCTACCTGCTGCCGCCGGCCGAGGGAAGTCCAATGATGGTCAATGGTTGGACGGCATTGGGGCTGCTGATCGGGAACGGGGTGGTGCTCATGCTTACGATGGGTGTGAGCCAACTGCTCCCCGCGCCGCCGCCGACAAATCGAAAAATGGTGGTCCCGGGGAGCCGGTTCCACCGGACGCCGCTGCCCGCGGGAACGATGTCGAACACAGGCGGGAACGGATCGGTCCCGCGCGCCACGGGATCTCCGGTCGTCGCGGGCTAGGCTTGCGGATGACGATCGACAAACAACCCACAACTCTCAACCCGCAGCTCCAATGAAAGACTCCGACGTCATCGTCCTGCAGGAACCCAAGCTCACGTTGGGCGACCAGTTCTACCTGCCCCAGGTGCTGATAGGCCTGGGGACCACGATGAAGCACATGCTCCGCACGCTCGGCGGGCAGGACCGCGTCATCCAATACCCTGAGGAAAAGCGCGAGGACTTGCCGATCGAAAAGGGCGGCATGGCCCTGCCGACCTACCGCGGCGTCCATCGCCTGAACAAGGACGAGGAGGGCCGCGTCAAGTGCGTCGCCTGCTTCATGTGCTCGACCGCCTGCCCGGCCCGCTGCATCCACATCGACGCCGGCGAAGCCCCCTGGCCCGACCGCGAGAAGTACCCGGTCAAGTTCGACATCGACGAGCTCCGCTGCATCTATTGCGGCATGTGCGAGGAAGCCTGCCCGGTCGACGCCATCGAGCTCACCCACCTCTACGACATCGTCGGCCTCACCCGCCAGGAAATGATCTTCGACAAGGCCAAGCTCCTGCGGATCTACGACAAGACCGTAAAAGACGAACCGATGTGATCCACGAAGCCACACGAAGGGGCACGAAGGAAGAAAGACGCTGCGCGGGAGCGAGCACGCGGACCGCGTGAATCGCGCGCCGCCTGCCTCGTGACACGGGTTTTTAACCCGTGCAGACGGCTTAATCGCTTAAGTAATCGCACGCCCCTCAAAGAAATACATGGGACTGCACGGGTTGAAAACCCGTGTCACAAGGCAGCGGGCGCGCCATTCTCTTTATTCTTATCTTTGTCTTTCGCTTCGTGTCCCTTCGTGGACAGTTCTCTTCTATGCCGGTGTGTCGACGCTCGGGTCGAATCGTTTGAACGCCCAGGCGATCGCGGGGATGAGGGCAACCGTCTCGCCCAGCAGAATGATCCCGGCGATCAGGGTCAGGACGACCAGCGGCCCGCCGAGGAGGATGAAGATCGGGACGGCGACCGCGACGGCGATCGCCAGGCCGATCATGACCGTGATCGCCTTCATCACGAGTTGGGCGGCCTGCCGGCCGAGCATCTGAAAGTCGCCCGGTGACGCGGCGGCGGGGCGGGTGGGGAACAGCAGGAAGATCGTGTTCTCCGTCGCCATCAAGAGCGCGTTGAACGGGAAGGCCAACCCCATCGCAACCGCGAGCCAGTCCAAGTGGGTGCGGGTTGCGATGGCGACGCTGCCGAGCAGGATCACGTGCGCGCCGGTGAGGATGATCGCCGGCACGATGATCTGGCCCACGGCCATGGCGGCAGGTTCAAGCGGGAGCGCCTTGAGTTCTTCCATGTGGTCCAGGTCGCCACGGAAGTCGAACTTGAGCAGGCCGGAGAGCAGGATCGTGAGCCACGCGATGATGCCGATCAGAGGCTGGGTGGCATCTACGGCGCGCAGCGCGCCGCCGAACAGCGGGCCGATGCAGACCGCGATCAGGACCAACACGATGAGCAGCCCGCGGGCGCTGCGCGCGGCGCTGGTCGCCTGCCGCCAGGCGATCGGGCCGGCTCCCCAAAGCCAGGGCGGCGCGGGGAGCCGCCAGGAGACGTCCCCCTTCACGCCCGCCGACAGCAGCGACCCGCTGCGGATCCGCTGGACCTGGGCATATCGCCTTCGGCTGGCGGCGGTGGCTGCCTCGAGGTAGTTCGCGTCGAGCAGCACCACGAGGACCAGCAGCCCCGCATCGATCAGCGCCGCCGCGCCGCCGGCGCGGACGAGTTCGTCGGCGTCGAACGCGGTGATCGTCCGCCCGAGCGGGTCGAACGGGGCGAGCAGGTTCTGGCCCAGGTCGGAATAGCGGAACTGATAGACCGCCTCCATCGCGCCATGGGCCGCGACAAAGTTCCGCGCGACCACGGCCCCTAGGATCAGCGCCGCGATTAGGATGACCCGCCGAACCATCGAATACGCGTGCTGGCTGATCGCCTGCCCGAGCAGGACCCCGGCGGTGCTGAACAATTGGATGAACAGCAGCGTGAGGAAGACGCCGACATAACAGGCGAGCCAAAAGTGGGCGTAAATCAGCAGAGCCAGCGACACGATCAGGGCGGTCAACAGGTTGATCACCGCGCTCTTAAGCAGCTTATACGCCAGCAGCTCCCGCCGGCTGAACGGGCCGGGGAAAAGCATGTCCATCTCGCCCGGCGTAAACGCGATTGCCTTGTCCCCGGCCGAGCTGACGATCGTCAGCACGCAGATCCCCAGCAGCGCCAGCGGCGCGATGGCCCGGAACCGGTGCGGATAGGCGTTGCGTTGTCCGGGATGATGCTGCTGCACTGCGATGGCCGTCACCAGCCCCGGCCCCAGCCACAGCACGATCATCACCAGCCCGATGACCAAAAACACCGCCCGCCGCGGCGACCGCGCGCCGCTGGTGATCCGGCGGATGAAGCCGCGGGATTGGAGGCGAATGAGGGTGAAAAGGGCGGGGTTCATGGTTGCACCGTCTTCGTGCTGGGTGGCATGGGCATGTACTCATGCCCGTGGCGTTCTCTGAAGAATCACAGAGGGCACAGAGGACACAGAGAACACAGAGGAAATGCGAAGCGAGGATTCTGGCACGTCCTGCCGATTCCCTCGAAAGATCGTGATGGCGCTGCTTGATGGCTCACTGTTTGTCCTTTCCTCTGTGCTCTCCGTGTCCTCGGTGTTCTCTGTGATTGTATTTCTGAGGAACGCCACGGGCATAAGTACATGCCCATGCCACCCGGCCCCGGTCTACCTCGCCGTTGACGATGTCGATGCGACCTCGGTGGCGCGGAAGAACAGTTCCTCCAGCGAGGCGTCGTTGTCCACGCCCGCGAACGAAGCCCTTGCCTGTTCGACGGGCCCGAAGAAGAGTCGTTTGCCGTGGTGGACGATCAGCAGGTGGGTGCAGAGGTCTTCGACGAGGGCGAGCAGGTGGGAGCTGACCACGACCGCCGCCCCGGCGGCGGCGCGTTCGCGGACGCTGGCCTTCATGGTGCGGATCCCGCGCGGGTCGAGGCCGGTGAGCGGCTCGTCCAGCAGGATCGCCTTCGGGTCGTGCAGGTACGCGCAGCAGATCGCCACCTTCTGCCGCATGCCGCGCGAGAGTTCCTGGGCGACGGTGTCGCGCTTGTCATTGAGCTCGAACTGCTCCAAAAGCCGCTCCGCGGCCGGCGCGAAGTCCGCGACCCGGTACGCGGCGGCGGTGAACTCCAGATGCTCCCACACGGTGAGCGAGTCGAACAGGTGCGGGTCGTCCGGCACGTAGGCCAATTCCCGTTTCGCGGCGACTGGGTCCTGCACCACGTCGTGACCGGCGACCATCAGCCGCCCATGCGTCGGCGGCAGGATGCCGCAGATCGCCCGCATCGTCGTCGTCTTCCCCGCCCCATTCGGCCCAAGCAGCCCGAGGATCTCACCGGGCTGGACCACGAAGCTTAGCCCCTGCACGGCAACGGTTCGTTCATACGTCTTGTGGAGTTCTTGGACGAGGATCGTCGGGAGCGAATTGACGGACGTAGAGGGTTGGTGCACGCGGGTATTCTACTCACCAAGCGGCAGGTTTCGCACGACCGCGAACGTTCCCGGATCCCTTCGGCAGATCTTTCTCCCTCCACCGGTACTCCGGGGGGGGTTAGGGAGGGGGTTTGCCCA
>DASXMX010000433.1:0-13767 GCA_036495445.1 Tepidisphaeraceae bacterium
CAAATTCTGAAGGATGCGCGTCAGCCAATGACGATTTGACGCGGGCCGGAGCAGTTCATCCGACCATTGCACCTCCGGGCCAAACATCTCCTGCAGGCGGTCGTGCGCTTCATCAGTTGTGAGCAGACGGCCCTGGGCGAACGGGTCGACCAGTATCGGCGCGCCGCCGGTTTCCATGCCGATCAGGAAATGGCCCGGCAGGCCCACGCCCCAGACCCGCAGGCCGAGCCGCTCGGCGACGACCTTGTACAGAAGGCTCAGCGTGATCGGCAGGCCGCGTTTGCCCTCGACAACCGCGGGCAGATAGCTGTTGGCGGGGTTGTAATAATCCTCACTGTTGCCGCGGAAGGCTTGTTCCTCGAACAGGAAATCGTGCATATGCGCCAAAATCGCCTGCGGCTGGCGGCCACGGACGCGGGCGCGGATTGTGTCCACGTAGCCTTGGATCGTCGCGTCCACCGCCGTGGGCTCCACGTCTTCCATCTGGTGCATCGCAATGGCGATCGCCCCATGCAGCAGGGCGTCGGGCGACTGGATCGACTGAAGCTGGCGGGCCATCAGGTTGAACGACCGGGGGGAGCAGCATAATGGGAGTGTCGGGCTCATGGTGTCGTGTCTCCGCCTTGGCCAGATGGCCCGTACCTCGCGCCGGGCCGCGTATGTCCTTATCGGCCCGAGCCGTCACAAACATCAAGCGGTATGCAGAAACCGTGCCGACGCGGCGCATACCGATCTTGCGGCGGGGGAAGCAGGATCACAAGCGGAGATGAGACCGTTGTTTACGCGATGTGGCGGCGTCAGGTGAGCTGCGACTGCGGGACGCTGTCGGCCAACGCCTGTCGCCAGAAGCGGTGGATGCTGCGGGCCAACTGAATCAGCTCGCTGCGGCGCAACCGGCCGACCGCAAGCGAGGCGTCCAATCGGAGCCACGCGATCGCCGCCTGGGCGGCCCCCATGCAGAAGCCCAGCTTGCGTTGCGCCTCGGCCAATATCTGCTGTAGCGATCGATGGGGGTGAAGGTGTTGCCGCGTGGAGAGTTCGTCGAGGATGCTGTCGGGGTTGACTTGATCGGGCCGGTTCATGGCGGTTGAAGCTCCTTTCCCGAACGTGCGATCATAGGCTGTGGGACGCGAACTCGACAATTGATGATCCAGCCGGCAATCTCCGGTGCCCCAGCGAACTTTTCTCCGTCCGCGGCGTTCTAACTTGACACCCGCCGCCGAGCCGATAGATTTCTCTGCCCGTCGGCCTTCGACGGGCAGGCGCCGCGCGGCCGTCGGCGGCCTCACAATTCGGCAGTAGCTCAATGGTAGAGCAGCCGGCTGTTAACCGGCTGGTTGTAGGTTCGAGTCCTACCTGCCGAGCTTCCTCAACGGCTACGGAACGGCGTAGCCGACCAGTTAACGGAGAACCCCGGGAGATCGCCTTCCGGGGTTCTTGCGTTTACCGGCACAATCGTATGGGTTTACGGCTGGTTCCAAGGGCGAGACCTGTTGAGCCGGGGGGATGTGATGACTCCGGCGACTGGCCGGCCTTAGTCGCCGTTCTGCATGAGCGTCGTAGAAACAGCTAATAATGTGGCCGCCATGACTCTGGCCTCAATTTGGCTCACGAGGGCTCCCGCTGGCATCGTGGCGTGGGCGAAGGTTGAACGTAATGGGACTAGCGCGCTCATCTTGAAAATACGTCTGTCGCGACCCTGAGGAACAGGTCGCGGGCGGCCCACTGGTCGCCGCCGCTGCACTGCACCATGAAGACGGCCACCATTCCGGTCTTGGGGTTGACGGAAAGGTCCGTCCCGTACGCGCCATCGTGGCCGAACATGCCATTGCGGAGATGGTAGCCGAGGCTGTAGTTGACGTGAGTCTTGCCGGTCTGCTCTTTGCGCAGCTCCTCCATCGCGGTGTGGGACAGATAGCGCTTGCCGTCCAGTTCTCCATCGTTTGCCAGCATGAGGCCCCAGCGGAGGACGTCGTGCGTCGTGGAGAACAGCCCGCCGGCGGCCTCGGGGTAGCGGTGCGCGTGGTCGCTCAGCGGCTTTGTCAGAAAGCCCAGCCCGCCTCGCGCATACCCGTTCTTTTGCTTGTTCGGCCCGTACGCGCCGCACAGACGGGCCACCTGGGATTCGCTCGGCCAGAAGGTGGTCTCGCTCATGCCCAGCGGATCGAAGAAACGCTCCTGGAGGAATGCCTCGTACGGCATGCCGCTTACCAACTCGACGACGCGGGCGGCGATGTTCATCCCCTGGTTGCCGTACTGGTACTTCTCGCCCGGCTGCCATTGCAGCGGCCCGGTGACCGAGCTGAGCGCCCGCGCCTTCAGCGGCGTGCTGTCCGACCCCGTGGCCTTCTGAAGCTCCGAACTGGGCGTCAACCCGCTGGTGTGGCTCAGCAGATGCCGGATCGTCACCGGGCGCGCCGGCCGCCTGAGAAGCACATGCTCCTCGTCCTTCTCCGCGACCACCATCCATTGATCGAGCTGCGGGATGAATTTCGTGACCGGGTCGTCGAGGCTCACCTTGCCCTCGTCCACGAGCGTCATGATCGACGCCCCGACGAACATCTTGGACATTGACGCGACCCAGAAGACGTCGTCCTCGCTGATCGGCTTCTTCGCCTCGACGTCCGCGTAGCCGAGCACGTTCCGGAAATGAATCCGCCCCGTCTTGTCGGCAATGATTGCGACGACCCCCGCCAGCTTGTAGCTGTCCAGGTAAGGCCGCATGGCCGCGGTCACTTCCGGACTCTCCGGCGGCTGGTCTTTAGCCGCCAGACCCGATGAGGCGAAAACGACCAGCAACATGCCGGCCGCGATGGCTGCAACCCTGTTTCTCATGACCGCGTCCCGTTCGAGGCGATGGTGCGACTCGCCCGCCAATGTACGGCAACAGCATCTGCGTGTCGAAACAATGACGCGATTGATGACCGGCATCGGCCGATGTTCCATCAGGCGACGGAAGACCGTGAAGCCCAAGACATAGCTCGGCTCGTCTGCGTTCGTTGTTGGCGACTGTAGGCGCTAAAGGAGGCTAAGCCAGCAGATCCTCGATCTTCACGGGCAACGTTCGGACGCGGACGCCGGTCGCGTGGTGGACCGCCGCCGTGATGGCGGCGGCGACGCCGGCCAGGCCGATCTCGCCGATCCCCCGCGCGCCCAGCTCGTTGACCGCCTTGTCGGGGAAATCGAGGAAGTGAATGTCGAGCGGTGGCACGTCGGCGTTCACCGCCACCACGTAATCGGCCAAATTGCTATTGATCGGCGCGCCGCTCTGTGGGTCGTAGGACGTGTGCTCGAGCAGCGCCATGCCGATGCCCATCACGACCGCGCCCTCGATCTGGTTGCGGCCGGCCAGCGGGTTGAGGATCCGCCCGGCATCGATGACCGTCACCACGCGGCTGACGCGCAGGCGGGCGATCTCGGGCTGCCACGTGACCTCGACGAAGTGGCAGCCGAACGAGTGCATCGACAGTTTCGGGTGAGACTCGAAGATGGCCCCCTCGGACTTGCCGCTGCCGGTGACCAGGCGCAGGTTGGCGCGTCGGAGCAGTTCGGAGAACGGCACGCCGCTCCCGGCGGGGCCCTCCGACTTCACAAAGACCCGGCCGCCCTCGAAGGCGAGGTCGGCGGGCTTGTGCGTTTCGAAGCCCGATCCCGGCGTGGCCGTCGCGGCCTTGAGCAATGACGCGATCGCCTGATCGGACGCTTCGAAGACGGCCGGAACCACCGAGCCGGTCACCAGCGAACCGCCGGAGATCGGGCCCGGCGGCAGCGTCGTATCGCCCAATGCCACCTCGACCTTGTCCAGCGGCACCCCGGTCTTCTGGGCCGCGAGCTGTGCGAGGATCGTGTACGTGCCGGTGCCGATGTCCTGGGTCCCGCAGGCGACGCGGACGGTGCCGTCGTCACGCAATTGCACGCTGGCCTGCGCGGGGAATCGACCGGCAATCCACGTACACGCGGCCATGCCCCAACCCAGCGTCATCCCGTCGCGTTTCATCGATCCCACCTCCGGGGCCCGGTTCGACCAACCGAACGTCTCCGCGCCCAGCGTATAGCAATCCAGCAGATGGCGCGACGAGAACGGGACGCCCAGGCTCTCGTCAATCTTCGGTTCGTTGAGCACCCGGAGTTGGACGGGATCGATCTTGAGCTGATCGGCCAGCTCGTTCATCGCCGATTCGGTCGCATAGAGCCCGGGCACCGCACCGGGGCCGCGCATCGCCGTGGGCGATCCGACGTTTCGCTTGGCCCGGCCGGCGGTCACGCGGAGGTTGGGCACGCTGTAGAGGAACGCCGTCGCCTCGCCGCAGTCCTCGTGGTAGTCGTCGAGGATCGCCCGGTGGTTCACGTAGTCGTGCTGGAGCGAGACCAGCTTGCCCTCGGCTGTGGCGCCCAAACGTACGCGTTGCTGCGTTCGCGGCCGATGGCCGACCGCGTGGAACATCATCTTGCGGCTGACGACGAGCTTGATCGGGCGGCCGAGCTGCCGCACCGCCGCGGCCGCGAGCACGCAATGCGTCCACGGCCACAGCTTGCCGCCGAACCCTGAGCCGACGAACTGGGTGATGACGCGGACGCGCTCCTGCGGCAGTCCGAACATTTGCGCGAGCACGCCCTGCAGGTTATTCACCGCCTGCGACGCCTCGTACAGCGTGAGCGTCGAGCCGTCCCATACCGCGGTCGTGGCGTGCAGCTCGATCGGGTTGTGCGTCTCGGCCGGCGTGACGTAAGTCTGATCGACCTTGACCGCCGCGTTCGCGAATGCCGCATCCGCGTCGCCGCGATGGTTTTCCACGTCCGGCTCGCCATCCGCTTTAAGCTCCGTGTCGACGTTCGGCTTCTCGGCTGCGTAGGTCACGCGGACTGCGTCCGCGGCGGCCTTGGCGGCCTCGAACGTGTCGGCCACCGCGAGGGCGACGTATTGGCCGTAGTAGCGGATGACGTCGTCCTCGAACGGCGGGCGGCGCTCGTCGGTGAGGCCGGAAAAACCCGGCCCCTGCACTGAGCGGGCGATCCGTCCGATGTTGCCGCGGTGGAAGATCTCGCGCACACCGGGCATCCGGCGGGCCGCCGTGACGTCGAGCGCCGTGATTCGGCCGTTGGCGATCGTCGCGCCGACGGGGACGGCATAAAGCTGGCCGGGGAAGTGGAAGTCGGCGGAGTACCGCGCCGTGCCGCTCACTTTTTGGGGGCCATCCACTCGCGGCGTTCGACGGCCGATGGGCGAGTCGATTTGCGTTTCCTGGACTGCCGGCATGTTCGGTCCCTCGGATGGAATCAGGCCATCGTCGCCGTGCGCAACGCGTGCGCGAGGCAACGTTTGGCGAGCTCGATCTTGAAGCCATTCTCGCTTTGCGGCTTGGCGTCGCGCAGCGCCGCCTCGGCCGCCTTGCCAAAGGTCGTGGCATCAGCCGGCTGACCGACGAGCGCCGCCTCGGCCTCCCTGGATCGCCACGGCTTGGTGCCCACCCCGCCCAGCGCGACGCGCGCGTCGGTCACGTTGCCGCCGCCGACGGTGATCACCACGGCTGCCGACGCCAGCGCGAATTCGTACGATGCCCGGTCGCGCAGCTTCAGGTAGACCTGCTTGCTTCCCTTGACGGGCGGGGGGAGTGTCACGTGCGTGATCAGGTCGCCCGGCTCCAGCACGGTCTCACGTTCCGGCGTGCTGCCGGGCAGCAAGTGAAACTCGCCGATGGGGATCGCGCGCGTCCCCTGGGGCCCCTGGACGTTGATCGTCGCCTCCAGCGCCGCCATCGCCACGCACATGTCCGAGGGATTAGTCGCGATGCAATGTTCGCTGGTGCCCAGGACGGCCAGCGAGCGGTTGCTGCCAATGATCGCCGGGCAGCCCGATCCCGGCGCCCGCTTGTTGCACGCCATGGCCGTGTCGCGGAAGTACATGCACCGCGTACGCTGCAGCAGGTTGCCGGCGGTCGTCGCCATGTTGCGAAGCTGCGCCGATGCCCCGGCGAGCAAGGCCTGCGAGAGCACGGCATAGTCTCGCTGCACCGTCGGATGATGGGCCAGATCGGAATTACGGGCCGTGGCGCCGATCTTCAGCCCGCCGTCGGGCGTCGCTTCGATCTTGTCGAACGGAAGCCGGTTGATGTCGACGACCCGGGCAGGCGTTTCGACGTTCAGCTTCATCAGATCCAGCAGCGTCGTCCCGCCGGCGACGAAGCGGATGTCGGCGCCCTGCTGCGCGGTCTTGGTCTGCGCGGCCGTTGCGACCGCCGCTGCGGGATCTGGGGGTCGGATGAATTCGAAGGTGTGCATGATGATCGCTCCTGCCCGCACCGCTGCGCGCGATGCGCGCCGTCAGGTGTTGCGGCGGACCTGTTGGATTGCGGCCACGATGTTCGGATAAGCCCCGCAGCGGCAGATGTTGCCGCTCATCAGTTCCTTGACGTCGGCGTCCTCCGGGCCGCAGGGCTCCTTGAGCAGCGCGACGGCGGACATGATCTGGCCCGACGTGCAATACCCGCACTGGTACCCGTCGCAGGCGACGAACGCCGACTGCATCGGGTGCAACGCGTCGGGCGTGCCCAGGCCTTCGATCGTGGTGATCTCGTCCCCGGCGTGCATCAGGGCGAGCGTAAGGCAGGAATTCACGCGCCGGCCGTTCACATGCACTGTGCACGCGCCGCACTGCCCGTGATCGCACCCCTTCTTCGTGCCCGTGAGCGCGACGGTCTCGCGGACGCAGTCGAGCAGCGTCGTGCGGGGGTCGACGTTGAGGTGTCGGTCCTTGCCGTTGATCCGCAACGTGATCGGGACCGCACCCTCGACGTGCTGCGGACTCGCTGCCGCTGCCGCGGGTGAACCGCCGCTGCCGGCGTTGTCGGCCGCGTTGGGCGCACACCCGGCGATCACCGCCACCGCCGCGGCAGAGCCCGCCGAGGCGACGAACGCCCGGCGACTGGGGGGACGCGGGCCTGCGTGTCGATCTTCTCGCATACCGCCTCCGTTCGGCTGATTCGCACCTTGAGGATAGAGTCCTGCATTGCCCCGGTCGAGAGTCATTTTCTCGTGTTCAGTTTCTCTGCCCTCCTGTCATCAATGCGTTTCGGTGACGGTAACCCAGATGAGAGGGCGGGTTGAGTGACTCAGGAAGCGCAATGGTTGTCGGAGTATGCCCGGACGGGCTCGCCCCAGGCGTTTGCGCGGCTGGTCGAGGCGCATGTCGGGCTGGTTTACTCCGCCGCTTACCGCCAGGTGCGCGATCACCACCTCGCCGAAGATGTCACCCAGTTCGCGTTTATGGCGCTGGCGCGCAAGGCCCGGGC
This sequence comes from Tepidisphaeraceae bacterium, assembly GCA_036495445.1. Lineage (GTDB taxonomy): Bacteria > Planctomycetota > Phycisphaerae > Tepidisphaerales > Tepidisphaeraceae > DASXMX01. The sequence goes on from DASXMX010000433.1 coordinate 7,290, forward strand.
GCTGCGGCACGAGACGGTACCGGCAGCGTGGCTGCTGGTGACGACCCGATACCTGGCCCGGGATGCCAAGCGGTCGCGCGACCGGCGGGCCGCACGTGAACAAAAGGCGGCGAACATGGCACCGACCACCACACCTGCGCCGGGCGACGACGCGTGGGATAGCATCGAACCGCTGCTGGACTCGGCGATGTCCAGCCTCAGCGCGTCGGACCGCCGGGCGATCACACTCCGGTATCTGCAAAACCGCAGCGTCGAGCAGGTGGCGGAGGCGCTGGGCGTCAGTCGCGACGCCGCCGCCCAGCGAATTCACCGCGCGATCGGACGACTGCGAACCTACTTCGAGCGGCGTGGGGTGGCGGCGGGATCCGCGGCGCTGGGCGCGCTGATCGCGACGCACGCGATTCGTCCGCCGCCCCCGCAGTTGGCGGCGGGGATCATCAAATCCGCCGCCCTCTGGCACGCGTCGGTGCATGCGGGGACGGGGTTGCTTACCAATCCCGGTCCATTCCGTCGGCTGGCGACAGACGTTCAACGCGCTTTACTTGCTCGATGGCGGCTAGACCCGCAAACGCATCGCGCCGCCTTACATCCCCGAACGCGCCTCGCTCCTCAAAGCAGCAGGCCGACCATGGTCCTGCCCATTTTACCGCTCCTGGGGCGCCGGCGCGCGTGGGCGGCGCCCGTTCTGCCCACTGCTCATCCCTCCTCGCCATTCGAGGGCCCGGGGACGAGGGCCGGGTCCGGCGGCGCCGGCTCGGCCTCGGCCTCGGCCAGGACCGGGTTGTGCTTCGGCAGCGCAAGGGCCGGGAAGATCGCCAGCAGCGCGATCGCCGCCAGGATCAGGAACGACGCATTCAACGCGCGCAGCCGCGCCTCCTCGTTGATCCGCACCCCCTCGTTGACCTGTTCCGGCGTGGCCGAGGTCTTCCCCAGGACGTCCTTCAGGTGCGTGTTGGTGACGAAGTTGACGTTGTCCAGATCGACTTCGCCCTTCAGCGAGTCGGGGATGGTCGAGCGGTTGAGGGCCGCCGTGACATACAGGCTCAGCAGCGCCACCGCGATGACGCTGGCGAACGCCGTTCCCAGCCCGGTCGACAGGTTGTTGGCCATCCCGCGGAGCGCGCCCACGTCGCCCGCCAGCTCACGGGGCGACAACGCGACCAACAGGTTGAACAGGAGGGTCAGCAGTGAACCTTCGCCCAAGCCTGTGAGGATCAGGCCCAGGACCACGACGGGCGTTCCCCACTGGTTATTGACGGTAAAGCCCAGCAGAGTCAGCCCGGCGGCGACGAGCACGAACGCCAGCGCGCCGATCGTTCGCGGGCTCAGCCAGTCGTAGAGCCGGCCGATGAAGATCGCGGCGCCGGCAATCGCGGCGGTATACGGAACGACCGCGACCGCCGTAAACAACGTGGAGCGGTCCTGAACGATCTGAATGTAAAGCGGGATGAGGAAGTTGACGGCCGGCCCGAGCCCGCCGATCACAAAGAGCGCATAGATCGTCGCCCGCTTCTCTCGCGAATCCAGCACTTCCAGTGAAAGCAGCGGCGTTCGCCCCGCGGCCACGCGATATTGCGACCACACGAAGAACGCCTCGCCCATCACCACGCCGATCACGACCATGAACGGCGCCGGCGACAGCCCGACCGGGCTGAATGGGGCGGCCGACTTGGCGAGCACCAGGCCCCAGGAGTTGAGGTTGTTCACACCGAAGCTGATGAGCGCGATGGCCGTCGCCGCGAGGACCGCGCCGCGAAGGTCGATCCTCACCCCTTTCTCGCGCGGCACCGGCTGGAGCTGGAAGCTGAGGAAGATCACCGCGATCGCCAGGAACATCAGCATGCCGAACGAATATCGCCAGCCGACGGTGCTCCCCAGGAACCCGGCAATGAAGAACGCCAGCGCGCCGGCGATCGGCTGCGCGCCTGCCAGGATGCCCAGCGCCAGGGCCTGCTGCCGCCCCCGATAATTGGCGGCGATCAACACGACTAGCGTCGGTATGATCGCCGCAGCCGCCACCCCCGCCAGGGCCTGGGCGTTGTCCATGGTCCGCGCATCGGAGCTGAAGGCCATCCTCCCCATTGCGACCGCGTGAACCGCCACCCCGGCTTGGAACACCAGCCGCTCGCCCAGCATTCGCCCGAGCTTCGCGCCGACCATGACCAGCGCGGCGACGAACAGCGAGTAGACGACCATCGCCGTCGCGATGCTCGTCGCCGGCACGTGAAGGTCTTCGGCGATCCGGCCGACCGAAACCGGCAGCGCGTTGATGTTGAACGACATCTGGATCTGCGCCAGGACGATGACGACCAGCGGCAGCCACGCCGCCGGCGCCGCGCCGTCTCGCGCGGTGGTTGGGGTTGGATGCGAGGCGGTCGTCATTCGGCTTCGGCCGGATCGCCGGGAAAAAGGGGGGACCACTCAATCTGTCAATCCCCCGTCACCGTATCGGCGCGTAATTTGGCGGTCAATCCAAATGTCAGGATCTTGTATTATTAAGGTAGAAATAAATTGATGGGCCTGCCTCGTGCTTCCCCCTGTCAGCGCTGTGGGTTGCCGATCGCGATCAGCGCGGACTCGGTGCGAAACAGCAGGGTGTCGCCGGCGATGGCGGGCGTTGCCAGGCACTTGGTGCCCAGCGAAGGGGTGGCCCGCAGATGGAACTCCGGTCCCGTTTGCACGACGGCGACTTTTCCTTCTTCACTCACCAGATAGATCTTGTCGGCCGTGCCGACCGGAGAAGCGCAGAAGCCCGCTTCGCTGCCCGGGAGGCGCGTGTGGTAGACCTCGCGGCCGGTGCGGGCATCGAAGCAGGTGAGCACGCCGTTCCAGTTGCAGCAGTACAGCAGGTCGCCGACGACGATGGGCGTTGGGATGTAGCTGCCGCCCCGGTTGGTGGACCAGGCGACGCCCGCACTCGTGGTTTGGCCGGCAGGGGGCGTGATGTCGCCCGTGGCGGAGGTGCGGACGGCGTAGATGCCCGACGGGCCGCCGTGGGCGCTGGTGAAGAAGATCAGGTCGTGGGCGGTGATCGGGGTGGGGATGGGGATGTCGCCCGGCATCGACAGCGTCCAGATTTCCTTGCCCGTCTGCAGGTCGTAAGCCGCGGCGTGCTTGTGACCATTGCAGACCACCTGCGCCGGCCGCCCCTCGGGATGAATGACTGCGGGCGTCGACCACGTCGGCACTTCGTCTCGCGGCGTGCGCCACAACTCGCGGCCGTCGTCCAGCGCGAACGCCGCGACGAACGAGCCCTTCTGCACGTCGCATTGCACGATCACCCGGTCGCCTTCGATGACCGGCGAGCTGCCGAATTCCCACTGCGCCTCGGGGACCACGTAGAACCCCGAGTCCAGCGGGCCCAGGTCGCGCTGCCAGAGCGGCTTGCCGTCCGCGTCAAAGCAGTAGAGCCCCTCGGCGCCGAAGCACGCGACGACGTGCCGGCCGTCAGTCGCGGGCGTGCAATTGGCGTGGCTCGACTTGGGATGACGCTTGATCTTCGCCTCCCCGCGGGCGGCGGTCCGCGTCCAGAGCACGCCGCCCGTCCGCAAATCCACGCAGAGCAGCTTCCACTCAAACGGCTTCTCGTTCTCGACCGGCGCAATGTCGCCAAAGAGCCCAGTCTTCACCGGCTGGGCCGCGCCATTGGTGGCGGTTACCAGGAAGACCTTGTCCCCCCACACGACCGGCCCGCCGTGGCCCAGCCCCTCGACGGCCGTCTGCCACCGGACGTTCTCCCGGCGTTCCACGTCCCATCGGTCCGGCAGATTCGCTTTGGCGATGCCGCTGGCACTCGGGCCGCGGAAGGCGGGCCAGTCTTCGCGTTGATCGGAGGCAGCGTTAAGAGAGGCCGAAGCCAGAAAGGCGACCAAGACGGAACCGATCACGAGCCGAGCGGGAATCGTCACGGTACGGCCTCCTTCGCGTTTGATGGATCGTCCATCAGTATGCCGGGGGTGGGCGCGATCAACAAGGGTCGGCGAGTGAGAAGCGGACCCGTCCCGCTTTTGCCACCGCGGAGGTCAACGGAAAAGTGCGAAGAAATTAGCACGCATTTCCGCCGCGTTTCCCCATGCCGGATGGGGTTCCGGTCGGCGACCGTCGTCGAGATTGAAGCCCGGCGGTGGTTGACGAAACTGACGTCGCTTTGCTCGGATCGGTTGGGGGGTGGTGCCAGACGGACGCCGTGGCCTCGCGCGTCCGCCGCGGCGGGTGGCGCGGAGGAATCATTGGCGGTTGGGGACTGGCGGAGACGCCGGGGCCACCGTTCGGGCCTTCGCCCACAAGGCGGTCCATTCCCGTCGCTCGGTGTCCGGCAGCCGTGACAGGGCGGCGGGGTCGCGAACGCGCGCCAACTCCGGCGCGGCAAGCCACGCCGCCAGCGCCGCCCGCGCGGCGGCGGTGGCCGGTTCGGCGGGTTCGGCGTCGCCGGGGGTCGCGACGGTCAGCTCCTCGCGCACCCAATCCCGCGCCTGGGACCGCCAGTGTTCGCGCTCTGTATCGTCAAGCGCGGGTATATCTCTACCTTCGCCGCAGCCGGCCAGCGCCGCGGAGATTACTGCGAATGCGCGCAACTGCGTGGCCAGTTCGGGATGTGCGCCGATCACCTGCCGCAGCAGACGCGCCCGAGCCGCGTGCAGTTCGCGGAACTGGCATTCCCCGCACATCGCCAAACGCTCCATGTCATCCTGCGGCTCATATTGTCCAGCGAGGAACCGGGGCAGTTGGGGCAGAATCGCGCGCTCGGCTTCGCGACGAAGCACGTGATACATCCACGCCTCGCGGCTGTCGGCCTGAAGGGGACTCCAATTAAACGCGAGCTCACCCGCCGCCAGGCTGAGCAGCGCCGGCTTTGCCTGGCCCAGCCGTGCGTGTGCCAGTGCCGCGACGAGCTTCGGCGCAGGCCCCAGCGCCGTCGCGGCCGGCCCCTCCACAATCGCGCGTGCGGACTCGGCCCGGCCGGCGCGAAGCTCGGCCAGCCCTTTGGCAAACATGAAATAAGGGTATCTCCAGGTCCGCTGCCGCCGCTCGCTGGCGAGGGTCCGGTCCACCAGGGCCGTCGCCGCCCGCAGCACGTCCTCCGGGGGGTCGGCCAGCAGGCACGCCCGCCCGATCCCCTCGCAGACGGTTGGGTCATTGACCTTGCCGAACCGCTCCAACTGCTCCTGGCAGGCGCGCCGGTATTCCGCCATGTCCCCCGAAAAGATCGCCAGCTCGGCGTAGCCGCGCCAGGCTTCGTGGTCGGCGCCCTCTTCCAGCAACCTGTGCCATGACGCGAGGATCTCATCCCAGCGGCGGGCGTGCAGGAACACGGCCTGGGCGGGGGTCGGTTTTACGGCGAGCTGCGGCTCCATCGATGTGGCACGGCCGGCCCACTTTAGCGCGTCGGCGTCATGCCCCGCCATCATCAGGCTGTAGGCATAAGCGCCCTCATACAATGCCGTCTGCGGAACCTGTTTCCGGGCGATCTGTTTCATGGCGAGATCGAACTCGCGGCACGCGTCCTCGTGGCGCCCCGCCAGCGCGCAGGCGGTCGCGAGATTGACGCGGACGACGGCCGAGTCGCCCCCCACGCGCAGCGCCTCGCGGTATTCGTCGATTGCCTCCAGCGGGCGACCGGCCGCGGCCAGCACGAGGCCCAGCTCAAAAAAGCCCAGGGCTGCATCGGGCCGAACCGCCGCCGCGGCCTGGAAGTAGCGAATGGCTTCGGGATAGTTTGTCGTGCGCCACCCCTCGTCGCCCATAGCCAGGTTCACCCAGAAATCATTCGGATGGGAACGCTGGGCGCGCAACAGGAGCGGCGAAGGGTCCAAGTGGGCGCCGGCCACCACTTCCACAACGACCAGTTGAAGCGAAACCGGCTGCTTGTCCATTGACGGATCGGACGCGAGCGCCTCAACGTCATGCTGACTCTTCACCGCGCCGGGACCCAGGGCCTTGGCGCGCCAGCCCGTCGGATCCCTGTCTTCACCCGCGGCGACTTCACGAAGCCATTCGATCCGGCCCTTGTCTGTCGCGCAAAGGGACCAGTCGTACAGTGCGTCGATCAGCGCCAGATGGATGTGCGATTGGTGCACCCGGGCGCCGACCACATCTGGAGCGCCAGCCGAGAGCCCCAATTGTCGGAACGCCGCCTCGTAGTCCCGGTCGGCATCTTCGAACTTGAGGACGTCGCCCTTGTTAAACGCGTGCGAGATGCGGATCGCGTCCAGTTGGGTGACGAGCTCCGCGTCCTGACCAACCTGCCCGAGGCGGGCACGGAGGTTCTGCGGGCCGCGGTCGCCGAGGCGCAGCCGGGCGCGTTCGAGCGCGGCATTGGCCCGCGCCCAATCGGCGGAGTTCTGGAGGCTCACTGCCTCGTCCAGATCGGCATTGACGGCGCGTGCAGTCGCCGCCCGGTTCGTCGCAATCCAAAGGAGCACGGCCAGCAGCATGGCCAGGGCAGATGTCCCCGCCGCCAGCGCCGTGGCCGTCGCGG
>DASXMX010000434.1:0-22155 GCA_036495445.1 Tepidisphaeraceae bacterium
CCCGCGATCGTTGGCTTGCCAAAGGTGGCCGTTGGTCACGTCGAGCCCCGTGAGCCACCCGGTGTCGTACACGGCGGTGTCAACGCAGACGGCGTGCGGCAGCGTCGCGGGGACGCCGGACCGCTGCCGCGTGTGCCCGCAGACGACCGTCTTGCCGCACGGATGCGGCCGCGGGGGCGGGAAAGTCTGCCACCGGAGGACGCCAGGCGGCTGCCTGGCGACTTGCCGGCTTGGCTGGATGCGAAGAACCGCCAAAACGAGAACTCCGCCTCAGGGTCCAAGACAGTTGGACCGGAGTCTCGCCGTCCACGATGGGTGCCCTCACGGGACTGACGTTTCCCGTGCTCCCTGCGCTGGACCGGGGAGCAAGGGAAACGATCAAGGGTCGATCTCGTGGGCGGAGCGGAGGGCGTGGCACCTGATGGTCAGCCACCCGCATGTGCCGCCGGACGACGGGTTCGAGCCTCGACCGTGTGTGCCCGGACGGCCTGCCCATGACCCCACGAACCGATCGGCGTATGCGCGTGCCGACACAACGCCGCCACCAGCAGCGCCGCCGCGAGCGAAAGGATCGCCGCGGCGAGTGCCCACCGCACCGCGTAGACGCTTCGCGGGAAGTTTCGAATAACCGCCCCGAGCGAGACCTTCGCCACCGCCATCGATCGCCCGGCGTGTTGGGCGGTGCAGAAGAGGGCCATCTTCCCCATCGCCAGTTGAAGCGCCGCCGGGGCGGATGACGCCCCGTTCTTCGCCAGCAGGGTGAAGAGCAGCGCCGGCGCGACGCAAAGCCCCCGGTGGGTCAGCTCCTCGCGCAGGGCGTCGATGGCCGCTTTCATCCTTCGGGAGAGCGTCGCGGCCGAGGTCTGCATTTCCATTGCCAAGTTTGCCTGAGACTCGCCGCGAAAGAAATGGCGGATCAGCAATTCCCGGTGCGTCTCGGGAAGCGCCGCCAGGGCCTCATCCAGGACGGGCGCCACCTCGGCCCAATCCGATGCCTCGATAGGTTCTGGGACGGTACGGGCCAATTCCCGCCGACGGCGGGAGCCGTCGCTGCGGCGGATGTCCAGGGCCAGTCGCGTCGCCGCCCGGTGCAGCCAGCCCCCAAGCGAGGCCGTCACCCGCTGCGGCCGGGTCATCAGCCGGAAGAACGTCTCCTGGGCCGCGTCCTCGGCGGTGCCTGGGTCGTGCAGGATGCGGAAGCACGTGGCGAACACCGCCCCGGTATACCGCCGGACGATCTCCCGAAACGCCTCCGGGTCGCGGGTCTGCTTAAACCGCTCCAGCAGCACGAAATCGGGCTCGGCGGTGATCGTCGACATGACTCAAACGCTCAAAATGCTCAAACAGCGCCGCCAAGACGCCAAGGACGCCAGGAAGGATCCAAAGAATCCGACCTTATCCTTCGTATCTTTTCCTCCCTTGGCGACCTTGGCGTCTTGGCGGCGCTTCTTTCCACCGCAAGACGGAGCCGATCGCCTGCCCTTTCATCGATCTCGCAAATTCGGCAGGAGGAACGTGACCGCCATCGCGGGAAGAAACAGCAAACTGCTGCAAAGCAGCGCAACCCGCAGATCGCGAACTTGGGCCACCATGCCGAAGAGAACCGTCCCCGCCGCCGCCGCGAGGCGGCCGATATTGTAACTGAAGCCCGCCCCAGTCGTCCGCAATAACGTGGGGAACAACGCGGGCACGTACATCGTGAACAGGCCAAAAACCCCCGAGAAGAACCCGACCCACGGCATCCAGATCAGCAGTGATACATGGTCGCGCGGCACAATGTACGTGCCGAACATCGCCGCGAAGAATCCCAGGAACATCAGCGCGATCGCCTGGCGGTACCCCAAGAGCTTTGCGAGCCAGCCGCCGAAGAAATTGCCGGCGATCGACACGCTGATGATCATGAAAAAGGCGTGGACCCCCAGCCGCGTCCGGTCGGCATCGGACCACGACGTCACGTCCTTCACGCCCTGGATCTGCTGGAAGCTCCAGAACATGAACGCCCACCATGCAGTGAGCGAGGTCGCGCAAACGATGATCGTGAGGACCGTCGTGCGGCGGATGGCGGACGAGAACAGGTTCGCGATCCGAGGTCGCTCGGCGGACTCGCGCCGTGCGTCGTGCCACTCCTGAGGCTCGGGCACGGACCGCCGAATCCAGAACACGATCAGGGCGGGCACAATCCCCACCAGAAATACCCATCGCGGGCTGTATGGAGCCAGCACGTACTCGACCCCGCACGCAACGAGCACGCCCAGGTTTACCCCAGTCTGCAGAATAGCGGCGAGCCACGGCCTCCAATGCGAGGGCCACGTTTCGGACAGAAGCGACGCCCCAACCGCCCACTCCCCGCCAATGCCCAAGGCGGCGACAAACCGGCAGATGAGCAATTGCCACCAAGTCTGCGCGAAGAACGAAAGGCCGGTGAATAACGCGTAGGTGAGGATCGTCCAACTCAGCGCCCGGCTGCGGCCGAGCAAGTCGCCGAATCGGCCGAAAAATCCGCCGCCCAAGGCCCACCCCACGAGGAACGCCGCCTGGATCCAACCGCTGGTCTGTGCGATCCGCGGGTCGCCCTTGTGAGCATGCAACAGGAGCGTGACGAACGGCACCGCCACGAGCAGATACAGGTGCATGTCCAGCCCGTCGAAGAACCACCCCATCCACGCCGCGGCGCCGGACTTCCATTGTTGAGGCGAGATCTTGAACCCGGCCGAGCTCTCGTCGGGAGCAGGCGACAGAACGGCAACAGGCGCGGCGCGTTCCACGTTGTTTGACATGCTGGCGAAAGCGTAACGATCCCCGCCCACGCGGGCAAACGATTTCGGCCTGCGGTCGACGCCCGTGCGATCTCGCCCTAATGCCGCGCCAGAATGCGAATCACGATCACCAATACAAACAACGCAATTGCAATGACCACGTACAGCACGCGTCGAAGGGCGCTCGGCCCCTGCTGCGGTTGCACCTGCCCCGGGGCGCGGCCGAAGCCGGGGCCGTGGATGGGGGCTTCGGTGGGCTGCTGCGGCTGGTTCAGGACCCAGCCGTTCTCGGCGAGGAACCGGCCGTTGCGGCCGGCGCCGAACGCGCCGGTGTTCACCTTGATTTGTTCCCCGCCCACGGTGAACGTGATGATGGCGTTGACCCGCGGCGCCTTCACGTAGCTGACGGCCGCCTTGCGGATGATCACCACGTCGCCGGACGTGCGCTTCCCCTTGGGATCGAACTGCGCTCGGACGGCCGGCGGCAGTTCGGTGATGTCGCAGGTGCGGGTGTCGTCGTCCCCGCCGGTGAACGCGGCGGTGAGCAGCGCGCCGGCCAGGCCGCCGTACGCGCCGCCCTGATTGAGCCGCCGGGCCTTCAGCAGATAGACCGCCTGGGGCGACGCAACGCTCTTCCCCACCCACTGCTTTCCATTGATCGTGAACTGCGAGCCCACCTTGCGGAACGGCCCCGGATCGTCGGCGATCGAAATCGACGTCAACGGCGGCAGCGCCGCGACCGCCGGCATGCCGCCCGCACCGATTGCCCTGGCCAATTCCGGGATGGCACCGACGGCGCTCCACTGCGGCATCCCCTCGCGCCAGGCAAGATCGCCTTCGGAAATCGCCCCGTTGCGAATCATCTGCGCCACCTGCTGCGCAGGGAACGGGCCCTGTTGTTGACCGTTGCAGTGTACGAACCAGTCTGGCATTGAACGTCCCCGAAGAATGGATCCTGCGGGAGGTTGTACCGAATGCTCGGGAGCGCGCCAAACCAAACGAACGTCCGCGGCACGCCCGCGTTCAGTTCCTTGGGTATTCCCATGTGGCCCGGCGAGCAATCAATCGCGCTTTGGGTGGCATGCGCATGTACTCATGCCCGTGACTTCCGACGGAACGAGCACGGGCATGAGTACATGCCCATGCCACCCGAAAACCCCCTCCATGGGCGGGGTAGGCCGCAACAAACACGACCGCGGCGTGCCCGCCGGCGGCGCAACTGTCGTCGCGCGGCCCGGCGGGCCCGCCGCGGAACGGCGTTGGGATGTCTGCTGGCGCCGGCTTAGGCGGCCTTGCCCTTGTTGTAGAACTTGGGCAGCGGCTTGCCGAGCTTTTCCCAGTGTTTGTTGATCGCGTCGGCCTTGCCGGCGCTGTTCAGCATGTGGAGCTTGCGCTGCACCATCTTGGTGATCGCCTCACGGGCCGGCCCAAGATAGTTGCGCGGGTCGAACTCGGCGGGCTTGGTCGCGAACACCTCGCGGATCTTGGCCGTCATCGCCAGGCGGAGGTCGGTGTCGATGTTCACCTTGCAGACGCCGTAGCTTCGGACGGCCTTGGAAATCTGGTCCTCGGGAACGCCCTTGGCGTTGGGCATCGCGCCGCCGTACTTGTTCACCAGGTCGATGAACTCCTGCGGCACGCTCGAGCTGCCGTGCATCACCAGCGGCAGGCCCGGGCAGGTCTTCATGATCTGCTCGATCCGGTCGAACGCTAGCTTCGCCTCGTGCTTGAACTTGTACGCGCCGTGGCTCGTGCCGATCGCGACGGCCAGGCTGTCGATGTTGGTCCGCTTGTAAAAGTCCTTTGCCTGCTCGGGGTCGGTGAGGAACTTCTGGATGTTCTTCTCGTACTCCTCGGCGTTCAAGCCGACGACGTCCTCCTCGATGCCGCCGAGCATGCCCAGCTCGGCCTCGACGACCACGCCCGCCGCGTGCGCCAGCTTCACCGCCTCGGCGGTCAGGTGTACGTTCTCGTCGTACGGGTGATGGCTGCCGTCGATCATCACCGACGTGTACCCGTCGTTGATGCAGGTCTGGATCAGGTCGAGCGTGTCGCCGTGGTCGCAGTGGATCGCGATCGGCAGGTCCGGGTACTCGGCCACGCCGGCGTCGATGATCGCCTTGAGGTAACGGATGTTCGCGTACTTGCGGGCACCCTTGCTGATCTGCAGGATCAGCGGGCTCTTCTCCTTCGCGCAGGCGTCGAGGATCGCCTGGGCGAGTTCCATGTTGTTCACGTTAAACGCCCCGACGGCGAAGCCTCCGTCGTAAGCAAGGTCAAACATCGGCTTGGTCGTCATCAGCGGCATAGCAGGATCCTTTCGCGATCAACAAACAAAGGCGGAAAATGAACCAAGCCGGGCATGTTAGAGGATCCCGGGAATCAAATCCAGAACTCGTGCACCCTGTGCACGAACCGGCCAAGCAGGTTTGTAGCGCAAAACGCGAGGGCGAGGCTCCCGCCGAACCGGAGCGCGCGCGAAAGACGCGGCCCGGCAGGAGCCTCGCCCTCCCTACATGCGGACCCATGCGACTGGATAAACGACCAGACGTTCGCTAATGGTGAATAACAATGGTCTGGTGCGGCATCGCAACGCTCACGACGATGTTGGCAAGAACCAACACGCTCCAGATGATCATGATCTGGCGGATGCCGAATTGGTCCGCCTTGATCCACCCGTAGATGAACGTGAACAGCGGGCAGATGATGCCGAGGATCCCAAGGCCGATCTGCCCGGCCTGGAATATCTTCACGAGCACGAGGATCCAGCACGCCAGGCTGCCCAGGCCGATGAGAATCGCGAGGATGAACACGGTCTGCCTCCTTCCGAAAGGACACAACAGCAGGAAGACCGGCCTCCCTCAGCCGGCCACGATTCGCGTGAGTTGGCCCTGAGCGTACACCAGCCGCGCCGCCCAGTAAAGTACCAGACCAATCAACAGCAAGGTGGGGAGCCACGTCCGCCGCTCGAAATGCTCCATCCATCGCACCAGTGCAATCCGTCGGGCGGATGGCAGCAATGCCGCGAGCCAGAACAGCGCGATCGCCAGGAGAAACAGCGGCGCGAACGCGTGCAGGCGACAGGCCGCCCCAAAGTCAGTGTGAAGCGTCGCCGCGCACGCCCGGGACAACCCGCACCCGGGACATGGCACGTGAAACAGGTGGAGGATCGGGCAAGGCATCCCCGGCAGATGGGCCAACGCCGCCCCCACCTGCAGTGACCCCGCGGCCGCCAGCGACAGCGACACCCACCGGCTCCGCAGCAACGGCGCCACGACCGGCGCGAACGCCCGCCCAAGGCGGGTCGATTCAGCGGGAACTACTCTTGTCGTGTTGCTCATCATCGAAGCCTATCGGGGAACCATTGAGAGTCTATCGAGGCGACGGCTTGTGTCCCAGCCCGGATCGAAGATAAACCGCGACATGCGAGAGGCCGATCTTCCGCTGCGTTACGCGACGCCGCCCGAATGGGCCGCGCGCGTGTTGCAGAATCCGCTGGAGCTATTGAACGACCACGCCCACCTGGAAAAGAAGGCGGCGGCGAACGCCCTGGAAATGCTCAACCGCTGGCCCGAGCCCAGCCCGCCGGAGAACTGGGTGGCGGCGGTGACCGCGGTCGCGCGGGACGAGGTGGAGCACCTGGCGGTCGTCTGCCGCCTGCTCGCCCGCCGGGGCGGACGACTGACCAAGCAACATTCCAACCCGTACGCGCGGCAGTTGCGCGACCTGGTCCGCCAGGGCACCGGCCCGGCCGAGTTGGTGGATCGTCTGCTTGTCTCATCTCTGATCGAGGCGCGCTCTTGCGAGCGCTTCAAGCTGCTGGCCGAGGCGTCCAACGATGCAGAATTGGCCAAGCTCTATCGCGGCCTATGGGCCAGCGAGCATGGGCATTACCGATCGTTCCTGCAGCTCGCGGAGCAGATCCAGGATCCGCGGACGGTTTCGCGACGGTGGGATCAGATGCTTAATGAGGAAGCCCGGATCATCGCGCGGCAACCGGCGGGGCCGAGGATGCATAGCGGGATTGAGTGAATGGTCGATCGCGGGGTACGAAGCGCATGATCTTTTCCCCCACTCCCTCCGCGAGAGCGTTTCGGTGGGGGGGTTGCGACCGCCGTTCGTAGGGGCGAACCTTGTGTTCGCCCTTTTTTTTGTAGGGGTGAACCTCGTGTTCACCCTCTTCTCCGACCGCAGAGAGGAGGGCGAATACAAGATTCGCCCCTACAGCAGAGGGCGAACACGAGGTTCGCCCCTACAAATCCTCCTCACCCCAGCCCTCTCCTGGAGGGAGAGGGAGCAAGAAGGCACCGGCGCGAGGAATGGCGCACGAGCGCCGCAGCGTTCTCTTGATCAGGGAAGTTCCTTCGCTCGCGCATCGGCGGTTGCCGTCGGCGTTTCGTGCCGGTCGACGATGGAGATCTGGTGGAACTCGATGGTCCCGGCACCGGTGAAGGTGAGTTGGGCGCCGCCGCGGTGCCGGTCGCCGGCGCCGACGCAATGGATTTCGCCGGTCAGGTCCATCTTGGCGATCCGGCCGGTGACCAGGTCCACGAGGGCCGGGCCTTCGAGTTGGACTTCCATGTAAAGGCCCTTGGTCTTCCTGAGCGTGCCCTCCATGCCGATGCTCACGATCACCTCGGCGAACGGCCGGTCGTGCAGCGTCTTGATCGATTTGAGCATGCCAAACGCGGCGACGGTCTGATCGCCCTCGAACCCGCGGATGTAGCCGACCTGGTCGCTCAGGTCCCACTTCTGCCGGAGCCGCACGCGATGGGTGGGGTAGATGCTGGTGTCGCGGCTAAGCCAGGTGGCAAGCTCCGGCGTCCGGCGCGCGTAGTCCTCGCCATCCACCTTGAAGAGCCGCGATCCGTTCGGGCCGCGCTCAACGCGGATCGTCTTGCCGGCGAGCTCTCCATATTCCTGCGAAGCGGGCTTGCCGCTCTGCTGAAAGAACTCGCCGCTGGCCTTGTCGACTTCGATCCGTTGCGAGACGGGGACGCCGTAGAGCGTTTCGACGATCGTGACGACGCCCTTCTGCTGAATGGCGTCGACGATCTTCACCTTGTGCAGCACCGTCCCACGATAGATGCTCTGCGCGTCGAGCTGAATGTTCTCACTGAACAGGACCTTGAACGCCTGCCCGTCGTGGTAGTTCTGTCGGAACTCGTAGGTTTGTTCATCCGCCGCGAGCGAGACGCTCGACAGCATCAAGACAAGGATCCCCACACCCATTGCAATCGGCCGGCTCACCAACACACCCTCCTCCTGCCACGGCGAGTTCATTCGTGCCATTTATGATCGTCCGGCGGGATTACGGGGATGAGAAGGTTTGCCGGGAAGGGCGAAGCCGCGGGTGCGGTGGACGGGGTTAGACCGGATTTGCCGAATGTAGGGGCAGGCCCCCGTGCCTGCCCTGCGTTTCCAATCTTGGATGGCTAGGGTAGAAGTAGAAGCCGAAGGGTCGTTGCCCTTTGGGTACTGAACGTATATGACCGCTCGTTGGCATGATTACCAGACCACGCACGAGCCGATTGTACCACAGGACAATCAGCGCGAAGGGTCCGCGTCAGCGGACGGATTTCCTTTGGCACGGGGCGACTCCGTCCGCTGAAGCGGACTCTACGAACTGCCCGGCATATCCACGACGCTCATTTGTGCGGCTCGACGCGATGTGGGAGGTAACGTGAACACACTTTTCGAGCTTTTGCCGACCTCCGAGGGCTCCGACAGAATCCGGCGGTGCTGGGGCAACGTGCCACCGTTCCGATACGGCGAGCTTTTGCACATGAAGTGGAGCGAAGACAAATCGAAGCTACGTGCAATCCTCTTCGCAATGACGCACGGACCCGAGAACGCAAACGACTGTAAACCGTCACGGATGACCGTCGAGTTTTGCGGGGTCTCGCAGTGGGCGTACTTGGGTACCGCACGGGGAGATGAAGTTGAGTTAGACACGGCGTTCAGTTCACCGCCCGTGGGAAGCATCGCCGTCGAAATCCCCGGGGCATTCCACGTCATATGTCGGTCTATTCACGTCGTGAATTGTTCACCGGATCCGTTCATGGAGTCGTGAGAGCGTGCATCCGCTCCCCGGGGACGGCAAAGCGCGGCTTGGCCCGGGAAACGTGACGACCGGCAGGCACGGGGGCTTGCGCCTGCATACTGGGCGGACACGGGGGTCCGCCCCTACGAGGGCTTGCCGATCTTCAGCATCACGGCAGCGTGGAACGGGACGGTGGCGGTGAACTTGCCGTCGGCTTGGCCGAGGTCCTTTTGCCGCCAGAGGTCGCGGACGCTCCTGGCGCCGTTGAGATGGAGGTCGGCCCAGTCGATGGTGATCTGGGCCGGGCCGGCGGTCTTCCGCAGCGCGGCTTCGGCGGCGTCCTTGCTCTCGAACGTCTGGGCCTTGTTGTCGGAGCGGTCGATCAGCCGCCATTGCTGAGGCGTGTTCTCCGCGGCGCCGCGGCGGCGGCGCGGGGCCTGCAGCAGGTAGCGGCCGCGGTTGAACAGCCCGACCCCCGTCGTCCCGTCGGCCAGCGGGCGCGCCCAGATCTCGGTCCCGGCCTCGGTATCCTCCTTCACCCGAGTCGCCTCCTTGCCGAGCGGGTCCTGGTCCACCGCGAGCACCTCGTCATTGCTCAGCAGGCTGAGCGTGAACTCGTCCAGTTGCGTCATGTCGCAGCCGATCAGCATCGGCGAGGCGAGCAGGCACCAGAGCGTGATGTGCGTGTACTGCTCGTCGGGCGTCAGGCCGGTCGGGTGAAGCTTGGGGCCCCATCCGACCTTGCCGACGATGAGCATATCCGGGTCATTCCAGTGGCCCGGGCCAGCGTACGGCGCCCACTTGTCCTGGCTGAACCCGTTGCGGCACAGGCTGTCCCACGTGTCGCGGATGTCGCCGGTCGTCCGCCAGCAGTTGGCGAGCCGGGCCCAGTCCGCGGCGTGATCGAACGGAGCGCTGTTCGACAGGCTGTAGACGAAGTCGCGCCCGCTGTCCTTCAGGGCGTCCGCCATCTCCTGCACCTGCGGCGCTTCGATGGGGTTCCAGTCATACTTGAGGTAGTCGAAGCCCCACTCGGCCCACTGCTTCGCATCCTGCCTGGCGAACGGGTACGGCCCCTCCGCCCAGGGCAGGATCTTCTTGTTCACCTGCTTCGCGCCTTCGGCCTTCGACCACTTGCCGTCGGCGGTCATCGCCGACCCACCCGGGTACCCGGCGTACGACTGGACCCAAGGCGTCGAATAGATGCCCGTTTTGAGGCCCAGGGCGTGGATCTGGTCGCACAGTTTCTTCATGTCGGGGAACTTCTTGTTCCCCTGGATCGCCTTGTACGGCCCGCCGCGATCGCCCTGCCAGGTGTCGTCGATGTTGATGTAGGTCCAGCCGTGCTTGATCAAGCCGCTCTTGGCCATCGCCTCGGCCTGGGCGAGGACCTTCTCCTGGTCCACCGCCCCGGCGAAGCAGTTCCAACTATTCCACCCCATCGGCGGCGTGAGGCAGATGGGGTCGCCGATCTTGATCAGCAGCCTCCGCGTGTCCTTGCCCTGCGCGTTGGTCGCGGTGAGCGTCACCTTGTAATCACCCTCCCTGGCGACGCTGCCGCTGATTCGCCCGAGTTTCTCGTCGAGCGTCAATCCGGGTGGCAGGCCTTCGGCCGAATAGATGATCGGCTCGTCACCCGTGGCGGGGATGGTGAACAGGAACGGCCGGCCCGGCCGCTCGCCATACACCCGCGGCCCGTTGATCCGCGGCGTGGGCGGGGGCTTGGGGGTGAGGATCTCCGCCGCATGGGCGGAGAACGTGGCCACGAGCATCGTGGCCGTGATCAAGAGCAGAGCGCGAATGGACTTCATGCAAAACACTCCCGAAATGATGACGATGTTCCTGTGACACGGGTTTTCAACCCGTACCGGATCTCATGAACGAGCGAAAGGCGCTTGTCCCATCGCGCCGCTAGCACGGGTTAAAAACCCGTGTCACGGGCACGGCAAATCCGCGTCAGCGGGACTCCTCGGCCGTTGCCGGTGTGGCGGCCGGCTTAATCGGCCGCGTGCTGGCGGCTTCGCCTTCGCCCGCTTCGGTCACCGCCGCGACTTGGAACGTGTACGACTGGCCATTCTTCAACCCATCGATCACGGCGAACGTTGTGTGCTTGCCGCTGAGCGTCAGGACCTGCCGGCCGGTGACCACCACCTTGCGCCCGCCGGGCTGCACCGTGATCGCGTAGGCGAGGATCGCGCCGGGGTTCTTCACGTTGGGCGCCTGGAAGTGAACGCTCGCCATGTCGTCGCCGGGATACGCGGAGACGGTGGCCGGCGGCGGAAGCTTCTGAGCCTGGCTCCGGACCACCGCGATCAGCGGCGTCGGCATTGAGGGCGAACTGGTCCCGTTCGCATTCGTCGCGGTGACGGTGAACTTGTATTCGGAGCCGTTCGACAGGTTTGGCACCTTCACGTATGCGGTCTTGAGGAACTCGGCCGCGGGAACGGTGACGCGCACGCCCTTGGACGGGATCACCGCGTACGACTCGACCGGCGCCCCGCCCTCGAACCGCGGGGGGCTCCACGAGACGTACGCGCACCCGTCCCCCGCCGCCGCTCCGACCCGGCTCGGCGGTTCCGGCGCCGCCGGGGCCGCGAACCGCTCGTTCAAGATGTCCTTGAATTCGCCCTGCAGCCCCGCGTCGTTCAGGACCGATGCGGGGACCTGATCCAGTGAGCTGATCAGGCGGTTCCCGCTCATAACCACGTAAGGCTTCGGCTTCGATTCGCCCTGCTGCCAGTAGTTGTTTTCGATGTCGGTGGGATCCTTGTGGGCGCCGGTTTCGCCGTTGTAGTAGAAGGCGTGGGCGCTGGCCCAGTTGTCGTGGTTGGTGTGGAACATCACGTTGCCGGCGACGGTGACGTAGGCCGAGCCATTGTCGGTGTAGATCGCGTGGCCGGAGCTGTACTGGTCGCGGACGACATTGCCGAGGACCTTGAGCCCGTCGGCCAGCGACGTGCCGGTGATCCCCTGGTTGTAGATCCCGCCGCCGTCGGACAGGACGAGCATGTGGTCGAAGATTAGGTTGTGGGCGATGACGTTGTTCTGCGAATAGTTCGGCTGGCCCGGCTGCTCGATCTTGTCGGGCCAACCGCCCCACCCGATGGAAATCCCGGCGTAGGGCTGGTGATCGATCTGGTTGTGTTCGATATGCGTGCGCTGAGCATACCCGACGACGATGCCGATGCCGCCGTGGTATTCGGCGGCGACGTCGTAGACGTGGTTGTTGACGATCCGGTTGTCGCGCGTGATCTGCGGCCCGGTGCCCAGCGGCAGGTCGACGCCGCCCAGTTCGAGGCCGTTGCCGGAGATGTCGGTGAAGACGCATCCCTCGACGACGTCGGATTGCGAGCCATCGCCCAGGTTCAGGCCCGCAGCGCCGAGGTGCGTGAACGCGTCGCGGGTGAACTGAATGTTTGTGCCATAGTCGATGGAGACGTTGCCGGGAATCTTGGTCCAGTTGCCGTAGGGGCAGGTGCCGCCGGGCGCGAGCTTGCAGAGGCCCTGGACGGCGTAGCCGTTCGGGCTGGTGACGCAATAGTTCGCCTGGATCTCGGCGAACCCCTCGCCGGTGCAAGGGCCGAGCCACGTCGCGTAGGAGAACTGGATGCCGGAGAAGGTGATGTCGTGGATCGGCTTGTCCAGCGTCCCGCGGCCCTCGATCAGCGACTCGAGCACCGGGATCTCGGCGTCCGCCTTGGCGAGGTCTTCGCCCGGCCGCGGGATGTAGTAGATCGTCTTGGCGGATCGGTCGAAGTACCACTGGCCCGGCGTGTTAAGCAGTTCGAACGCGTTCTCGACGAAGGCCGGTTCCTTGCCGACGCTGGCCGGGCCGACGAGGTTGGCCGTCCGCTTGAACTTCCCCGGCGGGAGCATCACGCGTTTCGTCGAGTTGTCCCAGCACGGCTGGGCCATGGTGATGCTCGTCCCCTCGATCTTCGCGATCGGGATCCGCGGCTCGGTCCACGAGCCGAGGCCCTCCTCGTGGTTGGACCAGATCGTGTTGCCGCCGGTGTAGACGAATTCGATGTCGGTCGGGTTGCGCCATTTCGACATGACGTCGGAATCGGCGGTGTAGCCAGACGCGGTTTGCGTGAGCTTCACCGGCAGCAGCCCCGCCGCCAGGCAGGCGCGAACGCCGTTGATGTAGAGCTGGCGGGAGTTCGTCAGCCCGTCCGGCGCGGGGGCGGACCAGAGGTTCTTTCCCGCGTCGGCGAGTTTCCATCCGGTAACCGCGACGCCGCCGCTGATCACGGGATGCTCGCCTTGAACGGCGGTGTAGATGATGCGGTGGCCGGCGGTCCCGGAGTCGCGCGCGTCGAGGACGAGCGGTTCGGTCAGGCGGTAGGTGCCGCCATGCAGGCAGACCGTTAGGTCGGCGGACACGGTGCCCACCTGCGCCCGCACCTGATCGCGGGCGTGGGCCAGCGTTCGGATCGGCTTCTCCTCGGTGCCAGGGTTGTTATCGTCGCCCGTCGGCGCCACCCAGATCGCTTGGCCCGCGGCCGCCGCGGCCGCCGCGGGCACGGGGGCCGCACGCGCGTGAAGGATCCCAAGAAAGGCCACTGAAAGACCACTCAAACCGAGCAAACCGGCCCGGCCGAATGTGCGCACGCCCGCGCCTCCCCCCGTCGCAGGATGATTCTCTATTCCCAACGCCACGGCTGATCCTCGGCAAGAATCAGGTCATCTGACGCATCCCGCCCCATCGAACGATGACGCTTTTTGATTCGGAAGCGGCGAAGAGCTTAGCGACAAAGCCGGGGCGGGTAAATAGCGAAGTGCGTTCGCACCAAGGCGCCGGTCCGCTGCGCGAACGACTCTCGCTCTCACCCTCGCCCGGTACTCCGGGAGAGGGCAGGGTGAGGGTTTGCCGCGCTGCTATCCTGGTTTGAGTGAGCAGCGTCGCGCGGTGAACCGTCACCCCAACCCTCTCCCGGAGTACCGGGCGAGGGAGAAATCCGGTGCGCCCTCATCCAAACTCGGCCGGGAGCAGGCCCCGAATGGGTCGCGAATCGCCGGCGTTAATCCCACCAGAAACTGACGATTACCGGGCCCTCTTTCCCGCCACCCAAGGCGCGCCGGATGATTCGCTGGTCATCCTCGACCTTCGCAAGGCAGCCGAACCGCTCCATGGGGAGTTTGGCGACCAACTCGTCCGCCGCGGCGCGGCTATCGCACAAGACGTAGAGTGTGTCGGCATTCCAGAAGTTCCCGTCGATGTCCCGGAGCTTGATCATCGAGGAGGGTTGCAGCCAGAAGCCACCCTCGTTGACGCCGAGACGGTCGATCACCGCTCCGTGCCACAGATTCCGGTTGGCCAGCAGGACGCCGATGAACTCATCAACGTGCAATTCCGCCGCGACGCTTCGGCGGAACAATTCCAACTGGATCTCCTGGACCGTCGCGTCACGCAACAGATGCTGGCCAAATTCCGGGTCGATTGGGTGGGCGTGGCGTGGCACGGTGCGCCTCCTTCTCGAATCATGGGTCTGGGCCACATCAAGAACATGGCGTCGCCCTTCACAACGCGGCGAATGCCGCATCGATAATCTTCGTGCGTTCCTCGACCGGCAGCGTGAGCCGGGCCTCGCGGAGCGCGTGCGGATTGATAGCGGTGATCTTCTCCCCCTGTTTGGCGAGGAGCTCTGTAATCTGCAGAAATCGGTCCACCGCTCCAACTCTGTCCTGGTAGAGCAGGGACTCGCGGAGTCGGCGAATCAGTTCGTCGCGAGTTGCGAGTGCGACGTCGAACCGTCCGTTCGTGCGCGCGATTTGGAACTCGAAATGATCCTGATACCAAGTCACGTTCCAGTCCGGCCACGCGGCAGACACACGAGTCATCAGGTGGGGCGCGTCGCCAGCGTTCCACACTTCGATAGAGCGTTGTGCCTCGTCGATATGAAATCCCCCGCCGGTTGGGAACGCGGGTACGGGTCGGTAGACGGCGACCGTGTTGGACTCATCAACGTTGAGAATATCGGGTCCGGCAATCAGGTATTCCTGCGGGCGGCACGGAGCCGGGACAAGAAGCATCTCACCGCGGACGCGCGTCAGGCTTGCGACGGTCTGCACAAAGGGGCACTTACACTTGGCCGCGCATGTGAGCCGCACTGGCGGCGCCGATTCGGGTTCGACCAACACGTGGGCTCTTGGAATATCGAGGCGGTCGGCTATATCGCAAACACCTTCATAAGCCCAGCAGATCCGCCAACCGCTCCATGCGTGCGCCAGGAGGCGAAGATACAACCGCCGTAGCGGCACGTCGCATCTGAGATCCTCTCCTCCAAACAGGAGAAGCGATTCCTGATCGAGATCGATCAGCGCCCCCGCTTCCGCCCACACCTCATCGAGCAGGTCAGCCGGCCCGGCCCGCTCCTGAGCGCGGGCAAGCGTGACTCCGTACTTCGGCCCCCAGAAGAGATCTGTGGTCAGGGTGTTCGCCCGCCAGTGGGTGTAGAAGATCTCCGCCCGGCCTCCCTCGATCACGATCAGGTTCGCTCGCTGGCCCATGGTGGCTTGATGGTCAGTCCGCGGCGAAAAACAAGCAACCCCGGCGCGGATGCACCGGGATTGCTTGTTGAAATCGGGTTGAATGAACGGCCTTAGTCAAGATTCATCGACATCAGGAACTGGGCATTGCTCGGCACTTTTTCCAGGCGGCCCTTGAGCAGTTCAACCGCTTCGACCGGGTTCATGTCGGACAGGACGCGGCGAAGGCGATAGACCAGCTCCAGTTCCTTCGGGTCGAGCAGCAGCTCTTCGCGGCGGGTGCCGGAGGAGTTGATGTCGATCGCAGGGTAGGTGCGGCGGTCGACAAGGCGGCGGTCCAGGTGCAGTTCGGCGTTGCCGGTGCCCTTGAACTCCTCGAAGATCACTTCGTCCATCTTCGAGCCGGTGTCGATCAGGGCGGTCGCCAGGATCGTCAGGCTGCCGCCCTCTTCGATGTTGCGGGCGGCGCCGAAGAAGCGCTTGGGCTTTTGCAGGGCGTTGGCGTCCACGCCGCCGGTCAGGATCTTGCCGGAGTGGGGGACCTCGGTGTTGTAGGCGCGGGCCAGTCGGGTGATCGAGTCGAGCAGGACGATCACGTCCTTGCCGAATTCGACATAGCGCTTGGCTTTTTCGATGACCATCTCGGCCACCTGCACGTGGCGGGACGCCGGCTCGTCGAAGGTCGAGCTGACGACCTCGGCCTTGGTGTTCCGCTCCATGTCAGTGACTTCTTCCGGCCGCTCGTCAATCAGCAGGATGATCAGCACTGATTCAGGATGATTCTTGGTGATCGAGTTGGCGATCTTCTGCAGCAGGACCGTCTTGCCGGTCCGCGGCGGGGCGACGATCAGCATGCGCTGGCCCATGCCGATCGGCGTCACCAGATCGACGATCCGCATGTTGAGGTCCTTGGGATCGGCCTCGAGCGTAATGCGCTTATTGGGGTGCAGCGGCGTGAGGTCTTCGAAGTTGCCGGTATCGGTGATGCGCTCGGGGTCTTCGCCGTTGATGGCTTCGACGCGCAGCAGCGCGAAGTATCGCTCGGATTCCTTCGGCGGACGGATCTGGCCCTGCACCACATGCCCGTTGCGCAGACCGAAGCGGCGGATCTGCGAGGGGCTGATGTAGATGTCGTCCGGGCAGGGCAGGTAGTTGTACTCGGGGCTGCGGAGGAACCCGAACCCGTCAGGCAGGATCTCCAGCACGCCTTCGCCGTACATCAAACCGTTCTGGCGGATGCGGGAGCGGAGGATCTGGAAGATCAGGTCCTGCTTCTTGAGGCCGATGAAATCGGGGATTCCTTCCTGCTTGGCGATCTCGTGCAGGCCATGGATGTCCATGGTCTGCAGGTCCTTGATGTAGAGCTTGCCGCCCTTGACCTGCTCGTACTTGGCGTTGGTCTCGGCATCGAAGGAGCCGACGTCCTCGGACGTGGCAGTGCTGCCGCCGGACGAGCCATCGCGGTCGCGATCGCCTCGGTCGCGGTCGCCTCGATCCCGATTATCGCGATCGCCACGGTCGCGGTTGTCGCGGCGTTGTCCGCCGTCGCCGCGGTTCTGCTGCTGCGGGCGTTCTGCGCGGGTCTCCTGTCGGCTTTCGCGGGGCGACTCCTGTCGCTCGCCTCGGGCCGGGGCCTCGGCGCGGGTTTCTTCTTTCCGGGGGGCTTCAACGGGCGCGGGAGCCGGCGGGGCTTCGACGGCCGTTGCAGCCGCCTCGGTGGGTTGTTGCGGTTGTTCTTGCACTTCGTGCTCGGGCGCGGGGTGGGCCGCGGAGCGCCGCGTGCGGGATGTGGTCTTCGCCATGTGGCAAGGCCTCCAAAGGGTTAAAAAGTAGGTGAGGGTTGTTGTAGTTAACGTTACACATGAAGGACTGGGGTTGCCGTTCCCGCCCGGCTCACGCCACGTCAGGGGCAACCGCGTCCAAGCTCACGGATCGAATCGTAAACCAGTTCGCTGGGGGAAGCGGTCTTCACCACCTTCGCCCCGGCCATCATGGCGGGGGCGAATCATCAGAAGGGGACCGGCCGGGCGCGTTCCCAGAGTCGCGCCTCGATCAAAGCCGATCGAATTCCGCGTTGGCGGAGAAGGTGGGTCTTCGTACCAGTTCCGGGAGATCTATTTCCTACGCTGGGCGCCCGGCCGTGTTCAGGCGGGCGACGTCTTCCCTGTCGCAAATCCTACCGCGTTCGTCTGGTCCATGCGAGGGCGACTTTGCCGAGATCCCTCGCCGCAATCCCTTACGTGGGACCCGGCCCGTGCGATGCTCGCTCCAGTATACGGGAAAGAACGGCTCGGACTTGACTGCGGGCCTCGCCCGCGTCGGCGGTATTACGAACGATATAATCCGCGATTTCCCGCTTTTTGTCCAGAGGCCATTGCAAATTTTCCCGCCGAAGCAGTTCCGCCTCGTCCCAGTTGCGACCGCGGGTGACGCGATCGAGGCGGACTTCGAAGGGGGCATCCACAAATACGACCGCATCGCACTGATCGTTCAGCCCCACCTCAAACAGTAGGGGCGCATCCCATACAAAAGCAATTGTGCCCGGATCCTGCGACAATATTCCCATTTGCCGCTGTCGGGCGGCGTGGACCATCGGGTGGAGGAGGCCTTCCAGCCGTCGCCGCTCGTCAGGATCGTTAAAGATTCGCCGGGCGACCGCCGAGCGGTCGAGTGTGCCGTCCGGTTTAAATGCCTCATCCCCCCACCACTGCCGCAGGGTCTGGCGGACCTGCGGATCGTCATACGCTTCACGCACCTGGGCGTCGGCGTCGATCACGGCGCAGCCCAGCTCGCCAAAGAGGCGGGCGACAAAGCTCTTGCCGCTTCCGATGCCGCCGGTGATGCCGATGATCGGTTTCCCGCTGAACATGAGGCCGGTTGCTGTAGAGGGATCAACTGTAGGTGCAGAATTGTGGTGCAGCATTCCAAAGGCTGCACGTGCCGGCTTGGAAGGCTGCACCACAATCCGTGCTTTCTAGCGGACCGGGCGTCCTTCGTTGATTTCGACCCAGTTGCCCGCCGGGTCGAGCAGGGCCAGGCTTTCCCGGCCGGGGAGCAGGGCGCGTTGCCGGGTGTATTCGATCTCCGCCTCGATCAACTTCTGCTCAGCGGCTTCGAGCGACGGCACCTCGATCCGCAACGGGCGGAAGTCGTCCCGCGCGATCGGCGGCTCGAGAATATCGAAGATCAAGCGGAAGTTCTCGGCGCGGTAGACGGGGAATTCGGATTTTTCGTCGCGCTCGAAACCGAATAGGCCAACGTAGAACCCGTCGAGGTCGACCTCGATCCCGGCCGGCGCGGGGAGGTGGGCATCGTCGACGGTGAGCAGCCGAACCGGGGGCGGTTCGGGCATGCGCGGGCGACGGTCGGTCGCGGGGACGAAGGGTTTGTCGACGGGGTCGAGTTCCATGTTCAAACCGGTTCGTTTGCGTTGCTTGTCGGGCTTTGCGGTTGACCTCAACAGGAGACGTATCTCAGCGGGAGAGGTGCTAAGCCGCAAGCGGTCGATGAAGAATCCAGATTATTTTACTTCCTGCCAATTCTTGCCCCACCCGACTTCCACCTTCAAGGGGACGGTGAGTTTCATCGCGCCGGTCATTTCCTCGCGGACCATCTGAGCTTCCGCTTCGACCTGATCCGCCGGAGTTTCGAAGACAAGTTCGTCGTGAACCTGGAGCAGCAGCTTGCTCGGGTGGTTTTCCTGGCGGATCCGGCGGCAGACGTTCAGCATCGCCTGCTTGATCAGGTCGGCGGCGGAGCCCTGCACCACGCTGTTGATCGCAGCCCGCTCGGCATAGTTCCGCTGCTGCAGGACGCCCGAGTTGATGTCCGGGATCGGCCGGCGGCGGCCGAGGATCGTCTCGACGTACCCCTTGTCCTGCGCCTCCTGCACGCACTTCTTGAAGAACTTGTGGATGCCGGGGAACCGCTTGTTGTACGTGTCGATCAGTTCCCGGGCCGCCTCGACCGAAAGCCCCTCGATCCGGTCGGAAAGGCCCCAGGCGCTGACGCCGTAGATGATGCCGAAGTTGATCGTCTTGGCGTAGCCTCGTTGCTCGCGGGAAACGTCTTCCAGCTTGGCGCCGAAGACCTCGGCCGCAACGGCGCGGTGGATGTCCTCGTCGGCTTCGAACGCCTTGAGCAGCGCCGGTTCCTGCGTGAAGTGGGCGAGCATGCGCAGTTCGATCTGGCTGTAGTCGGCTGTCAGCAGCACGTTCTTCACCGGATCGCCTGGGACGAAGGCGAGCCGAATCCGGCGGCCCTCGTCGGTGCGGATCGGAATGTTTTGCAGGTTCGGGTCGCTGCACGACAGGCGGCCCGTCGCGGCACCGGTCTGGTTGAAGCTGGCGTGAATCCTGCCGTCGATCGGGCTCTGGTACGCGGTGAGGTTGTCCAGGTACGTGTTCTTCAGCTTCACCAGGCTGCGGTAATCGAGAACGAGCCGCGGAAGTTCGTGCTTGTTGGCAAGCTTTTCCAGCACCTGCACGTCGGTGCTGTAGCCGGTCTTGGTCTTCTTGCCGGCGGGGAGCTTCAGGTCCTGAAACAGCACCTTTTCGAGCTGCTTGGGCGAGTCGATGTTGAACTCGCTGCCCGCGACGTCATGGATCTTCTCGCGCAGCGCCTCGATCCGGCCGGCGAGCACCGCGCTCTGCTCTTTGAGGATCGTCGGATCGACCGCGATCCCGTTCCGCTCCATCTCGACCAGCACGTCGATCAAAGGCGTCTCAAGCTCGTCGTTCAGCTTCTTGAGCGCCGGCACTTTCTCCAGCCGCTCGGCCGTGTAATCGCACAGCCGCAGGGTGATATCGGCGTCCTCGGCCGCGTAGCAGGCGATCCGGTTCAGCTCGACCCGGTCCATCGTGAGCTGGTTTTTCCCCCTGCCGATCAGGTCCACGGTGGGGACCTTTTTGAAGTTGAGCAGATCCAGTGCGAGGCGGTCGATGCCGTATTGCATCCGGCTCGCATCGAGGAGGAAGGCCGCAATCATCGAGTCCATCTCGACGCCGCGGACCTCGACGCCCGCCTGCTTCATCACCAGCAGGTCGTATTTAATGTTGTGCCCGAGCTTCCTGATGGTTGGATCTTCGAGGATCGGCTTGAGCGCCGGCAGGACTTGCTCGCAGAGCAGGTATTGCGACCCGGTCGGCCCGCAGACCGGGACGTAGTACCCGGTCGCGTGCTCCCAACTAAAGCTCATGCCGATGAGCTTGGAACTCATCGGCCCCAGCGTGTCGGTCTCGGTGTCGAACGCGAACCGCCTCTGCTTCTTCAACTCGGCCAGGAACTGCTCAAACTGCTCCTGCGTCTGGACCAGCTCATACCGGCACCCCGCGCCCGTCGCAGGCTCGGCCAGCGTGGGCGGCTCGCCATCGCCGGGCGGGGAGCTGAACAGCGTTTCCTCAAACCGACCCAGCGGTGAAGGCGGCGGCGCCACGCGCACCTTGGCCGCGGCCTGCCCTTCGGGGCCGAGCCGTTCGAGCAGCCGGGTGAATCCCAGCGTCTGCAGGTGCGTTCGCAGCGCGTGCTGGTCGAGGCCGACGAACTTGCACGCCTCGGGATCGAAGTCGATCTCGACGTCGTCCTTCAGCGTGACCAGCTTCCGCGCGACCGGCAATCGGTCGGCGTACTTCTCGAAGTTCTCCCGCATCTTCGGCGTCAGCTCGTCCAGATGCTGAAGCACCGCGTCGGCCGAGCCATACTTTTTCACGAGCTTGGCGGCGGTCTTTTCGCCGACGCCCGGGATGCCCGGGACGTTGTCGATCGTGTCGCCGGTGAGGGTCTGGATCTCGATCGCCTCGGCCGGCGTGTAGCCGCACTCCTGCTCCATCGTCGCCGGGTCGATCACCTTGTCCGACTGCACGTCGTACATTTTCGTGCAGTCGTTGAGGACCTGGCGGAGGTCTTTGTCCTTCGAGACGATGAACGTCTCGAACCCTTGGTTGCAGATCCGTTTGGCGAACGTCGCGATCAGGTCGTCCGCCTCGAACCCCGGCTTGGCGAAGATCGGCACCCCCGCGTCCTGCACGATCCGCAGGATCCGCTCCTCCTGCGGCCCGAAGTCGTCCGGCCGCTCTTTGCGGTTCGCCTTGTACTCGGCGAAGATCTCCTTGCGGAAGACCGTCTCGTCCCCGCTGTCAATCACCATGCACAGGTAATCCGGCTTGCGCTTCTCCACCAGATTCATCAACATCTGCGTGAAAACAAACGTCGCCTTCGTCGGCTCGCCGGTCGGGCTCGTCAGGTCGCGGAAAGGCGCAAAGTAGGCGCGGTAGATCTGGGCGTGGCCGTCAATGATGTAAAAGGTCTTTGCCATGTGGGTATCGGGCTCCGCCCGAACGGAGGGCAGGCATGCCATTTTAGACTCGCGTGACAGAAAAAACCCGCCGCGCGTTCACGACGGATGGTCGGGGCTCGCCCTGGCGCTTCTGGCGATTACAATCCACACCGTGAAAACCAGGGGAATTGTTTTCGTTACGACGTTGGCGATTGGCGTTTCTTGCGTCGCGGTCGGGTGCAACCGAACGCCGTCCCCGCCACAACACACGGACACGCCGCTGACCTCGGTGCTCCGTCACGACGGGTTCGTGTTCGCATGCAACGAGCACGGCTTCTACCGGGCAGATGCAAAGACGCACGTTTGGACCACGCTTAGGCTGTCGCCGACTGTGCCCCGGGGTGGCAAGTTGGCTGGATCGCCCGCGCGCCGCGAGCTTTACTACTTCGCCCAAGCCGTTCCGCTTCCCGGAATGCGCGGCGGCGTGTGGCGATCACGGGACGACGGCGCCACCTGGCAGGTCGCGTTGGACGCCCCACACGTGAGATCGATGTATGTGTCGCCGGGCGGCATCGTATACGTGGAGGACT
>DASXMX010000435.1:0-3255 GCA_036495445.1 Tepidisphaeraceae bacterium
GCAAATCAACGGTCACGAACTCGCAGTGTGCAGTTGGTCGCTTCAGCCCAAGGGAATGTCCGACCTGGTCGAGAAGGTGAAGCAGGCCGGGCTGGACACGGTGCAACTCGGATTGCTGGAGCTGATCCAGCTTGACGACAAGCGGAAGTTTCTGGAACTCGGCCCTCTCCGCTCCGCGAAGATCGGGTTCACCGCGGGGATGATCTCGTTTCCGGGCGAGGACTACGCGACGATCGACCACATCCGCCGGACCGGCGGGTTCGTGCCGGACGACCAGTGGCCGCTGCGGCGGCGGCTCGCCCGCGAGGCGGCCCGGCTGGCGCAGGAACTGGGGATGCGGGCCGTCTCCACCCATGTCGGGTTCGTCCCGCACGCGAACGATCCCGCGTACGCGAGCATCCGCGATCGCGTCCGAGACGTCGCGGGTGACTTCGCCGGGTTCGGCGTGGACCTGCTGATGGAGACCGGCCAGGAGCGGGCCGACGAATTGCTCGAGTTCCTCAACGACCTGGCGGCCCCGAACGTCGGCATCAACTTCGACCCGGCCAACATGATCCTCTACGGCGCCGGCGACCCGATAGCCGCGATCCGCACGCTCGGCCGGCACATCCGCCACGTCCACGCCAAGGACGCGATCGGCTCCGCCAAGCCCGGGCAGGAGTGGGGGCAGGAAGTCGCCTTCGGCAAGGGACAGGTGAATCCTTCAGAGTTCCTGCGGGCGCTGAAGGGCATCGGGTATGCGGGCCCGATCGCGCTGGAGCGGGAGGCGGGGAATGATCGGATCGGGGACGTGCGGTTTGGGATTGAGTCGCTCAAATCCGTGAAGATCTGACGAGATCCAATGGATCCGTGTAGCCGGCACGCATGCGTGCCGGCTAAACAGGGCGGTTCCTTCCCGATGGAGTGCCCAAGGTTCGGCAAGTCCTCTACCGAATTCCCGACTCCAGCAATGCCAAACCGCCCAAGTGGTGGAACATGAAGACGAGGAACGCGCCCAGCCCAACATAGAGCACGCCCATCGTCCACGAGGCCGCACGGGGGATGTTGTAATAGGGGATCTTCATCCCGCGGGCGCGGAGGGTCATGCGGATCCGCGGCAGGGCGTAGAAGAGCAGGAACAGCAGGATGAACAGGCCGACGCCCGCGCCGGCGCGGATCTCGTTGAACATCAGCCAGCCGAGCCCGGCCAACCCCACAAGCCAGATCCACGGGCTGACCGCCGCGGTGATGCGGCCGCCGTCGAGCGGCGGGACCGGGAGCAGGTTGAACAGGTTCAGCATGAACGCGAGTTGCGTGACGATCAGCAACTCGAACCGCAGGTCGCCGTGCGTGAACATCGCCAGGATGTAACAGGCGACGGCCCCGATCGTGCCGAGCATCGGGCCGCCGATGCCGATCACCGATTCGACCAGGGCGTCTCGCGGCTGCTCGCGCAGGTTGATCAGCGCGCCCAGGTAGGGGATGAAGATCGGCGGGCTGGCGCTCAGGCCGTAGTACCACGTCGCGAAGACGTGGCCCATCTCGTGGACCAGCATCAGCACGACGAACCCGATCGCGATCGTCCAGTCGTGGAACGGATAGAAGTAGTAGACCGCGTCGGCGACGATCATCGACCCGACCGTCTTGAGGAATGCCAGCGGCAACGGGTCCGGCGGGCGGACCGGCCGCTGCACCGGCTGTGCATACGGCACCTCGCCCATCCCTGGGGCCCAGCCGGGCTGAGGCCGAGGCTGAACCGTCGCGCCCGGCGGGACCCATCCCGCCGCCATCGCGGAAATCCGCTGCTGAATCTGCTGGAACTGCGGCGACTCGGGCGGCAGCAGGTCCAGCGCCTGCCGCCAGACCGCCGCCGCGGCGGCGGGGTTGATCGATTCGAGCCGCAACGCCTCGGCGGCGATCTCGTCCAGTTGCCGAAGGTTCGCGGAGGCGCCGCAGTTCGGGCAGGAAAACTGACCGTACTGCAACGACGTTCCGCAATGGGGGCAGGCGGTTTGGGCCGGTTGATGCATGACGCGTACCTTTCCGAGCGATGGTAGCGCCATGCACAGGGCCGAGCAGGGGGGTGTGGAAAAATGTTCGTCAGTTGTAAGCACGGAACTGGTCACTGAAGTGACCAGTCCGGCGAAAGACAGGAACTGGGGGGACCGGCGCGATCCACTGCAATTTACGGAATGAAGCGAGCCCCGGGAGTTGATCCCGAGGGCTCGTTCGCTGAAGTTCGATTCGATCAGCTCGCTTACGCGACCGTCCACGTCTCGTCGCCCGTGAGGAGTTGCTGGAGGTCGCCCTCGCCGCGCTTGGCGATCGCGTCGTGGTTCTGCTGGCGGACGATGTCGCCGTAGATGTCGCTCTCGATCGCGCGGAAGACGCCCAGCGGCTCGGGGAAGTCGGGGTACCGCAGCCGGCTCAGCATGAACGGCAGAGTCGGCTCAGGTGCCTTCTCGTCGTGGATCAGCAGGTCGTCGGGCGAGACGGACTTCGTGTCCACCACTTCGGGCGTGAGGTTGTTGAGCCGGATGCCCTTCGAAGCGTCCATGCCGAAAACCAGCGGCTTGCCGTGCTCGAGGTAGACGGTATTGTCGCTCTTGGTCGTCTTGTCGGTGGCGTAGCCGTAGGCGCCGTCGTTGAAGATGTTGCAGTTCTGGTAGATCTCGACGAACGCCGTCCCGCGGTGTTTGGCGGCTCGTTCAAGGACGTATTCAAGGTGCTTCACATCGACGTCGATCGCGCGGGCGGCGAACGACGCCTCGGCGCCGATCGCGATGCTGATCGGCCGGATCGGGAACTCGGGCGAGCCCATCGGCGTGCTCTTGGTCTTCTTCCCCTGCTCGCTGGTGGGGGAGTATTGACCCTTGGTCAGCCCGTAGATCCGGTTGTTGAACAGCAGGATCTTCACGTCGATGTTCCGGCGGATCGCGTGCATCAGGTGGTTGCCGCCGATCGACAGCCCGTCCCCGTCGCCGGTCACCATCCAGACGTTCAGGTCGGGCCGGGCGAGCTTCAGCCCGGTGGCGA
Organism: Tepidisphaeraceae bacterium; assembly: GCA_036495445.1. GTDB lineage: Bacteria > Planctomycetota > Phycisphaerae > Tepidisphaerales > Tepidisphaeraceae > DASXMX01. Next base: position 3,016 of record DASXMX010000435.1, read on the forward strand.
ACGTGGGCGCGCGGCCGTGGATCGAGTGGAACCCGTACGTGTTCATGTAGTACGGGAACCGGCTCGAGCACCCGATGCCGGAGATGAAGACCGTCTTGCTGCGGTCCATGCCGAGCTTGGCGCAGACCTTCTTCATCTGCGCCAGGATCGAGTAATCGCCGCACCCCGGGCACCAGCGCACGTCCTGGTCGGACCCATAATCGGCGGGCTTGAGAACGTTCAACGGGGAAGTCGGGATCA